>NZ_AP025944.1:5225000-5525000 GCF_024349685.1 Pseudomonas sp. LRP2-20 | reverse complement strand
GGAGACTGCCGGTGACAAACCGGAGGAAGGTGGGGATGACGTCAAGTCATCATGGCCCTTACGGCCTGGGCTACACACGTGCTACAATGGTCGGTACAGAGGGTTGCCAAGCCGCGAGGTGGAGCTAATCTCACAAAACCGATCGTAGTCCGGATCGCAGTCTGCAACTCGACTGCGTGAAGTCGGAATCGCTAGTAATCGCGAATCAGAATGTCGCGGTGAATACGTTCCCGGGCCTTGTACACACCGCCCGTCACACCATGGGAGTGGGTTGCACCAGAAGTAGCTAGTCTAACCTTCGGGAGGACGGTTACCACGGTGTGATTCATGACTGGGGTGAAGTCGTAACAAGGTAGCCGTAGGGGAACCTGCGGCTGGATCACCTCCTTAATCGACGACATCAGCCTGCTGATGAGCTCCCACACGAATTGCTTGATTCATTGTAAAAGACGATGCTGTAACGCGACCCTGTTATAGGTCTGTAGCTCAGTTGGTTAGAGCGCACCCCTGATAAGGGTGAGGTCGGCAGTTCAAATCTGCCCAGACCTACCATTACATGGTTCAGCCGTAGAATACGGGGCCATAGCTCAGCTGGGAGAGCGCCTGCCTTGCACGCAGGAGGTCAGCGGTTCGATCCCGCTTGGCTCCACCACTTTCGCGGTACGCAGTCACTGCTCAGAACTTAGAAATGAACATTCAGTTCGAATGTTGATTTCTGACTTTTGTCAGATCGTTCTTTAAAAATTCGGATATGTGATAGATATAGACTGAACACCAGTTTCACTGCTGGTGGATCAGGCTAAGGTAAAATTTGTGAGTTCTGCTCAGCAATGAGCAACATGCGAATTTTCGGCGAATGTCGTCTTCACAGTATAACCAGATTGCTTGGGGTTATATGGTCAAGTGAAGAAGCGCATACGGTGGATGCCTTGGCAGTCAGAGGCGATGAAAGACGTGGTAGCCTGCGATAAGCTTTGGGGAGTCGGCAAACAGACTGTGATCCAGAGATCTCTGAATGGGGGAACCCACTCAGCATAAGCTGAGTATCTTGTACTGAATACATAGGTGCAAGAGGCGAACCAGGGGAACTGAAACATCTAAGTACCCTGAGGAAAAGAAATCAACCGAGATTCCCTTAGTAGTGGCGAGCGAACGGGGACCAGCCCTTAAGTTGATTTGAGATTAGTGGAACGCTCTGGAAAGTGCGGCCATAGTGGGTGATAGCCCCGTACACGAAAATCTCTTGTCAATGAAATCGAGTAGGACGGAGCACGAGAAACTTTGTCTGAACATGGGGGGACCATCCTCCAAGGCTAAATACTACTGACTGACCGATAGTGAACCAGTACCGTGAGGGAAAGGCGAAAAGAACCCCGGAGAGGGGAGTGAAATAGAACCTGAAACCGTATGCGTACAAGCAGTGGGAGCCTACTTTGTTAGGTGACTGCGTACCTTTTGTATAATGGGTCAGCGACTTATATTCAGTGGCGAGCTTAACCGAATAGGGGAGGCGTAGCGAAAGCGAGTCTTAATAGGGCGTTTAGTCGCTGGGTATAGACCCGAAACCGGGCGATCTATCCATGGGCAGGTTGAAGGTTAGGTAACACTGACTGGAGGACCGAACCGACTACCGTTGAAAAGTTAGCGGATGACCTGTGGATCGGAGTGAAAGGCTAATCAAGCTCGGAGATAGCTGGTTCTCCTCGAAAGCTATTTAGGTAGCGCCTCATGTATCACTGTAGGGGGTAGAGCACTGTTTCGGCTAGGGGGTCATCCCGACTTACCAAACCGATGCAAACTCCGAATACCTACAAGTGCCGAGCATGGGAGACACACGGCGGGTGCTAACGTCCGTCGTGAAAAGGGAAACAACCCAGACCGTCAGCTAAGGTCCCAAAGTCATGGTTAAGTGGGAAACGATGTGGGAAGGCTTAGACAGCTAGGAGGTTGGCTTAGAAGCAGCCATCCTTTAAAGAAAGCGTAATAGCTCACTAGTCGAGTCGGCCTGCGCGGAAGATGTAACGGGGCTCAAACCATGCACCGAAGCTACGGGTATCACCTTTGGTGATGCGGTAGAGGAGCGTTCTGTAAGCCTGTGAAGGTGAGTTGAGAAGCTTGCTGGAGGTATCAGAAGTGCGAATGCTGACATGAGTAACGACAATGCGAGTGAAAAACTCGCACGCCGAAAGACCAAGGTTTCCTGCGCAACGTTAATCGACGCAGGGTTAGTCGGTCCCTAAGGCGAGGCTGAAAAGCGTAGTCGATGGAAAACAGGTTAATATTCCTGTACTTCCAGTTATTGCGATGGAGGGACGGAGAAGGCTAGGCCAGCTTGGCGTTGGTTGTCCAAGTTTAAGGTGGTAGGCTGAGATCTTAGGCAAATCCGGGATCTCAAGGCCGAGAGCTGATGACGAGTGCTCTTTAGAGCGCGAAGTGGTTGATGCCATGCTTCCAAGAAAAGCTCCTAAGCTTCAGATAACTGGGAACCGTACCCCAAACCGACACAGGTGGTTAGGTAGAGAATACCAAGGCGCTTGAGAGAACTCGGGTGAAGGAACTAGGCAAAATGGCACCGTAACTTCGGGAGAAGGTGCGCCGGCGAGGGTGAAGGACTTGCTCCGTAAGCCCATGCCGGTCGAAGATACCAGGCCGCTGCGACTGTTTATTAAAAACACAGCACTCTGCAAACACGAAAGTGGACGTATAGGGTGTGACGCCTGCCCGGTGCCGGAAGGTTAATTGATGGGGTTAGCGCAAGCGAAGCTCTTGATCGAAGCCCCGGTAAACGGCGGCCGTAACTATAACGGTCCTAAGGTAGCGAAATTCCTTGTCGGGTAAGTTCCGACCTGCACGAATGGCGTAACGATGGCGGCGCTGTCTCCACCCGAGACTCAGTGAAATTGAAATCGCTGTGAAGATGCAGTGTATCCGCGGCTAGACGGAAAGACCCCGTGAACCTTTACTATAGCTTTGCACTGGACTTTGAATTTGCTTGTGTAGGATAGGTGGGAGGCTTTGAAGTGGGGACGCCAGTTCTCATGGAGCCATCCTTGAAATACCACCCTGGCAACTTTGAGGTTCTAACTCAGGTCCGTTATCCGGATCGAGGACAGTGTATGGTGGGTAGTTTGACTGGGGCGGTCTCCTCCCAAAGAGTAACGGAGGAGTACGAAGGTGCGCTCAGACCGGTCGGAAATCGGTCGTAGAGTATAAAGGCAAAAGCGCGCTTGACTGCGAGACAAACACGTCGAGCAGGTACGAAAGTAGGTCTTAGTGATCCGGTGGTTCTGTATGGAAGGGCCATCGCTCAACGGATAAAAGGTACTCCGGGGATAACAGGCTGATACCGCCCAAGAGTTCATATCGACGGCGGTGTTTGGCACCTCGATGTCGGCTCATCACATCCTGGGGCTGAAGCCGGTCCCAAGGGTATGGCTGTTCGCCATTTAAAGTGGTACGCGAGCTGGGTTTAGAACGTCGTGAGACAGTTCGGTCCCTATCTGCCGTGGACGTTTGAGATTTGAGAGGGGCTGCTCCTAGTACGAGAGGACCGGAGTGGACGAACCTCTGGTGTTCCGGTTGTCACGCCAGTGGCATTGCCGGGTAGCTATGTTCGGAAGAGATAACCGCTGAAAGCATCTAAGCGGGAAACTTGCCTCAAGATGAGATCTCACTGGGATCTTGAATCCCCTAAAGGGCCGTCGAAGACTACGACGTTGATAGGTTGGGTGTGTAAGCGCTGTGAGGCGTTGAGCTAACCAATACTAATTGCCCGTGAGGCTTGACCATATAACACCCAAGCAATTTGCTAGCGCAGATTGCGGTGGTGAAGACGAAACGAACCGAAAGTTCGCAGCAACATCACAAATATCGCATATCCGAATTCGCTGGGCTGTCCAACAGGACATTCTGGCAACAGAATTTCTTGACGACCATAGAGCATTGGAACCACCTGATCCCATCCCGAACTCAGTAGTGAAACGATGCATCGCCGATGGTAGTGTGGGGTTTCCCCATGTGAGAGTAGGTCATCGTCAAGATTCATTTCGCAAAACCCCTATCTGCGCATGCAGGTAGGGGTTTTGTCTTTTCCGGCCTGCATACTCGGTGTTTCTGGCGGTTACCCGCAGCCCTTTTCCTATGCAAGTCAACGACCCCTAGCTATCATGCCAGCCTTATTCCAAGTCGAGACTGGCATGCTGAAGTTGTTGAATCTCCTCAAGGATGGCCGGTTCCATTCCGGAGAAGCCTTGGGGGCAGCCCTCGGGGTGAGTCGCAGCGCCGTTTGGAAGCAGCTGCAACACCTGGAAAGTGAGCTGAACCTCACCATTCATAAAGTCCGTGGGCGTGGCTACCAGCTGGCCGTACCGCTGAGCTTGCTCGATACGCAGGCGATCGCTGAGTTCACCGAAGGCGATCGCTGGCCTGTTTTCATCCACGAGACCATCGATTCGACCAATGCCGAAGGCTTGCGTCTTGCCAGCGAAGGGCAACCGGCTCCATTCCTGGTCCTGGCAGAGCGTCAGAGTGCCGGGCGTGGTCGCCGCGGTCGCATGTGGATAAGTCCATTCGCAGAAAATCTCTACTACAGCCTGGTTTTGCGCGTCGATGGCGGAATGCGCCAGCTGGAAGGTCTCAGCCTGGTGGTCGGGCTGGCCGTGATGCGCACGCTCCAGGGGTTTGGCGTGAAGGACGTGGGGTTGAAATGGCCCAACGATGTTCTGGTCCGTGGGCAGAAGATCACCGGTATTCTCCTGGAGCTTGTGGGTGACCCCGCAGACGTCTGCCATGTCGTGCTTGGCATTGGCATTAATGTGAACATGCAGGCCAATGAGCAGGTCGATCAGCAGTGGACCTCGATGCGGCGTGAAGTCGGCGCGACAATAGATCGCAATCGTCTGGTCGCCATGCTCAGTCAGCAGTTGCAACATGAGTTGGCCCGTCATCGGCGCTACGGCTTTGCGGCGTTCCAGGAAGAGTGGGAGCAGGCGCATCTGTGGCAGGGGCGTAATGTGTCTCTCATTGCGGGTACCACCCGTATCGATGGTGTCGTGCTGGGGGTGGACGGACAGGGTGGATTGCGCCTCGAGGTCGACGGTGTGGAAAAGAGCTTCAGTGGTGGTGAGCTCAGTTTGAGGTTGCGTGATGATTCTTGAGCTCGATTGCGGTAACAGTTTTATCAAGTGGCGTGTCATTCACGCTGCTGACGCCACCATTGTAGGTGGTGGGATTGTTGATTCCGATCAGGCGCTGGTTGACGAGGTCGCGGCTCTTGCGTCATTGCGACTGACAGGTTGCCGAATTGTCAGTGTGCGCAGCGAGGATGAAACCGCTGCCCTCTGTGCGCTGATCTCCAAGGCTTTTGCGGTCGTTGCGCGTGTTGCCGAGCCTGCACAGGAAATGGCAGGTGTACGCAATGGTTATGATGATTACCAGCGCCTGGGCATGGACCGCTGGCTGGCAGCGTTGGGGGCCTTCCATCTCGCCAAGGGGGCCTGCCTGGTCATTGATCTGGGCACTGCGGCCAAGGCCGATTTCGTCTCGGCGGATGGCGAGCACCTGGGAGGCTACATATGCCCAGGCATGCCGTTGATGCGCAGCCAGTTGCGTACGCATACCCGCCGTATTCGCTATGACGATGCATCGGCCGAACGTGCCTTGAGCAGCCTTGCGCCAGGGCGTTCCACTGTAGAAGCGGTAGAGCGCGGTTGTGTATTGATGCTGCAGGGCTTTGCCCGTACCCAGCTCGAGCAGGCGCGGGCCTTGTGGGGTGAAGAATTCACTGTATTCCTGACGGGTGGGGATGCGCCGCTGGTGCGCGAGGCGGCGCCACAGGCCAGAGTAGTTCCCGACCTGGTATTTGTCGGCCTGGCGATGGCCTGTCCACTGGACTGAGGTGCTTATGCGTTGGTTGTTTCTGCTGTTGCTGGTGCTCAACGTCTTCTATTACGTCTGGCACCAACAGGAAGCCCCGCTGAAGGCGAAGGATGTCGCCCCGTTGTCGTTGTACAAAGGTAACCAGCAAGAGATTCGCCTGCTCAAGGAAACGGGCGCATCTGCGCCGGCCCGGCGCCGTGACGAATGCCTTGTAGTCGGCGGCCTGTCGGTTCGCGAGCAGCTCGATGCGCTGCGACAGCGCTTGTTGAGCCTGGATATCAATGCGGCACCGGTGTCCGGTCAGCTACCTGGAGCCGAGGGGTTGTGGCTCAAGATTTCCCCGGAAAGCGAGCGTTTGCTGGATCAAACAGTGCTGGAGAGTCTTTCCAACGATTTCAAAGACTTAAAACACAAAATTATTTTCTGCCAGGGTATTGCAACTGGCGAATAGCTTGATAGAATGGCGCCCGCTTCACAGGGAACACCACTTAGGTGGCAGAACTGGAAGTCGGTGTCAAAGCAGCTAAGTTTCAGATTTGATTGAAAAAATTTGAAAAAAAGCTTGACACTAGGACGGCAGACACATAGAATGCCGGCCACATCTGGAGGGATTCCCGAGCGGTCAAAGGGGACGGACTGTAAATCCGTTGCGAGAGCTTCGAAGGTTCGAATCCTTCTCCCTCCACCAGTTTTAGCGAGAGCCGCAAGCTCCGCGGGTATAGTTTAGTGGTAGAACCTCAGCCTTCCAAGCTGATGATGCGGGTTCGATTCCCGCTACCCGCTCCAAGTTTGCTGGATTTTGCGCAAAGTGTTTCGCTCTTGTAGCTCAGTTGGTAGAGCACACCCTTGGTAAGGGTGAGGTCAGCGGTTCAAGTCCGCTCAAGAGCTCCATATAAACAAGGCAGATATGAAAATATCTGCCTTTGTTTTATCAGCGTAAGACTATTTTCTTCTGCGGAGGATTGTATCGATGGCTAAGGAAAAGTTTGATCGTTCCCTTCCCCACGTTAACGTCGGCACTATCGGCCACGTTGACCACGGTAAGACCACTCTGACCGCAGCTCTGACTCGCGTCTGCTCCGAAGTTTTCGGTTCGGCCGTCGTTGAGTTCGACAAAATCGACTCGGCTCCAGAAGAAAAAGCGCGCGGTATCACCATCAACACCGCTCACGTCGAGTACAACTCGAACATTCGTCACTACGCTCACGTTGACTGCCCAGGTCACGCTGACTACGTGAAGAACATGATCACCGGTGCTGCCCAGATGGACGGCGCAATCCTGGTTTGCTCGGCCGCCGATGGTCCGATGCCACAAACCCGTGAGCACATCCTGCTGTCCCGTCAGGTTGGCGTTCCGTACATCGTGGTCTTCCTGAACAAGGCTGACCTGGTAGACGACGCTGAGCTGCTGGAACTGGTCGAGATGGAAGTTCGCGACCTGCTGTCCACCTACGACTTCCCAGGCGACGACACTCCGATCATCATCGGTTCGGCTCGTATGGCGCTGGAAGGCAAAGACGACAACGAAATGGGTACTACCGCTGTCAAGAAGCTGGTAGAGACTCTGGATGCCTACATCCCTGAGCCAGTTCGTGCCATCGACCAGCCGTTCCTGATGCCAATCGAAGACGTATTCTCGATCTCGGGTCGTGGTACCGTTGTTACCGGCCGTATCGAGCGTGGTATCGTCCGCGTTCAGGATCCGCTGGAAATCGTTGGTCTGCGTGACACCACCACCACCACCTGCACCGGTGTTGAGATGTTCCGCAAGCTGCTGGACGAAGGCCGTGCTGGCGAGAACTGCGGCGTTCTGCTGCGTGGTACCAAGCGTGACGACGTTGAGCGTGGCCAGGTTCTGGTCAAGCCGGGTTCGGTCAAGCCGCACACCAAGTTCACCGCAGAAGTCTACGTTCTGTCGAAGGAAGAAGGCGGTCGTCACACTCCGTTCTTCAAAGGCTACCGTCCTCAGTTCTACTTCCGTACCACTGACGTGACCGGTAACTGCGAACTGCCGGAAGGCGTTGAAATGGTAATGCCAGGTGACAACATTCAGATGACTGTTACCCTGATCAAGACCATCGCAATGGAAGACGGTCTGCGCTTCGCTATCCGTGAAGGCGGTCGTACCGTCGGCGCCGGCGTCGTAGCAAAAATTATTGAATAAGTAGTTGATTTACTTGATCAGGCCGGTATAATGGCCGGCCTGATACAGCGTTACAGGTCAGTAGCTCAATTGGCAGAGCGACGGTCTCCAAAACCGTAGGTTGGGGGTTCGATTCCCTCCTGACCTGCCATTTCACCTCGGTGTGATGGCTTTCTTCTTACAGGATCCTCCTCGATGACCCCCAAAACTGAAGCCCAAGAATCGCGTTTTGATCTGTTCAAGTGGCTGGCTGTAGTGGCTTTGGTGGTTGTTGGCGTAGTGGGTAATCAGTATTACTCCGCCTCTCCGATTCTGTATCGCGTCCTTGCACTTCTCGCCCTGGCTGCTGTCGCAGGCTTTGTAGCTCTGCAGACTGCGAAGGGTAAGTCGTTCTTTGCGCTGGCGAAGGAAGCTCGTACCGAGATCCGTAAAGTCGTGTGGCCGACCCGCCAGGAAACCACCCAGACCACGCTGATTGTCGTGGCTGTCGTGCTGGTTATGGCACTGCTGCTGTGGGGTCTTGATTCCCTGCTCGGCTGGGCGGTCTCCCTGATCGTTGGCTAAAGGTGTCCCGTGGCTAAGCGTTGGTATGTTGTGCATGCTTACTCGGGTTACGAGAAGCATGTAATGCGCTCCCTGATCGAGCGCGTGAAGCTGGCTGGCATGGAAGACGGTTTCGGCGAGATCCTGGTCCCGACCGAAGAAGTCGTTGAAATGCGCAACGGCCAGAAGCGCAAGAGTGAGCGTAAATTCTTCCCTGGCTACGTGTTGGTCCAGATGGAGATGAACGAAGGGACTTGGCACTTGGTCAAGGACACCCCTCGTGTGATGGGCTTTATCGGTGGTACTGCAGACAAGCCTGCGCCGATTACCGATAAAGAAGCCGAGGCTATCCTGCGTCGCGTTGCCGATGGTAGTGATAAGCCGAAGCCGAAGACGCTGTTCGAGCCGGGTGAAGTGGTTCGAGTCATTGACGGTCCGTTCGCTGACTTCAATGGTAGTGTCGAAGAGGTTAACTACGAGAAGAGCCGCCTGCAGGTTGCAGTGCTCATTTTCGGTCGCTCTACTCCGGTGGAGCTCGAGTTCAGCCAGGTCGAGAAGGTCTAGGCGGACGAAGCATCCCATACCCCGCAGCCCTGTGTGCTGCGGGGTTTTGTCGTCACTGGGATAAAACGCAAGTCATCCGGGGAGCCATCAGGCGTTCGTACCCGATTTTGGAGTAGCTCATGGCTAAGAAGATTCAGGCTTACATCAAGCTGCAAGTTAAGGCCGGCCAGGCCAACCCAAGCCCACCCGTCGGTCCAGCTCTGGGCCAACACGGTGTGAACATCATGGAGTTCTGCAAGGCCTTCAACGCCCGTACCCAGGGTCAAGAAGCCGGTCTGCCGACTCCAGTAATCATCACTGTCTACAGCGACCGTAGCTTCACCTTCGAGACCAAGAGCACCCCTGCCTCGGTTCTGCTGAAGAAAGCTGCTGGCCTGACCAGTGGTTCGGCTCGCCCGAACACCGTTAAAGTCGGTACCGTTACCCGTGCTCAGCTGGAAGACATCGCCAAAGCTAAACAGGCTGATCTGACCGCCGCTGACCTGGACGCAGCTGTACGCACCATCGCTGGCTCTGCCCGCAGCATGGGCCTGAACGTGGAGGGTGTGTAATGGCTAAGCTGACCAAGCGCCAAAAGGCAATCGCCGAGAAAATCGAAGCAGGCAAGGCCTACAACTTCGAAGAAGCCGCAACTCTGCTCGCTTCGCTGCCGGCTGCCAAGTTCGTAGAGTCCTACGACATCGCCGTTAACCTCGGTGTTGACCCGCGTAAATCCGACCAGGTCGTTCGTAGCGCTACCGTGCTGCCACACGGCACTGGCAAGACCGTACGTGTTGCCGTCTTCACCCAGGGTCCAGCTGCTGAGGCCGCTCTGGCTGCCGGCGCTGACCGCGTAGGTATGGACGATCTGGCTGCCGAAATGAAAGGCGGCGACCTGAACTATGACGTCGTCATCGCATCGCCTGATGCCATGCGCGTTGTAGGTCAGCTGGGTCAGGTTCTGGGTCCTCGCGGCCTGATGCCTAACCCGAAAGTGGGTACCGTGACTCCAGACGTAGCCGGCGCTGTCAAAAACGCCAAGGCTGGTCAGGTTCGCTACCGTACCGACAAAAACGGTATCATCCACACCTCCGTTGGCAAAATCGGCTTCGAAGCTGACAAGCTGAAGGAAAACGTTGAAGCCCTGATCGCTGACCTGAAGCGTATCAAGCCTGCTTCTTCGAAAGGTATCTACGTCAAGCGCGTTACCCTGAGCACCACCATGGGCCCAGGTCTGATCATCGATCAGAGCTCGCTGAACGTGTAAGAACACGGTGGCGCGACTTGTCGCGCCACCTGCAAAAATTGGGGTCCCTGCCTGGCGGGGGCTATCCAAGACCGTAGGCGGCGCAAGCCTTAAAACACCAGCCCACGCAGATGGTGCTCCCGATTCGTTACCGAATCAGACACCAAAACGACATCCGGCTTCGGCCAGATGAAACGGTAAAAACCAGGAGTAAACCCGTGGCAATTAAACTCGAAGACAAGAAGGCCATCGTCGCTGAAGTCAACGAGGCTGCCAAAGTCGCTCTGTCCGCTGTCGTGGCCGATGCCCGTGGTGTGACTGTAGGCGCAATGACCGGACTCCGTAAAGAGGCCCGCGAAGCTGGCGTATACGTACGTGTCGTACGTAACACCCTGCTCAAGCGCGCTGTTGAAGGCACCGAATTCTCGATCCTCAACGACGCGTTCAAAGGCCCGACCCTGATTGCTTTCTCCAACGAACACCCGGGCGCTGCTGCCCGTCTGTTCAAAGAGTTCGCCAAGGGTCAGGACAAGTTCGAGATCAAGGCAGCTGCGTTTGACGGCAAGTTCCTTGCCGCTAACCAGATCGACGTGCTGGCAACTCTGCCAACTCGCGACGAGGCTATCGCACAGCTGATGAGCGTAATCCAAGGTGCAACCAGCAAGCTGGCTCGTACCCTGGCAGCTCTGCGCGACCAGAAAGAAGCTGCTGCTGCCTAAGGCACGCGCAACTCTTTCAAAATCATACGTTTAATTTGATGGCTGCGTAGGCTGTCACCCCAATACAGGATTTAAGTCATGTCTCTGACTAACGAGCAAATCATCGAAGCGATCGGCCAGAAAACTGTTCTGGAAATTGTTGAACTGATCAAAGCGATGGAAGAAACCTTCGGCGTTACCGCTGCTGCCGCTGTTGCCGCTGGCCCAGCTGCTGCTGCCGCCGCTGTTGAAGAGCAGACCGAGTTCAACGTTGTTCTGGTTGAAGCCGGCGACAAGAAAGTGAACGTGATCAAAGCCGTTCGCGAACTGACCGGTCTGGGCCTGAAAGAAGCCAAAGAGAAAGTCGATGGCGCTCCTCAGGTTGTAGCTGAAGGCGTTTCGAAAGAAGCCGCTGAAGACGCTAAGAAGAAGCTGGAAGAAGCAGGCGCTAAAGTCGAGCTGAAGTAATTTCGACTTTGCGATGCCAGCCTGAGCGTTGAGCGAAAGGCTGATGGCTGGTGGCTTATGCCACCGGCCTTTTTCCGTTATTGGTGGCTGGTCAAGCCGGCCCCGATAACACGCTGCAAGACACCCATGTGGGTGCGCAAACCAAGGGGTTTGCACGATTTTCTGGCTGCTCCCGCCGGGAGAAGCCAAACAAGCAGGTGACCAAGCTGGGGAACGCTGATGGCTTACTCATACACTGAGAAAAAACGTATCCGCAAGGACTTTAGCAAGTTGCCGGACGTCATGGATGTGCCATATCTTCTGGCCATCCAGCTGGATTCGTATCGCGAATTCCTGCAAGCGGGAGCATCCAAGGATCAGTTCCGTGACGTCGGCCTGCACGCGGCCTTCAAGTCGGTATTCCCGATCATCAGCTACTCCGGCAATGCTGCCCTGGAGTACGTAGGCTACCGCCTGGGCGATCCCGCCTTCGATGTGAAGGAATGTGTCCTGCGTGGCGTGACCTTCGCGGTCCCACTGCGGGTCAAGGTGCGCCTGATCATCTTCGACAAGGAATCGTCGAACAAAGCGATCAAGGACATCAAAGAGCAAGAAGTCTACATGGGTGAAATCCCCCTGATGACTGAGAACGGTACCTTCGTTATCAACGGTACCGAACGAGTAATCGTTTCCCAGCTGCACCGTTCGCCTGGTGTGTTCTTCGACCACGACCGTGGCAAGACGCACAGCTCCGGCAAGCTGCTGTACTCCGCTCGCATCATCCCTTACCGCGGTTCGTGGCTGGACTTCGAGTTCGACCCGAAAGACTGCGTGTTCGTGCGTATCGACCGTCGCCGCAAGCTGCCGGCCTCGGTGCTGCTGCGCGCGCTGGGTTACAGCACGGAAGAAGTGCTCAACACCTTCTACACCACCAACGTCTTCCATATTTCCGGCGAGAAGCTCAGCCTGGAACTGGTACCTCAGCGTCTGCGTGGTGAAGTTGCGGTCATGGACATCCATGACGGCGCTGGCAAGGTCATTGTCGAGCAGGGCCGCCGCATCACTGCGCGCCACGTCAATCAGCTCGAGAAGGCCGGTGTCAACCAGCTGGACGTGCCGATGGAATACGTCCTCGGTCGCACCACTGCCAAGGCCATCGTTCACCCGGCCACCGGCGAGATCCTGGCCGAGTGCAACACCGAGCTGACCACCGAGCTGCTGATCAAGATCGCCAAGGCTCAGGTCGTCCGCATCGAGACCCTGTACACCAACGACATCGACTGCGGTCCGTTCATCTCGGATACCCTGAAGATCGACACCACCAGCAACCAGCTGGAAGCCCTGGTCGAGATCTACCGCATGATGCGTCCAGGCGAGCCGCCGACCAAGGATGCTGCCGAGACCCTGTTCAACAACCTGTTCTTCAGCGCCGAGCGTTACGACCTGTCCGCCGTAGGCCGCATGAAGTTCAACCGTCGTATCGGTCGTACCGAGATCGAAGGTTCGGGCGTGCTGAGCAAGGAAGACATCGTCGAGGTTCTGAAGACCCTGGTCGATATCCGTAACGGCAAAGGCATCGTCGACGACATCGACCACCTGGGTAACCGTCGCGTTCGTTGCGTCGGCGAGATGGCCGAGAACCAGTTCCGTGTTGGCCTGGTACGTGTTGAACGTGCGGTCAAGGAACGTCTGTCGATGGCCGAAAGCGAAGGCCTGATGCCGCAAGATCTGATCAACGCCAAGCCGGTTGCGGCGGCGGTGAAAGAGTTCTTCGGTTCCAGCCAGCTCTCGCAGTTCATGGACCAGAACAACCCGCTCTCCGAGATCACCCACAAGCGCCGTGTCTCCGCACTCGGCCCTGGCGGTCTGACCCGTGAGCGCGCCGGCTTCGAAGTCCGTGACGTACACCCGACCCACTACGGCCGCGTGTGCCCGATCGAGACCCCTGAAGGTCCGAACATCGGTCTGATCAACTCCCTGGCAGCCTATGCCCGCACCAACCAGTACGGCTTCCTGGAAAGCCCGTACCGCGTGGTGAAGGAAGGCGTGGTCAGCGACGACATCGTGTTCCTGTCGGCCATCGAAGAAGCGGATCACGTGATCGCTCAGGCTTCGGCCGCGATGAACGAGAAGAAGCAGCTGATCGATGAGCTGGTAGCGGTTCGTCACCTGAACGAATTCACCGTCAAGGCGCCGGAAGACGTCACCCTGATGGACGTTTCGCCGAAGCAGGTTGTTTCCGTCGCAGCATCGCTGATTCCGTTCCTCGAGCACGACGACGCCAACCGTGCATTGATGGGTTCGAACATGCAGCGTCAGGCTGTACCTACCCTGCGTGCAGACAAGCCGCTGGTCGGTACCGGCATGGAGCGCAACGTTGCCCGTGACTCCGGTGTCTGCGTGGTTGCTCGCCGCGGTGGTGTGATCGACTCGGTCGACGCCAGCCGTATCGTCGTTCGCGTTGCCGATGACGAAGTCGAGACCGGTGAAGCCGGTGTGGATATCTACAACCTGACCAAGTACACCCGTTCTAACCAGAACACCTGCATCAACCAGCGTCCGCTGGTAAGCAAGGGTGACAAGGTTCAGCGTGGCGACATCATGGCCGACGGCCCGTCCACCGACATGGGTGAACTGGCACTGGGTCAGAACATGCGCATCGCGTTCATGGCGTGGAACGGCTTCAACTTCGAAGACTCCATCTGCCTGTCCGAGCGTGTGGTTCAGGAAGACCGCTTCACCACCATCCACATCCAGGAACTGACCTGTGTGGCGCGTGACACCAAGCTTGGCCCAGAGGAAATCACTGCGGACATCCCGAACGTGGGTGAAGCCGCACTGAACAAGCTGGACGAAGCCGGTATCGTCTACGTGGGTGCCGAAGTCGGCGCTGGCGACATCCTGGTCGGCAAGGTTACGCCAAAAGGCGAAACCCAGCTGACTCCGGAAGAAAAACTGCTGCGCGCAATCTTCGGTGAGAAGGCCAGCGACGTTAAGGACACCTCCCTGCGCGTGCCGACCGGCACCAAGGGTACCGTCATCGACGTACAGGTCTTCACCCGTGATGGCGTCGAGCGCGACAGCCGCGCCCTGTCCATCGAGAAGATGCAGCTGGACGAGATTCGCAAGGACCTCAACGAAGAGTTCCGCATCGTCGAAGGTGCAACCTTCGAACGTCTGCGTGCTGCCCTGAACGGCCAGGTGGTCGACGGTGGCGCGGGCCTGAAGAAAGGCACCGTGATCACTGACGAAGTGCTGGACGGTCTGGAGCACGGCCAGTGGTTCAAACTGCGCATGGCCGAAGATGCACTGAACGAGCAGCTGGAAAAGGCTCAGCAGTACATCGTCGATCGCCGTCGCCTGCTGGACGACAAGTTCGAAGACAAGAAGCGCAAGCTGCAGCAGGGCGATGACCTGGCTCCGGGCGTACTGAAGATCGTCAAGGTCTACCTGGCAATCCGCCGTCGCATCCAGCCGGGTGACAAGATGGCCGGTCGTCACGGTAACAAGGGTGTCGTCTCGGTAATCATGCCGGTAGAAGACATGCCGCACGATGCCAACGGTACTCCGGTCGACGTCGTACTGAACCCGCTGGGCGTACCTTCGCGTATGAACGTCGGTCAGATCCTCGAAACCCACCTGGGCCTCGCGGCCAAAGGCCTGGGCGAGAAGATCGACCGCATGATCGAAGAGCAGCGTAAAGCCGCTGAACTGCGTACCTTCCTCACCGAGATCTACAACGAGATCGGTGGTCGTCAGGAGAACCTGGAAGAGTTCACCGACGAAGAGATCATCGCCCTGGCGAACAACCTGAAGAAAGGCGTGCCAATGGCCACCCCAGTCTTCGACGGTGCCAAGGAGCGTGAGATCAAGGCCATGCTGAAACTGGCAGACCTGCCAGAAAGCGGCCAGATGGTGCTGTTCGACGGCCGTACCGGCAACAAGTTCGAGCGTCCTGTGACCGTTGGTTACATGTACATGCTCAAGCTGAACCACTTGGTGGACGACAAGATGCACGCGCGTTCCACTGGTTCCTACAGCCTGGTTACCCAGCAGCCGCTGGGTGGTAAGGCGCAGTTCGGTGGTCAGCGTTTCGGGGAGATGGAAGTGTGGGCGCTGGAAGCATACGGCGCGGCATACACCCTGCAAGAAATGCTCACAGTGAAGTCGGACGACGTGAACGGCCGTACCAAGATGTACAAGAACATCGTGGATGGCGATCACCGTATGGAGCCGGGCATGCCCGAGTCCTTCAACGTGTTGATCAAAGAGATCCGTTCGCTCGGTATCGATATCGATCTGGAAACCGAATAACACGTGACGCGAAGGGGAGTGGGGCAGGTAATGCCCGCTCCCTGCTCCGCCAGGAGGAAAGGCCTTGAAAGACCTACTGAATTTGCTGAAAAACCAGGGTCAAGTCGAAGAGTTCGACGCCATCCGCATCGGTCTGGCGTCGCCTGAAATGATCCGTTCGTGGTCGTTCGGTGAAGTTAAGAAGCCGGAAACCATCAACTACCGTACGTTCAAGCCTGAGCGTGACGGCCTGTTCTGCGCCAAGATCTTTGGCCCAGTCAAGGACTACGAGTGCCTGTGCGGCAAGTACAAGCGCCTCAAGCACCGCGGCGTGATCTGCGAGAAGTGCGGCGTTGAAGTTGCCCTGGCCAAGGTTCGTCGTGAGCGCATGGCGCACATCGAACTGGCCTCGCCGGTTGCCCATATCTGGTTCCTGAAGTCGCTGCCGTCCCGTATCGGCCTGCTGATGGACATGACCCTGCGTGACATCGAGCGCGTGCTCTACTTCGAAAGCTACGTCGTGATCGACCCGGGCATGACCACCCTCGAGAAGGGTCAGCTGCTGAACGACGAGCAGTACTTCGAAGCGCTGGAAGAGTTCGGTGACGACTTCGACGCCCGCATGGGTGCCGAGGCTGTCCGCGAGCTGCTGCACGCTATCGACCTGGAACACGAGATCGGCCGCCTGCGCGAAGAGATTCCGCAGACCAACTCGGAAACCAAGATCAAGAAGCTGTCCAAGCGCCTGAAGCTGATGGAAGCTTTCCAGGGCTCGGGCAACCTGCCTGAGTGGATGGTCCTGACCGTCCTGCCAGTACTGCCGCCGGACCTGCGTCCGCTGGTGCCGCTGGATGGTGGCCGCTTCGCGACCTCCGACCTGAACGACCTGTATCGTCGGGTGATCAACCGTAACAACCGTCTGAAGCGCCTGCTCGATCTGTCGGCGCCGGACATCATCGTGCGCAACGAAAAGCGCATGCTGCAGGAAGCGGTCGACGCCCTGCTGGACAACGGCCGTCGCGGTCGCGCCATCACTGGCTCGAACAAGCGTCCGCTGAAGTCCCTGGCCGACATGATCAAAGGTAAGCAAGGTCGCTTCCGTCAGAACCTGCTCGGTAAGCGTGTGGACTACTCCGGCCGTTCGGTAATTACCGTAGGCCCGACCCTGCGTCTGCACCAGTGCGGTCTGCCGAAGAAGATGGCCCTCGAGCTGTTCAAGCCGTTCATTTTCGGCAAGCTGGAAATGCGTGGTCTGGCGACCACCATCAAGGCTGCCAAGAAGATGGTCGAGCGTGAGCTGCCAGAGGTGTGGGACGTGCTCGCCGAGGTGATCCGCGAACACCCCGTACTGCTCAACCGTGCGCCGACCCTGCACCGTCTGGGTATCCAGGCCTTTGAACCGGTTCTGATCGAAGGTAAGGCTATCCAGCTGCACCCGCTGGTCTGTGCCGCGTACAACGCCGACTTCGACGGTGACCAGATGGCCGTTCACGTGCCGCTGACGCTGGAAGCCCAGCTCGAAGCGCGCGCGCTGATGATGTCGACCAACAACATCCTGTCGCCAGCCAACGGTGAGCCAATCATCGTTCCGTCGCAGGACGTTGTACTGGGTCTGTACTACATGACCCGTGAAGCCATCAACGCCAAGGGCGAAGGTCGCGTATTCGCCGACCTGCAGGAAGTCGACCGCGTATTCCGCGCCGGCGAAGCTGCCCTGCACGCGAAAATCAAGGTTCGTATCAACGAAACCGTGAAAGAGCGTGACGGTTCGGTGGTCAAGAATACCCGCATCGTCGACACCACCGTCGGCCGTGCGCTGCTGTTCCAGGTAGTACCGGCAGGCCTGCCGTACGATGTGGTCAACCAGCCGATGAAGAAGAAGGCGATCTCCAAGCTGATCAACCAGTGCTACCGCGTGGTTGGTCTGAAAGAGACCGTTATCTTCGCTGACCAGCTGATGTACACCGGTTTCGCTTACTCGACCATTTCCGGCGTTTCCATCGGTGTTAACGACTTCGTTATCCCGGACGAGAAAGCCCGCATCATCGGTAACGCTACCGATGAAGTGAAGGAAATCGAGAGCCAGTATGCGTCCGGCCTGGTAACCCAGGGCGAGAAGTACAACAAGGTCATCGACTTGTGGTCGAAGGCGAACGACGAAGTGTCCAAGGCGATGATGGCCAACCTCTCGAAAGAGAAGGTCATCGACCGCGATGGCAACGAAGTCGATCAAGAGTCCTTCAACTCGATGTACATGATGGCTGACTCGGGTGCGCGGGGTTCCGCAGCCCAGATCCGTCAGCTGGCCGGTATGCGTGGCCTGATGGCCAAGCCGGACGGCTCGATCATCGAGACGCCGATCACCGCGAACTTCCGTGAAGGTCTGAGCGTACTCCAGTACTTCATCTCGACTCACGGTGCTCGTAAGGGTCTGGCGGATACCGCACTGAAGACTGCGAACTCCGGTTACCTGACTCGTCGTCTGGTAGACGTTGCCCAGGATCTGGTGGTTACCGAGATCGACTGCGGTACCGACCAGGGCCTGCTGATGACCCCGCACATCGAAGGCGGCGACGTTGTAGAGCCGCTGGGTGAGCGCGTACTGGGCCGTGTCATTGCCCGTGACGTGTTCAAGCCAGGCACCGAGGACGTCATCGTTCCCGCCGGTACTCTGGTCGACGAGCAGTGGGTAGAGTTCATCGAGCTGAACAGCATCGACGAAGTGATCGTGCGTTCGCCGATCAACTGCGAAACCCGCTTCGGTATCTGCGCCAAGTGCTACGGTCGTGACCTGGCTCGTGGTCACCAGGTGAACATCGGTGAAGCTGTCGGCGTTATCGCTGCACAGTCGATCGGTGAGCCGGGTACCCAGCTGACCATGCGTACGTTCCACATCGGTGGTGCTGCAAGCCGTACCTCGGCTGCCGACAGCGTCCAGGTGAAGAACGGCGGTATGGTGCGTCTGCACAACCTGAAACAGGTTGAGCGTGCCGATGGTAACCTGGTTGCCGTATCGCGTTCCGGCGAGCTGGCCATTGCCGACGAATTCGGTCGTGAGCGTGAGCGTTACAAGCTGCCTTACGGTGCGGTGATTTCGGTCAAGGAAGGTGACAAGGTCGAAGCTGGCGCCATCGTCGCCAAGTGGGACCCGCACACCCACCCGATCGTTACCGAACTGAAAGGTACCGTGACCTTCGTGGGCATGGAAGAAAACATCACCATCAAGCGTCAGACCGATGAACTGACCGGCTTGACCAACATTGAAGTGCTGGACGTCAAGGATCGCCCTGCCGCAGGCAAGGAAATCCGTCCGGCAATCAAGATGGTCGACGCCGCTGGCAAGGACCTGTACCTGCCAGGTACCGACGTACCTGCCCAGTACTTCCTGCCGGCCAACGCCCTCGTTGGTGTGGCTGACGGTGCCCAGATCGGTGTTGGTGACGTTATCGCGCGTATCCCGCAAGAAACGTCGAAGACCCGTGACATCACCGGTGGTCTGCCGCGCGTTGCCGACCTGTTCGAAGCGCGCCGTCCGAAAGAAGCCTCGATTCTGGCTGAAGTCAGCGGCACCATCGCGTTCGGTAAAGAGACCAAGGGCAAGCGTCGTCTGGTCATCACTCCGACCGACGGTAGCGATCCGTACGAAGAGCTGATTCCGAAGTGGCGCCACCTGAACGTCTTCGAAGGCGAACAGGTAAACCGCGGCGAAGTTATCTCCGACGGCCCGAGCGATCCGCACGACATCCTGCGTCTGCTGGGTGTGAGCGCGCTGGCGAAGTACATCGTCAACGAGATCCAGGACGTTTACCGTCTGCAAGGCGTTAAGATCAACGACAAGCACATCGAGACCATCCTGCGTCAGATGCTGCGCAAGGTCGAGATCGCCGAGTCGGGTGATTCCAGCTTCATCAAGGGCGACCAGATGGAACTGACCCAGGTGCTGATGGAAAACGAGCGCCTGGCAGCGGAAGACAAGTTCATCTCCAAGTACACCCGTGTACTGCTGGGTATCACCAAGGCCTCGCTGTCGACCGAGTCGTTCATCTCCGCGGCTTCCTTCCAGGAAACCACCCGGGTACTGACCGAAGCGGCGGTAACCGGCAAGCGCGATTACCTGCGCGGCCTGAAAGAGAACGTGGTCGTGGGTCGTCTGATCCCGGCGGGTACCGGTCTGGCCTACCACAGCGAGCGCAAGCGCCGCCGTGATGCCGACAAACCGCTGCGTGTGAGCGCCAGTGAGGTGGAAGCCGCACTGACCGAAGCGCTGAACTCCAGCGGCAACTAAGTACAGGGCAGGGCCCCGGCAAGCTTCGAGCGGCCATCGGTGACATCAAATGTTGCCGATGATCGGGCGAGGAGGGCCGGGGCCTCGTCTTGACTGGGTGCAAGATCCTCCGTAGACTTTTGTACCCTTAAATTTGGTGAGGCTCCGTCTCGCCAATTTTTGGCTTTCTTGCAAGACAATAGAGTCGCAAGACAATCAGTGGAGCTAGTAGATGGCAACTATCAACCAGCTGGTACGTCAGCCGCGTAAGCGTTCGGTCGAGAAGTCCGACGTTCCTGCGCTGCAGAACTGCCCGCAGCGTCGTGGCGTGTGCACCCGCGTGTACACCACCACGCCGAAAAAACCTAACTCGGCACTGCGTAAAGTATGCCGTGTGCGTCTGACCAACGGTTTCGAGGTTTCCTCGTACATCGGTGGTGAAGGCCACAACCTGCAAGAGCACAGCGTCGTCCTGATCCGTGGCGGCCGTGTAAAAGACTTGCCAGGTGTTCGTTACCACACCGTTCGCGGCTCTCTGGATACTTCGGGCGTTAAAGGCCGTAACCAGGGTCGTTCGAAATACGGTACCAAGCGTCCGAAGTAATCGGCCGTTTGCAGACATCCATTTTTTTGAGTCGATAAGAGTAAGGTCGGGCAGGGGTCGCAGACCCACGTCCCGGGCTAACCTGAAGACCGTTTGAGGGCTTATCATGCCAAGACGTCGTGTAGCAGCAAAACGTGAGATCCTTGACGATCCGAAGTACGGATCGCAGATCCTCGCCAAGTTCATGAACCACGTGATGGAAAGCGGCAAGAAGGCTGTAGCCGAGCGCATCGTTTACGGTGCACTGGATACCGTCAAAGCACGCAAGAACAGCGACCCCCTGGAAATCTTCGAGAAAGCTCTCGACGCCATCGCTCCGCTGGTCGAAGTAAAGTCCCGCCGTGTCGGCGGTGCCACTTACCAGGTTCCGGTTGAAGTTCGTCCATCCCGTCGTAACGCTCTGGCAATGCGCTGGCTCGTAGACTACGCCCGCAAGCGCGGCGAGAAGTCGATGGCTCTGCGTCTGGCCGGCGAGCTGCTGGATGCTGCCGAAGGCAAAGGTGCTGCAGTCAAGAAGCGTGAAGACGTGCACCGTATGGCTGAAGCCAACAAAGCGTTCTCGCACTACCGCTTCTAATTCAAGCATCAATCATTTTGCGAGGGCTTTATGGCTCGTACTACAGCAATTAACCGCTACCGTAACATCGGTATCTGCGCCCACGTTGACGCGGGCAAGACTACCACTACCGAGCGGATCCTGTTCTACACAGGTCTGAGCCACAAGATGGGCGAGGTGCATGACGGCGCCGCGACCACCGACTGGATGGTGCAGGAGCAGGAGCGCGGTATCACCATTACCTCCGCTGCCGTTACCACCTTCTGGAAAGGTTCCCGTGGTCAGTACGACAACTACCGCGTAAACGTCATCGATACCCCCGGCCACGTTGACTTCACCATTGAAGTAGAGCGTTCGCTGCGTGTACTCGACGGCGCGGTCGTTGTGTTCTGCGGTACTTCCGGCGTTGAGCCACAGTCCGAAACCGTATGGCGTCAGGCCAACAAGTACGGCGTTCCACGTGTTGTCTACGTGAACAAGATGGACCGTGCTGGTGCCAACTTCCTGCGCGTTGTCGGCCAGATCAAGAACCGCCTGGGTCACACCCCGGTTCCGATCCAGCTGGCTATCGGTGCTGAAGACGACTTCCAGGGTCAGGTCGACCTGATCAAGATGAAAGCCATCTACTGGAACGAAGACGACAAAGGTACCACCTACCGCGAGGAAGAGATTCCTGCGGAGCTGGTCGACCTGGCTAACGAATGGCGCAACAACATGGTTGAAGCCGCCGCCGAAGCCAGCGAAGAGCTGATGAACAAGTACCTTGAAGAAGGTGAGCTGACCGTCGAAGAGATCAAGGCAGGCCTGCGCGCGCGCACCCTGGCCAGCGAAATCGTTCCGGCTGTCTGCGGTTCGTCGTTCAAGAACAAGGGCGTTCCCCTGGTTCTCGACGCCGTCATCGACTTCCTGCCTGCTCCGACTGAAATTCCTGCGATCAAGGGTATCCACCCTGATCTGGCCGAAGTGCCGAAGGATGAAGTCACTGCAGAGCAGTACGACGAGCGTCACGCTAGCGACGACGAGCCGTTCTCGGCTCTGGCGTTCAAGATTGCCACCGACCCGTTCGTTGGTACTCTGACCTTCGTCCGCGTTTACTCGGGCTTCCTGACCTCCGGTGACTCCGTCATCAACTCGGTCAAGGGCAAGAAAGAGCGCGTTGGTCGTATGGTGCAGATGCACGCCAACCAGCGTGAAGAAATCAAGGAAGTACGTGCAGGCGACATCGCTGCTCTGATCGGCATGAAGGACGTCACCACCGGTGACACCCTGTGCAACGCCGACAAGCCGATCATCCTCGAGCGTATGGACTTCCCTGAGCCGGTAATTTCGCTCTCCGTAGAGCCGAAAACCAAGGCTGACCAGGAGAAGATGGGTATCGCACTGGGCAAACTGGCCCAGGAAGACCCGTCGTTCCGCGTCAAGACCGACGAAGAAACCGGCCAGACCATCATCTCCGGTATGGGCGAGCTGCACCTGGACATCCTCGTTGACCGCATGAAGCGCGAGTTCAACGTCGAAGCCAACATCGGTAAGCCGCAGGTTTCGTACCGCGAGAAGATCACCAAGTCCAACGTCGAGATCGAAGGCAAGTTCGTTCGTCAGTCGGGCGGCCGTGGTCAGTTCGGTCACTGCTGGATCCGTTTCTCGGAGCCGGATCAGGACGACAAGGGCAACATCACCGAAGGTCTGGTGTTCGCCAACGAAGTCGTTGGTGGTGTGATTCCGAAGGAATACATCCCTGCGATCCAGAAGGGTATCGAAGAGCAGATGAAAAACGGCGTTGTTGCCGGTTATCCTCTGATCGGTCTGAAGGCCGCGGTATTCGATGGTTCGTACCACGACGTCGACTCCAACGAAATGGCGTTCAAGATCGCCGCTTCGATGGCAACCAAGCAGCTGGCCCAGAAGGGCGGCGGCGTGGTTCTCGAGCCGATCATGAAGGTCGAAGTTGTAACCCCGGAAGACTACCTGGGTGACGTGATGGGTGACCTGAACCGTCGTCGTGGTCTGGTACAAGGTATGGATGAGTCGGTCTCCGGCCGCGTCGTCCGCGCTGAAGTTCCGCTCGGAGAAATGTTCGGTTACGCAACCGACGTTCGTTCCATGTCTCAGGGTCGCGCAAGCTACTCCATGGAATTCTCCAAATACGCCGAAGCTCCGTCGAACATCGTCGAAGCACTCGTTAAAAAACAAGGCTAATCCCCTTTAGGCAAGAGGTTCACTGTCGTGGCTAAAGAAAAATTTGATCGTTCCCTTCCCCACGTTAACGTCGGCACCATCGGCCACGTTGACCACGGTAAGACCACTCTGACCGCAGCTCTGACTCGCGTCTGCTCCGAAGTTTTCGGTTCGGCCGTCGTTGAGTTCGACAAGATCGACTCGGCTCCGGAAGAAAAAGCGCGCGGTATCACCATCAACACCGCTCACGTCGAGTACAACTCGAACATTCGTCACTACGCTCACGTTGACTGCCCAGGTCACGCTGACTACGTGAAGAACATGATCACCGGTGCTGCCCAGATGGACGGCGCAATCCTGGTTTGCTCGGCCGCCGATGGTCCGATGCCACAAACCCGTGAGCACATCCTGCTGTCCCGTCAGGTTGGCGTTCCGTACATCGTGGTCTTCCTGAACAAGGCTGACCTGGTAGACGACGCTGAGCTGCTGGAACTGGTCGAGATGGAAGTTCGCGACCTGCTGTCCACCTACGACTTCCCAGGCGACGACACTCCGATCATCATCGGTTCGGCTCGTATGGCGCTGGAAGGCAAAGACGACAACGAAATGGGTACTACCGCTGTCAAGAAGCTGGTAGAGACTCTGGATGCCTACATCCCTGAGCCAGTTCGTGCCATCGACCAGCCATTCCTGATGCCAATCGAAGACGTATTCTCGATCTCGGGTCGTGGTACCGTTGTTACCGGCCGTATCGAGCGTGGTATCGTCCGCGTTCAGGATCCGCTGGAAATCGTTGGTCTGCGTGACACCAGCACCACCACCTGCACCGGTGTTGAGATGTTCCGCAAGCTGCTGGACGAAGGCCGTGCTGGCGAGAACTGCGGTGTTCTGCTGCGTGGTACCAAGCGTGACGACGTTGAGCGTGGCCAGGTTCTGGTCAAGCCAGGTTCGGTCAAGCCGCACACCAAGTTCACCGCAGAAGTCTACGTTCTGTCGAAGGAAGAAGGCGGTCGTCACACTCCGTTCTTCAAAGGCTACCGTCCTCAGTTCTACTTCCGTACCACTGACGTGACCGGTAACTGCGAACTGCCGGAAGGCGTTGAAATGGTAATGCCAGGTGACAACATTCAGATGACTGTTACCCTGATCAAGACCATCGCAATGGAAGACGGTCTGCGCTTCGCTATCCGTGAAGGCGGTCGTACCGTCGGCGCCGGCGTCGTAGCCAAAATCATCGAGTAATCACTCGACCGATTGAAAAAACCCCCGCTCAGCGGGGGTTTTTTTTATTGGGTTGACACTAAATGGGGGCGTCTATAGAATCACGCCTCCTTTTAGCGGGCGTAGTGCGTCCGTTGGGAACAGCCTGGAGTCTGAAATCCAATGCAAAATCAGCAAATCCGTATCAGGTTGAAGGCTTTCGACCATCGCCTGATCGACCAATCCACCCAGGAAATCGTGGAAACCGCGAAACGTACTGGTGCACAAGTGCGTGGTCCTATTCCACTGCCTACCCGCAAAGAGCGTTTCACCGTTCTGGTCTCCCCGCACGTCAACAAAGACGCGCGTGACCAGTACGAGATCCGCACTCATAAGCGTGTTCTGGACATCGTCCAGCCAACGGATAAAACCGTTGATGCGCTGATGAAGCTTGATCTGGCGGCAGGTGTGGAAGTACAGATCAGCCTCGGCTAAGACTTCGGTCTAGTCGTGTAACGCTCTGAAATGGGCGGCCATAGCGGGTGAAAGCCCCGTACACTCATGAGGTTTACAACATGACTATTGGTGTAATCGGTCGCAAGTGCGGTATGACCCGCATTTTCACCGAAGAAGGTGTCTCCATTCCGGTCACGGTCATTGAGATCGAGCCGAATCGTGTCACCCAGTTCAAAACTGAAGAAACCGATGGCTACCGTGCAGTGCAAGTCACTGTCGGCGAGCGTCGTGCTTCGCGTGTGACTGCCGCTCAGGCAGGCCACTTCGCCAAGGCCAACGTTGCCGCTGGTCGCGGTGTCTGGGAGTTCCGTCTTGAAGAAGGCGATTTCCAGGCTGGCGATCTGATCAAAGCTGAACTCTTCACTGCAGGCCAGCTGGTAGACGTTACTGGTCAGTCCAAAGGTAAAGGCTTCGCCGGTACCATCAAGCGCTGGAACTTCCGTGGCCAGGACAACACCCACGGTAACTCCGTGTCGCACCGTGTCCCAGGTTCCATCGGCCAGTGCCAGACTCCTGGTCGTGTGTTCAAGGGCAAGAAAATGTCCGGTCACATGGGCGCCGAGCGCGTGACTGTTCAGTCCCTGGAAGTAGTTCGCGTAGACGCTGAGCGCAACCTGCTGCTCGTCAAGGGTGCCGTTCCTGGCGCTACTGGCGGCGACGTGGTTGTACGTCCAGCTGTCAAGGCTCGCGGTTAAGGGGATACTGACATGCAACTTAATGTAAATGACGCTCAGGCGATCGAAGTTTCCGAACTGGCTTTCGGTGGCGAATTCAACGAGACGCTGGTACACCAAGCAGTCGTGGCCTACATGGCCGGCGGCCGTCAGGGCACCAAGCAGCAAAAGACCCGTTCCGACGTGGCTGGTGGCGGTAAGCGCCCATGGCGTCAGAAGGGTACTGGCCGTGCTCGTGCTGGTACCACCCGTGGTCCGATCTGGCGTGGCGGTGGTGTAACCTTCGCAGCTCGTCCTCAAGATCACTCGCAGAAGCTCAACAAGAAGATGTACCGCGCAGCCCTGCGCTCCATCCTCGCTGAGCTGGTGCGTAGCGACCGTCTGGTCGTGGTTCAGGACTTCGCTGTTGAAGCGCCGAAAACCAAAGATCTGCTGAACAAGCTGAACGGCATGGGTCTGAACGACGTACTGATCGTTTCCGACGCTGTTGATCAGAACCTGTACCTGGCTGCTCGCAACCTGCCGCACGTCGACGTACGTGACGTTCAAGGTTCCGACCCGGTCAGTCTGATCGCATACGAGAAGGTGTTGATCACCGTCTCGGCCGTGAAGAAATTCGAGGAGCTGCTGGGATGAACCAGGAACGCGTATTCAAAGTCCTCCTTGGCCCGCACGTTTCCGAGAAGGCTACCGTTCTGGCTGAGAAAAAAGGCCAGTTCGTATTCAAGGTTGCTACCGATGCAACCAAGCTGGAAATCAAGAAAGCTGTCGAAGGCCTGTTCAACGTAAAAGTTGAAAACGTGTCGACTGTTAACGTTCTGGGTAAAACCAAGCGTACCGCACGTGGTCTGGGCAAGCGTAATGACTGGAAGAAGGCAATTGTCTCCCTTCAGCCAGGCCAAGATCTCGATTTCAGCAGCAGTGCTGAGTAAGGAAGGGGTGCATCATGGCAATCGTTAAATGCAAACCGACTTCCCCTGGCCGCCGTTTCGTGGTCAAGGTGGTCAACAAGGAGCTGCACAAAGGCGCTCCTCACGCACCGCTGATCGAGAAAAAATCGAAGTCTGGTGGTCGTAACAACAATGGCCGCATTACCACTCGTCACGTTGGTGGTGGTCACAAGCAGCATTACCGTCTGGTCGACTTCCGTCGCAACGACAAAGATGGCATTCCAGCCACTGTCGAGCGTATCGAATACGATCCAAACCGTACTGCTCACATCGCCCTGCTGTGCTACGCAGACGGTGAGCGTCGCTACATCATCGCCCCTAAAGGCGTGAGCGCTGGCGACCAGCTGATCGCAGGTGCCCTGGCCCCAATCAAGGCCGGTAACTCCCTGCAGCTGCGCAACATTCCAGTAGGTAGCACCATTCACGGCATCGAACTGAAGCCGGGTAAAGGTGCTCAGATCGCACGTTCCGCTGGTGCTTCGGCTCAGCTGATCGCTCGTGAAGGTGTCTACGTGACCCTGCGTCTGCGCTCTGGTGAAATGCGTAAAGTCCTGGCTGAGTGCCGTGCGACCCTGGGCGAAGTCTCGAACTCCGAGCACAGCCTGCGTTCGCTGGGTAAAGCTGGTGCCAAACGCTGGCGCGGCGTTCGCCCAACCGTTCGTGGCGTTGCCATGAACCCGGTTGACCACCCACATGGTGGTGGTGAAGGTCGTACCTCCGGTGGTCGTCATCCGGTATCGCCATGGGGCTTCCCAACCAAGGGTGCGAAGACCCGCGGTAATAAGCGTACCGACAACATGATCGTCCGTCGTCGCAAGTAACTAGAGGGATACGACAGTGCCACGTTCTCTGAAAAAAGGTCCTTTTATCGATCTTCACCTGTTGAAGAAGGTCGAAGTGGCGGTGGAGAAGAACGATCGCAAGCCAGTTAAAACCTGGTCGCGCCGTTCGATGATCCTGCCACAAATGGTCGGTCTGACCATCGCGGTACACAACGGTCGTCAACATGTCCCAGTTCTCGTGAACGAAGACATGGTCGGCCACAAACTGGGCGAGTTCGCCGGTACCCGCACCTACCGCGGGCACGTGGCTGACAAGAAAGCCAAGCGTTAAGGGGTAAGGAAATGGAAGTAGCCGCTAAGTTGTCGGGCGCTCGCATCTCCGCCCAGAAAGCCCGCTTGGTCGCCGACCAGATCCGCGGGAAGAAGGTGGGCGAAGCGCTCAACCTGTTGGCCTTCAGCAGCAAAAAAGCCGCTGAAATCATGAAGAAAGTCCTCGAGTCGGCCGTAGCCAACGCCGAACACAACGAAGGCGCAGACGTTGATGACCTGAAGGTCTCCACCGTCTTCGTCAACGAAGGGCGTTCGCTGAAGCGCATCATGCCACGTGCCAAAGGCCGTGCTGATCGCATCGTCAAGCGGTCTTGCCATATCACTGTCAAGGTTGCGGACAAGTAACGGAGTCGATCAGATGGGTCAGAAAGTACATCCCACTGGCATTCGCCTGGGAATCGTCAAGGAGCACACCTCCGTCTGGTACGCAGACGGTGCTACTTACGCAGATTACCTGTTGAAGGATCTGAAAACGCGTGAGTACCTCCAAGACAAACTAAAAAGCGCGTCCGTAAGCCGTATCGATATTCATCGTCCGGCTCAAACTGCACGCATCACCATCCACACCGCTCGTCCAGGTATCGTTATCGGGAAGAAAGGTGAAGATGTCGAGAAGCTGCGTCAGGACCTGACCAAGCAGATGGGTGTGCCTGTGCACATCAACATCGAAGAGATCCGCAAGCCGGAACTCGACGCTATGCTGGTTGCGCAGAGCGTAGCTCAGCAGCTGGAACGCCGCGTAATGTTCCGTCGCGCCATGAAGCGCGCCGTACAGAACGCCATGCGTATTGGTGCCAAGGGCATCAAGATCCAGGTGAGCGGTCGTCTCGGCGGTGCTGAGATTGCTCGTACCGAGTGGTATCGCGAAGGTCGTGTGCCGCTGCACACCCTGCGTGCCGATATCGACTACAACACCTACGAAGCTCACACCACTTACGGTGTGATCGGTGTGAAGGTTTGGATCTTCAAAGGCGAAGTTATTGGTGGTCGCCAAGAAGAACTGAAACCACAAGCACCAGCGCCTCGTAAAAAAGCTGCTAAGTAAGGGGTACGCCAAATGTTGCAACCAAAGCGTACAAAATTCCGCAAGCAGATGACCGGCCACAACCGTGGTCTGGCACTGCGCGGTAGCAAAGTCAGCTTCGGCGAATTCGCCCTGAAAGCTGTTGCTCGCGGTCGCCTCACCGCCCGCCAGATCGAGTCCGCACGTCGTGCGCTGACCCGTCACGTTAAGCGTGGCGGTAAGATCTGGATCCGTGTGTTCCCGGACAAGCCGATCTCCAAGAAGCCTCTCGAGGTTCGTATGGGTAAAGGTAAGGGTTCCGTGGAATACTGGGTTGCCCAGATCCAGCCAGGCAAAGTCCTGTACGAGATCGAGGGTGTTTCTGAAGAGCTGGCGCGCGAAGCTTTCGCCCTGGCTGCTGCAAAGCTGCCTCTCGCCACCTCCTTTGTTAAGCGGACGGTGATGTGATGAAAGCGAATGAACTTCGTGAAAAATCTGCACAGCAACTGAATGAGCAACTGCTCGGCTTGCTGCGCGACCAGTTCAATCTGCGTATGCAGAAAGCAACTGGCCAGTTGGGGCAGTCGCACCTGCTCTCGCAAGTTAAGCGTGACATCGCTCGCGTGAAAACTGTGCTTAACCAGCAGGCAGGTAAGTGATCATGGCTGAAGCTGAAAAAACCGTCCGTACGCTGACTGGCCGTGTCGTCAGCGACAAAATGGACAAGACCATCACCGTTCTGATCGAGCGTCGCGTCAAGCACCCGATCTACGGTAAATACGTTAAGCGTTCGACTAAGCTGCACGCGCACGACGAATCCAACCAGTGCAAGATCGGCGACAAGGTTTCCATCCGCGAAACCCGTCCGCTGGCCAAGACCAAGTCCTGGGCACTGGTTGAAGTCCTCGAACGCGCTGTTGAAGTCTAAGGGCTAAGGGTCGGAGAAATTTTATGATTCAGACTCAATCCATGCTCGATGTGGCCGATAACAGCGGCGCTCGTCGCGTCATGTGCATCAAGGTGCTCGGCGGTTCGCACCGCCGTTACGCCGGTATCGGTGACATCATCAAAGTAACCGTCAAGGAAGCAATTCCGCGCGGTAAGGTCAAAAAAGGCCAGGTGATGACTGCTGTTGTCGTCCGTACCCGTCACGGTGTACGTCGCGCTGACGGTTCCATCATTCGTTTCGACGGCAACGCTGCTGTTCTGCTGAACACCAAGCAAGAGCCGATCGGCACTCGCATCTTCGGGCCAGTGACCCGTGAACTTCGTACTGAGAAGTTCATGAAGATCGTCTCGCTCGCCCCTGAAGTGCTGTAAGGAGATCCGACATGCAAAAGATTCGTCGTGACGACGAGATCATCGTGATCGCCGGCAAAGACAAAGGTAAGCGCGGTAAGGTGCTGAAGGTTCTGGCTGATGACCGTCTGGTCGTTGGTGGTGTGAACCTGGTCAAGCGTCATACCAAGCCTAACCCGATGGCGGGCGTTCAGGGCGGTATCGTCGAAAAAGAAGCGCCTCTGCACGCTTCCAACGTTGCCATCTTCAATGGCGAAACCAACAAGGCTGACCGCGTTGGTTTCAAAGTAGAAGACGGTAAAAAAATTCGTGTCTTCAAGTCGACCCAAAAAGCGGTTGATGCTTGAACACTGCTAGGTAGAAGACCATGGCACGACTGAAAGAGATTTACCGGAACGAAATCGCTCCCAAGCTTAAGGAAGAACTTAAGCTGTCGAACGTGATGGAAGTTCCGCGCGTTACCAAGATCACCCTGAACATGGGTCTGGGCGAAGCAATCGGTGACAAGAAAGTCATCGAGCACGCTGTTGCCGACCTGGAAAAGATCACTGGTCAAAAGCCGGTTGTGACTTTCGCTCGTAAATCCATCGCGGGCTTCAAAGTCCGTGAAGGCTGGCCGATCGGTGTCAAGGTGACCCTGCGTCGCGAAAAAATGTACGAATTCCTGGACCGCCTGCTGGCGATCTCCCTGCCTCGGGTCCGCGACTTCCGCGGCCTGAATGCCAAGTCCTTCGATGGCCGTGGCAACTACAGCATGGGCGTGAAAGAGCAGATCATCTTCCCGGAAATCGACTACGACAAGATCGATGCTCTGCGCGGTTTGGACATCACCCTGACCACCACTGCTCGTTCGGATGACGAAGGCCGCGCTCTGCTGCGTGCATTCAAATTCCCGTTCCGCAACTGATTGGAGTAGGAAAATGGCCAAGAAGAGCATGAAGAACCGCGAGCTGAAGCGTCAGCTCACGGTAGCCAAGTTCGCCAAGAAGCGTGCTGAGCTGAAAGCGACCATCGTCAACCTGAACGCCTCTCCAGAAGAGCGTTTCGCTGCCGTTGTCGCTCTGCAGAAGCAGCCACGTGACGCGAGCGCTTCGCGCCTGCGCAACCGTTGCCGCCTGACCGGTCGTCCTCACGGTGTATACCGTAAGTTCGGCCTGGGCCGTAACATGCTGCGTCAAGCTGCAATGCGCGGTGACGTACCAGGCCTGGTCAAAGCCTCCTGGTAATCGCTGCAGGCAGGGTCCCGGCGGAAGGGGAGCAATCTTCCGACCGCCGGTGATCTCGTCTACAAACAAGCCCCCTCGTGGGGCTTGTTTCGTTTCTGCCTTGTGTCTAGAATGACCGGCTCACCCGAGCCTGGGTTTTTTACCCTGCCCGCTCGAGTGGTTGTGATAGCCGCAAGGCTAATATTTCTTGTATCAGGAGCATCTAGCCCATGAGTATGCAGGACCCGTTAGCGGACATGCTAACTCGCATCCGTAATGCCCAGATGGCTGAAAAGTCCGTCGTAAGCATGCCTTCCTCTACCCTGAAGGTCGCGGTTGCCAAAGTTCTGAAGGACGAAGGTTACATCGCTGGCTACCAGGTATCTGGTGAGGCCAAGCCTTCCCTGTCGATCGAACTGAAGTACTTCGAAGGCCGTCCGGTCATCGAGGAACTGAAGCGCTCCAGCCGTCCAGGCCTGCGCCAGTACAAGTCCGTCGCAGATCTGCCAAAAGTACGTGGCGGCCTGGGCGTGTCTATCGTCTCCACCAACAAAGGTGTGATGACTGACCGCGCTGCGCGCGCTGCCGGTGTCGGCGGCGAAGTTCTGTGCACAGTGTTCTAAGGGGAGATAGGCATGTCTCGCGTCGCTAAGAACCCCGTTAAGCTGCCTGCTGGCGTCGAAGTCAAGTTCGCCGGCCAACAGCTTTCGGTTAAGGGTGCCAAGGGCACTCTCGAACTGAACGTTCACTCGTCTGTTGAAGTTACCGAAGAGTCTGGTGAGCTGCGTTTCGTCGCTCGCAATGGTGACCAGCAAGCTCGCGCCATGGCCGGTACTACCCGTGCCCTGGTCAACAACATGGTCCAAGGCGTAAGCCAAGGCTTCGAGCGCAAGCTCCAGCTGGTCGGTGTTGGTTACAAGGCACAGGCCAAAGGCACCGTCCTGAACCTGGCCCTGGGCTTCTCTCACCCAGTGGACTACGAACTGCCAGCCGGTATCACCGCTGAAACCCCTAGCCAGACCGACATCCTGATCAAGGGTATCGACAAGCAACTGGTAGGTCAGGTGGCCGCTGAAATCCGCGGGTTCCGTCCGCCAGAGCCTTACAAGGGCAAGGGTGTACGTTACGCGGACGAAGTAGTCCGTCGTAAAGAAGCCAAGAAGAAGTAGGGCCTAGCAAATGACCGACAAAAAAGTTACTCGACTGCGTCGCGCTCGCAAAGCACGCCTCAAGATGCACGAACTCGAAGTCGTGCGCCTGTGCGTGTTCCGCTCCTCGCAGCACATCTACGCCCAGGTCATTTCGGCCGACGGCAGCAAGGTTCTGGCAAGCGCCTCGACCTTGGACAAAGACCTGCGTGATGGCGCCACTGGCAACATCGACGCGGCCACTAAGGTTGGCAAGCTGGTAGCTGAGCGTGCGAAAGCCGCCGGTGTATCTCAAGTTGCCTTTGACCGTTCCGGCTTCAAGTACCATGGCCGCGTCAAAGCGCTGGCTGATGCTGCTCGTGAAGGCGGGCTGGAGTTCTAAGTTATGGCAAATAACGATCAAAAGCGCGACGAAGGCTACATCGAGAAGCTGGTTCAAGTTAACCGCGTAGCTAAAACCGTTAAAGGCGGCCGTATCTTCACCTTCACCGCGCTGACCGTGGTAGGTGATGGCAAGGGTCGCGTTGGTTTCGGCCGTGGCAAGTCGCGCGAAGTACCTGCCGCGATCCAGAAAGCCATGGAAGCTGCTCGTCGCAACATGATCCAGGTTGACCTGAAGGGCACCACCCTGCAGTACGCCACCAAGGCCGCCCACGGCGCCTCGAAGGTTTACATGCAGCCTGCCTCGGAAGGTACCGGTATCATCGCCGGCGGCGCCATGCGTGCCGTCCTGGAAGTTGCTGGTGTTCAGAACGTCCTGGCCAAGTGCTACGGTTCGACCAACCCAGTGAACGTGGTTTACGCCACCTTCAAGGGTCTGAAAGCCATGCAATCTCCTGAGTCCATTGCTGCCAAGCGCGGCAAGAGCGTTGAGGAGATCATCTAATCATGGCAACCGTAAAAGTTACGCTGATCAAGAGCGTCTCGGGCCGCCTGCCTAACCACAAACTGTGCGTTAAAGGTCTGGGTCTGCGTCGCATCGGTCACACTGTAGAAGTCCAGGATACTCCCGAAAACCGCGGGATGATCAACAAGGCTTACTACATGCTGAAGGTCGAGGGTTAATCGATGAAACTCAATGATCTGAGTCCAGCGCCGGGTTCCCGTCGCGAGAAGCATCGTCCAGGTCGTGGTATCGGTAGCGGTCTGGGTAAGACCGGCGGCCGTGGCCACAAAGGTCAGACCTCCCGTTCCGGTGGTTCGATCGCTCCTGGCTTCGAAGGCGGTCAACAGCCGCTGCACCGTCGTCTGCCGAAGTTCGGCTTCGTTTCCCTGAAAGCCATGGACCGCGCTGAAGTGCGTCTGTCCGAGCTGGCCAAGGTGGAAGGCGACGTGGTATCCGTGCAATCCCTGAAGGATGCCAACGTGATCGGCCAGAACGTACAGCGTGTGAAAATCATGCTGTCTGGCGAAGTCACTCGCGCAGTCACCATCAAGGGTATCGCAGCCACCAAGGGTGCGCGTGCGGCTATCGAAGCAGCTGGCGGCAAGTTCGAGGAATAAATGGCTAAGCAAGGTGCTCTCTCTTCGCTCGGTAAGGGCGGGATGTCGGAACTCTGGGCTCGTCTGCGCTTTCTGTTCATGGCGATCATCGTCTATCGGATAGGTGCGCATATCCCGGTTCCTGGCATCAATCCAGACCGTCTGGCGGATCTGTTTCGGCAGAATGAGGGGACCATTCTTAGCTTGTTCAACATGTTTTCCGGTGGCGCGCTCGAGCGCATGAGCATCTTTGCACTGGGGATCATGCCGTACATCTCGGCATCGATCATCATGCAGCTGATGACTGCGGTCAGCCCGCAACTGGAACAGTTGAAGAAGGAAGGTGAAGCTGGCCGTCGCAAGATCAGCCAGTACACCCGCTACGGCACCGTTATCCTGGCACTGGTTCAAGCCATTGGCATGTCCATTGGCCTGGCCAACCAGGGCGTGGCGTTTTCTGTAGGCCTCGGCTTCTATGTCGTCGCTGTCTCCACCTTCGTGGCAGGCGCGATGTTCATGATGTGGCTGGGTGAGCAGATCACCGAGCGCGGTGTGGGCAACGGTATCTCGATGTTGATCTTCGCAGGTATCGTTGCCGGTCTTCCGAGAGCAATCGGGCAGTCTTTCGAGTCTGCACGCACAGGCGATATCAATATTTTCGCCCTGGTCGCAATCGGTTTGCTTGCAGTAGCGATCATCGGTTTCGTGGTGTTCATTGAGCGTGGTCAGCGTCGTATCGCTGTTCACTACGCCAAGCGTCAGCAGGGCCGCAAGGTCTTCGCCGCGCAGACCAGCCACTTGCCGCTGAAGGTGAACATGGCGGGGGTTATCCCGGCCATTTTCGCGAGCAGCATTCTGCTGTTCCCGGCTTCGCTGGGTGCCTGGTTCGGTCAGTCCGAAGGTATGGGCTGGCTGCAGGACATCTCGCAGTCGATCGCTCCTGGTCAGCCGTTGAACATTCTGCTGTTTAGTGCAGGGATCATTTTCTTCTGCTTCTTCTACACAGCGTTGATGTTCAACCCGAAAGACGTAGCGGAAAACCTGAAGAAGTCCGGTGCCTTTATTCCGGGTATCCGTCCTGGTGAGCAGTCCGCACGCTACATTGATGGCGTTCTGACTCGTCTGACCATGTTCGGTGCTCTTTACATGATGGCCGTCTGCCTTCTGCCCCAGTTCCTGGTGGTGGCAGCAAATGTGCCGTTCTACCTTGGCGGGACCTCGTTGCTGATTGTGGTAGTGGTTGTGATGGACTTCATGTCCCAAGTACAATCGCACCTCGTTTCGCACCAGTACGAATCCCTGATGAAGAAAGCCAACCTGAAAGGCTACGGTGGCAGCGGTCTGCTGCGCTGATACGCCCCTAAGGTTCGAGGAGTCGGTAATGAAAGTTCGTGCATCGGTGAAAAAGCTGTGCCGTAACTGCAAGATCATCCGTCGCGAAGGCGTCGTACGAGTGATCTGCAGCGCGGAACCGCGTCACAAACAGCGCCAAGGCTGAGTGTGATCTGCGCTTCAAACCCAGCAGCTAGTGTGCTGCTGGGTTGATTATTCGTTTCTACAGCGATATTATCTCGCGCCCTATTTCTTGGCTTCCGGGGCGTAGGTAGCTGTCAATTGGAGTCCCACTGAATGGCCCGTATTGCAGGCGTCAACATTCCAGATAACAAGCATACTGTTATCTCGCTGACCTACATCTATGGTGTCGGTCGCACTACTGCACAGAAGATCTGTGCAGACGCTGGTGTCAACCCAGCCGCTAAGATCAAGGATCTGAGCGACGAGCAAATCGAAACCCTGCGTGGCGAAGTCGCGAAGTTCACCACCGAAGGTGACCTGCGTCGTGACATCAACATGAAGATCAAGCGCTTGATGGACCTGGGTTGCTACCGCGGCCTGCGTCATCGTAAAGGTCTGCCGGTTCGCGGTCAGCGCACCAAGACCAACGCACGCACCCGTAAGGGCCCGCGTAAGCCGATCCGCAAGTAATCGCCCAGGAATATAGACATGGCAAAACCTGCTGCTCGTCCTCGTAAGAAAGTCAAAAAGACAGTGGTTGATGGCATCGCCCACATCCACGCTTCTTTCAACAACACCATCGTGACCATCACCGACCGTCAGGGCAACGCACTGTCCTGGGCTACTTCCGGTGGTTCGGGTTTCCGTGGTTCGCGCAAATCCACCCCGTTCGCAGCCCAGATTGCTGCTGAGCGTGCTGGTCAAGCTGCGCTGGAATATGGTCTGAAGAACCTCGACGTCAACGTCAAGGGCCCAGGTCCAGGTCGTGAATCCGCCGTTCGTGCATTGAACAGCTGCGGCTACAAGATCGCCAGCATCACCGACGTGACGCCTATCCCGCACAACGGGTGCCGTCCGCCGAAGAAGCGTCGCGTGTAATCAGGAGACAGAAGAATGGCACGTTACATTGGTCCAAAATGCAAACTGTCTCGTCGTGAAGGCACCGACCTGTTCCTGAAGAGCGGCGTTCGCGCTCTGGAATCGAAGTGCAACATCGAAGCAGCCCCAGGTATCCACGGCCAGCGCCGTGGCCGTCAGTCCGACTACGGTACCCAGCTGCGCGAGAAACAAAAAGTTCGTCGTATCTACGGTGTTCTGGAGCGTCAGTTCCGCGGTTACTACCAAGCTGCTGCCTCGAAAAAAGGCGCAACCGGTGAGAACCTGCTGCAGCTGCTCGAGTGCCGTCTGGATAACGTCGTTTACCGTATGGGCTTCGGCTCGACTCGTTCCGAGTCCCGTCAGCTGGTTTCGCACAAAGCGATCAGCGTCAACGGTAAAACTGTAAACATTCCATCCTACCAAGTTCGTCCGGGTGACGTGGTCGCGGTTCGCGAGAAGTCGCTGAACCAGCTGCGCATTGTTCAAGCCCTTGAACTGTGCGCCCAGCGTGGCCGCGTTGAGTGGGTAGACGTAGATTCCGCTAAGAAGTCGGGCGTTTTCAAGAACGTTCCTGCTCGCGGCGACCTGTCTGCCGACATCAACGAAAACCTGATTGTCGAGCTCTACTCCAAGTAAGGGCTAGAAAATAGGTGCATCCATGCAGATTTCGGTAAATGAGTTCCTGACTCCCCGCCATATTGATGTGCAGGTAGTCAGTCCGACCCGCGCCAAGATTACGCTCGAGCCTCTCGAGCGTGGTTTCGGCCATACCCTGGGCAACGCGCTGCGCCGCATCCTGTTGTCCTCCATGCCTGGCTGTGCAGTAGTCGAGGCCGAGATCGATGGCGTACTCCACGAGTACTCCGCGATCGAAGGTGTTCAGGAAGACGTAATTGAAATCCTGTTGAACCTGAAAGGCCTGGCTATCAAACTGCACGGTCGTGACGAAGTTACGCTGACCTTGTCGAAAAAGGGTTCGGGGGTGGTTACCGCTGCCGATATTCAGCTGGATCACGATGTCGAGATCGTCAACCCCGATCACGTAATCGCGAACCTGGCGTCCAACGGCGCCCTGAACATGAAGCTCACTGTAGCTCGTGGTCGCGGTTACGAGCCGGCTGACTCCCGTCAAACCGACGAAGACGAAAGCCGTAGCATTGGCCGTCTGCAGCTGGACGCTTCGTTCAGCCCGGTGCGTCGTATCGCCTATGTGGTCGAGAACGCCCGTGTTGAACAGCGTACCAACCTGGACAAGCTGGTCATTGATCTGGAAACCAACGGCACCCTGGATCCTGAAGAGGCTATCCGCCGCGCCGCGACCATCCTGCAACAGCAGCTGGCCGCGTTCGTCGACCTCAAAGGTGACAGTGAGCCTGTCGTAGTCGAGCAGGAAGACGAGATCGATCCGATCCTGCTGCGCCCGGTTGACGACCTGGAACTGACTGTACGTTCGGCCAACTGCCTCAAGGCGGAGAACATCTACTACATCGGCGACCTGATTCAGCGTACCGAAGTAGAGCTGTTGAAGACTCCTAACCTGGGTAAGAAGTCCCTGACTGAAATCAAGGACGTCCTGGCCTCTCGTGGTCTGTCTCTCGGCATGCGCCTCGACAACTGGCCGCCTGCAAGTCTTAAGAAAGACGACAAGGCGACCGCCTGATCGTCGTAATCACCGAACGTAGTGTTTGGTAAGGAATGAATCATGCGTCATCGTAAAAGTGGACGTCACCTGAGCCGTACCAGCTCTCACCGCAAGGCTATGTTCCAGAACATGGCAGTGTCGCTGATCGAGCACGAGCTGATCAAAACCACCCTGCCGAAAGCCAAGGAACTGCGCCGCGTTGCCGAGCCGCTGATCACCCTGGCCAAGGAAGACAGCGTTGCTAACCGCCGTCTGGCCTTCGACCGTACCCGTTCGAAGTCCGCTGTTGGCAAACTGTTCAACGACCTGGGCAAGCGTTACGCCACCCGTCAGGGCGGCTACCTGCGCATCCTGAAGTGCGGTTTCCGCGCTGGCGACAACGCGCCTATGGCGTACGTCGAGCTGGTTGATCGTCCGGTCGGCGGTGCTGTAGAAGCTGCTGAGTAAGACGTTCTGTCTGCTACAAAGAACCGGGCCTAGTGCCCGGTTTTTTGTATTCGTAGGTATTGTTTATTTCTATTGATACAAGTCAGGTAATTAATTTGTCCTGAGATGACCGCTCGTCGATACTCCTTCTCAAGCCGTTTAGCCGGCACTCGAAGACCGATAAGGAGAGCCCATGAGCAAGATTCTCACCACCGCCAGCGGTGCACCTGTAGCCGACAACCAGAATTCCCGCTCCGCCGGCCCACGCGGCCCGCTGCTGCTCGATGACTTCCACCTGATCGAGAAGCTCGCCCACTTCAATCGCGAGAACATCCCTGAGCGCCGGGTTCACGCCAAGGGTTCGGGTGCCTACGGCACATTCACCGTTACCCGCGACATCACCTCATATACCAGCGCCAAGCTGTTCGAGCAGATCGGCAAGCAGACCGAGACGTTCTTGCGATTCTCGACAGTCGGCGGCGAGCGCGGCTCAGCGGATACCGAGCGCGATCCACGTGGCTTTGCGGTGAAGTTCTACACCGAGGAAGGCAACTGGGACATCGTTGGCAACAATACGCCCGTGTTCTTCATCCGTGACCCGCTCAAGTTCCCGGATTTTATCCACACCCAGAAGCGCCACCCGCAAACCAACCTGAAGAACGCCCAGATGATGTGGGACTTCTGGTCGCACTCGCCCGAGGCCCTGCACCAGGTCACCATCCTGTTCTCCGACCGTGGTATCCCGGACGGTTACCGGCACATGCACGGCTTCGGTAGCCACACCTACAGCCTGATCAATGCCCAAGGCCAGCGCACCTGGGTCAAATGGCACTTCAAGACCCAACAAGGCATCAAGAACCTCGCCCCGGCCGATGCAGCACGGCTGGCCGGTACCGACCCGGATTACGCCCAGCGTGACCTGTTCGAGGCCATCGAGCGTGGTGATTTCCCGCGCTGGACCGTGTGCATCCAGGCGATGAGTGAGGCCGAGGCGGCCAGCCGCGACGAGAACCCGTTCGACGTGACCAAGACCTGGTCGCAGAAAGACTTCCCGCTGATCGAAGTCGGCGTACTGGAACTCAACCGCAACCCGCTCAACTACTTCGCCGAAGTGGAACAGGCGACGTTCGGCCCGAGCAACATGGTCCCGGGTGTCGGCCTGTCGCCTGACCGCATGCTGCAGGGCCGCGTATTCGCTTACGCCGATGCGCACCGCTACCGTGTGGGTACCAATCACCAGCAACTGCCGGTGAACGCCCCGCGCAGTCCGGTTAACAGCTACCAGCGTGACGGTTCAATGGCCATGGGTAGCTACGGCAGCGCGCCGAACTATGAGCCCAACAGCTACAGCGATGCGCCGAAGCAGTCGCCACGCCACGCGGAACCTGCACTGGCCCTGAGCGGCGCCGCAGATCGCCACGATCACCGCGAGGACAATGACTATTACAGCCACGCCGGTGCGCTGTTCCGCCTGATGAGCGATGAACAGAAGGCACTGTTGATCAGCAACATCGCCGGCACCATGGCCGGTGTCAGCCAGGACGTGATTCAGCGCCAGTTGCAGTACTTCTTCAAGGCCGACCCGGCCTACGGCGAAGGCATCGCCAAAGCGTTGGGCGTGAATCTCGCCTAAGTCGAAGTGATAAGGAGAACCGCCCTCATTTGGGTGGTTTTTTAATGAATATCACTACTGTTTAACCGATTTTTTGCTTCTAATTGCGCGTTTCTCAGTGACCGCGCGCAAAAGCTGGTTCACACTATGTGCATTAGTCGTTTTCACAGGGAGAAGCAGGGCGATGCAAGGTCACCCGGACGTAATCAACTACCTCGTCACGTTGCTGAAGGGCGAACTGGCCGCACGCGACCAGTACTTCATTCACTCGCGCATGTACGAAGACTGGGGCTTGTCCAAGCTCTACGAGCGTATCAACCACGAGATGGAAGAAGAGACGCAGCACGCCGATGCCCTGATGCGCCGTATCCTCATGCTCGAAGGCACTCCCGACATGCGTGCGGACGACCTGGAAGTGGGCAGCACCGTGCCAGAAATGATCGAAGCCGATTTGAAGCTCGAGTACAAGGTGCGTGGTGCACTGTGCAAAGGCATCGAGCTGTGCGAACTGCACAAGGACTACATCAGCCGCGACATCCTGCGCGCGCAGCTGGCCGATACCGAAGAAGATCACACCTACTGGCTGGAAAAGCAGCAGGGCCTGATCAAGGCCATTGGCCTGGAGAACTACCTGCAATCGCAGATGTAAGTTATCCACAGGTTCACAAAAAAGCCCCTGGCACCAACGGTACCAGGGGCTTTTTCATGCCATCGACGGTTCTCAGGCCCGGTCACGCTCCAGCAGTGGCTTGAGGTAGTGCCCGGTATACGACTGTTTCATCTTGCTGAGTTCTTCCGGGGTACCGCAGGCGATGATCTGCCCACCCTTGGAACCACCCTCCGGGCCCAGGTCCACCAGCCAGTCTGCAGTCTTGATCACATCCAGGTTGTGTTCGATCACCACGACGGTGTTGCCGTGGTCGCGCAGGCGATGCAGTACATCCAGCAACTGCTGGATGTCGGCAAAGTGCAGGCCGGTGGTTGGCTCATCGAGAATGTACAAGGTCTTGCCGGTATCACGCTTGGACAACTCACGCGACAGCTTCACCCGTTGCGCCTCGCCACCGGACAAGGTGGTCGCCGACTGGCCCAGCTTGATGTACGACAGGCCCACGTCCATCAACGTCTGCAGCTTGCGCGCCAGCGCCGGCACCGCATCGAAGAACTCGCGGGCATCCTCGATGGTCATTTCCAGCACCTCGTGGATGTTCTTGCCCTTGTACTTGATCTCCAGGGTTTCGCGGTTGTAGCGCTTGCTCTTGCACACGTCGCAGGGCACGTAGATATCCGGCAGGAAGTGCATCTCCACCTTGATCAAGCCATCGCCCTGGCAGGCCTCGCAACGGCCACCCTTGACGTTGAACGAAAAACGCCCCGGGCCGTAGCCGCGCGAGCGCGATTCCGGCACGCCGGAGAACAGCTCGCGGATCGGCGTGAAGATGCCGGTGTAGGTCGCCGGGTTCGAGCGCGGTGTACGGCCGATCGGGCTCTGGTCGATGTCCACCACCTTGTCCAGGTGCTGCAGGCCGTCCATGCTGCTGTGCGGCGCGGCTTCCAGGCTGGTCGCACCATTGAGGGCGGTGGCGGCGAGGGGGAACAGGGTATTGTTGATCAGCGTCGACTTGCCCGAGCCGGACACGCCGGTCACACAGGTCAGCAGGCCGATCGGCACTTCCAGGTCGACGTTCTGCAGGTTGTTGCCACGCGCGCCCTTGAGCTTGAGCTGCAACTTCTTGTTGCGCGGGGTGCGCTGGGCCGGCACGACGATCTTCTTGCGCCCGGACAGGTACTTGCCGGTCAATGAGTCAGGGTGGTCCATGACCTCCTGCGGCGTACCCTCGGCGACGATCTGGCCACCGTGCACCCCGGCACCCGGGCCGATGTCGACCACGTAGTCGGCGAGGCGAATGGCGTCCTCGTCGTGTTCCACCACGATCACGGTGTTGCCCAGGTCGCGCAGGTGGTTGAGGGTGGCCAGCAGGCGGTCGTTGTCGCGTTGATGAAGACCGATGGACGGTTCATCGAGGATATACATCACCCCGACCAGGCCGGCGCCGATCTGGCTGGCCAGGCGAATACGCTGGGCTTCGCCACCCGACAGCGTATCGGCGCTGCGGTCCAGGGTCAGGTAGTCCAGGCCCACATTGACCAGGAACTGCAGGCGCTCGCAGATTTCCTTGAGGATCTTTGCCGCGATCTCGCCACGGCGGCCGGTCAGGGTCAGTTCGCCGAAGTAGTGGCTGGCTTCGCCGATCGGCAGGTTGGTCACCGCCGGCAGGGTCTTCTCGCCAACCCATACATGGCGCGCCTCGCGGCGCAGGCGGGTGCCGCGGCAATCCGGGCAGGGCTGGGTGCCGAGGAACTTGGCCAGCTCTTCACGCACGGTAGCCGATTCGGTCTCGCGGTAGCGGCGCTCCAGGTTCGGCACGATGCCTTCGAACGGGTGCGAGCGCTTGACGATGTCGCCGCGGTCGTTGAGGTACTTGAAGTCGACGCTCTGCTTGCCGCTGCCCTGGAGGATGACTTTCTGATGCTCGGCCGACAGTTCGCCGAACGGCTCCTCCAGGCTGAAGCCGTAATGCGCGGCCAGCGAGCCGAGCATCTGGAAGTAGTACACATTGCGCCGGTCCCAGCCGCGAATCGCGCCTTCGGCCAAGGTCAGCTCGCTGTTGACCAGGCGCTTGGTGTCGAAGAACTGCTTCACTCCCAGGCCGTCGCAGGTCGGGCAGGCACCAGCCGGGTTGTTGAAGGAGAACAGCTTCGGCTCCAGCTCGCTGATCGCATGGCCGCACACCGGGCAGGCGAAGCGAGCGGAGAAGATCATCTCTTCGCCGGGTTCTTCGTCCATGGGCGCCACCAGGGCGATGCCGTCGGCCAGCTTCAGTGCGGTCTCGAATGACTCGGCCAGGCGCTGCTGGAGGTCGGCACGGACCTTGAAACGGTCCACCACCACGTCGATGCTGTGTTTCTTCTGCTTGTCCAGCTTGGGCAGTTCGTCGAGCTCATAGAGCTTGCCGTTGACCCGTGCACGGACGAAGCCCTGGGCGCGCAGCTCGTCGAACACCGCCAGGTGCTCGCCCTTGCGCTCGCGCACTACCGGCGCCAGCAGCATCAGCTTGCTGCCTTCCGGGCGCTCCAGCACCAGGTCGACCATCTGGCTGATCGTTTGCGCTTCCAGCGGAATGTCGTGGTCCGGGCAGCGCGGCGTTCCGACGCGGGCATACAGCAGGCGCAGGTAGTCGTAGATCTCGGTGATGGTGCCGACCGTGGAGCGCGGGTTGTGCGAGGTTGACTTCTGTTCGATGGAAATGGCCGGCGAAAGGCCTTCGATGGTGTCGACATCGGGCTTTTCCATCATCGACAGAAACTGCCGGGCATAGGCCGACAGCGACTCCACGTAACGGCGCTGGCCTTCGGCATAGAGGGTGTCGAACGCCAGGGACGACTTGCCGGATCCGGACAGGCCGGTGATCACGATCAGCTTGTCCCGCGGCAGGGTCAGGTCGATGTTCTTCAGGTTGTGGGTACGCGCCCCACGAATCAGGATCTTGTCCACTGCGGCCTCGCTCGGCGGGCATAAACAAGGAAGTATACGGCGCGCTGCCAGTACGCGGCAAAGCGTCGCGTAGATGCCGTCAAGCTGTCGGACTGATAGAATCGCCGCCGGTTCACACGAGGTTTATCCATGCACGACACCCTCAACGAGCGCATGAGCAGCGGCGAAACCCGCGCTGCTGGCGGCCTGGCCCTGGTCTTTGCCTTTCGTATGCTGGGCATGTTCATGGTCTTGCCGGTGCTGGCCACCTACGGCATGGACCTGGCCGGCGCCACGCCCGCGCTGATCGGCCTTGCCATTGGCGCCTATGGCCTGACCCAGGCAGTATTGCAGATCCCGTTCGGGATGATTTCCGACCGCATTGGCCGCCGCCCGGTGATTTACCTGGGGCTGGTGGTCTTTGCCCTGGGCAGCCTACTGGCGGCCCAGGCCGACTCCATCTGGGGCGTGATCGCCGGGCGAATCCTGCAGGGCGCCGGGGCGATTTCCGCGGCGGTCATGGCACTGCTGTCCGACCTGACCCGCGAGCAACACCGGACCAAGGCCATGGCCATGATCGGCATGAGCATCGGTTTGTCGTTCGCCGTTGCCATGGTCGTAGGCCCATTGCTGACAAGTGCCTTTGGTTTGTCAGGATTGTTCCTGGCCACTGCGGGACTTGCCCTGGTCGGTATCCTGCTGATCGCCTTTGTCGTGCCCAACACCCACAGCATCCTGCAGCACCGCGAATCCGGTGTGGCGCGCCAGGCCATCGGCCCGACCCTGCGCCATCCGGACCTTCTGCGCCTGGACGTGGGTATCTTCATCCTCCACGCCATCCTCATGGCCAGCTTCGTCGCACTGCCGCTGGCCTTCGTCGAGCGCGGCGGCCTGCCGAAAGAGCAGCACTGGTGGGTGTACCTGACCGCCTTGTTCATCTCATTTTTTGCAATGGTCCCGTTCATCATCTACGGCGAAAAAAAGCGCAAGATGAAACGTGTCCTGGCTGGTGCGGTCAGTGTCCTGCTGCTGACGGAAGTGTTCTTCTGGCAGTGGGCTGACGGTTTGCGCGGACTGGTGATTGGCACCGTGGTATTCTTTACCGCATTCAACCTGCTGGAGGCCTCGTTGCCTTCGCTGGTGAGCAAGGTGTCGCCTGCCGGTGGCAAGGGGACGGCGATGGGGGTGTACTCCACCAGCCAGTTCCTCGGTGCCGCCCTGGGAGGAATCCTGGGTGGCTGGCTGTTCCAGCACGGCGGGCTGAACATGGTGTTCCTCGGCTGCGCAATCTTGTGTGCCATCTGGTTGGTCGTCGCCTTGCGCATGAACGAGCCACCCTATGTGACCAGCCTGCGCATGCCGCTGACGCCAGAGGCAGTTCGGGAAGCCGGCTTGACCGAGCGCCTGATGGCCGTGCCGGGTGTGACCGACGCTGTGGTGGTGGCAGATGAAGCCGCCATCTATATCAAACTGGATACGAAAATTTTGGACCGTGCGACCCTCGAGCGACTGGTGAATCCAGCCTCTTCGGCGTGCGAAGCCTAGGAGAACGTTATGGCCCGTGGGGTTAACAAAGTCATTCTGGTCGGCACCTGTGGCCAGGATCCCGAAGTCCGCTACCTGCCCAACGGTAACGCCGTGACCAACCTGAGCCTGGCCACCAGCGAGCAGTGGACCGACAAGCAGTCGGGCCAGAAGGTCGAGCGTACCGAGTGGCACCGTGTGTCGCTGTTCGGCAAGGTTGCCGAAATCGCCGGCGAGTACCTGCGCAAGGGTTCGCAGTGCTACATCGAGGGCAAGCTGCAGACCCGCGAGTGGGAAAAGGACGGCATCAAGCGTTACACCACCGAGATCATCGTCGACATCAACGGCACCATGCAGCTGCTCGGCGGCCGCCCGCAGGGCCAGCAAGGCGGCGGCGACCAGTACAACCAGGGTGGCGGCAACTACGGTGGCGGCCAGCAGCAACAGTACAACCAGGCTCCGCCACGCCAGCAGGCCCAGCGCCCGCAGCAGCAACAGCGCCCGGCGCCGCAGCAGCCTGCGCCGCAGCCGGCGGCTGACTTTGACAGCTTTGATGACGATATTCCGTTCTGATTGAGCGGTTAGGCGTCTAGCTAGACCAGAAACCCAGGGCAGTTGCTCTGGGTTTTTTTATGGCTGGCATGCATGCCAGTAGAGAAGGTGAGGGCTGCCAGGTGCTCGCCACAACATGTTTGGCGCCTATGAGATCGAGCGCCGCCCGCGCGGCGCATCGCGAGCTGCGCTCGCTCCTACGTTTGTTTCGGGCCAATTAATCCTGTGGGATTTGCGCGCGAACGCCTTGGCGCATGGCGCGATATCGCGTCGTACCAACAAGGCGGTCGCGTGCGCCTGCCACAGGCGTTACTGGCCAGAAACAAACGTAGGAGCGAGCGCAGCTCGCGATGCGCCGCGCGGGCGGCGCTCGGTCTCACAGGCGCCTTAGAACTCAAGGCATGCACCCGGCAGCCCCAACGCAACCCCCAGACACAATCAATCCTCACACCTCCTGATCCATGTCATCGCACCTTCTCGTTTCTTGACTAGTCTTACCTATCGGCAGCCATCAAAAAGCCGCCACCGTGACTACCAAGAGGCGCCGGCCATGTTCCGTGCGTCCACCACCTGATCAGGAGTGCACGATGGATCTCAACCGTCGGCAGTTCTTCAAGGTCGCCGCCGTCGGCCTTGGAGGTTCGAGCCTGGCGGCGTTGGGCATGGCCCCGACGCCGGCCTTCGCCGAGCAGGTGCGTCACTTCAAGCTGGCGCACACCAAAGAAACCCGCAACACCTGCCCCTACTGCTCGGTCGGCTGCGGCCTGATCATGTACAGCCAGGGTGATGCGGGCAAAAACGTCAAACAGAACATCATCCACATCGAAGGCGACGCCGATCACCCGGTCAACCGCGGCACCCTGTGCCCGAAAGGTGCCGGCCTGCTCGACTTTATCCACAGCCCCAGCCGTCTCAAGTACCCAGAGATGCGCAAGCCGGGCAGCAATGAGTGGGTGCGGGTCAGCTGGGATGAAGCACTGGACCGCGTCGCCGACTTGATGAAAAAGGACCGCGACGCCAACTTCATCGAGAAGAACGCCCAGGGGCAAACCGTCAACCGCTGGCTTACCACCGGTTTCCTCGCTGCCTCCGCCGCCTCCAGCGAGGCCGGCTACCTGACCCACAAGGTCGTCCGCGCAACAGGCATGCTGGGGTTCGACAACCAGGCACGTGTCTGACATGGCCCGACGGTGGCAAGTCTTGCCCCGACGTACGGCCGTGGCGCCATGACCAACCACTGGTCCGATATCGCCAACGCGAATCTGGTCCTGGTGATGGGTGGCAACGCAGCAGAAGCGCACCCGTGCGGCTTCAAATGGGTGACCGAAGCCAAGGCGCACAACCAGGCGCGGCTGATCGTGGTCGACCCGCGGTTTACCCGTACCGCTTCGGTGGCGGACTTCTACGCGCCGATCCGTACCGGTACCGACATCGCCTTCATGGGCGGGCTGATCAATTACCTGCTGAGCAACGACAAGATCCAGCACGAGTACGTGCGCAACTACACCGACGTGTCGTTCATCGTCAAAGAGAACTATGGCTTCGAGGACGGGCTGTTCAGCGGCTACGACGAGGCCAAGCGCGTGTATGCGGATAAGTCCGGCTGGGGTTACGAGCTGGGCGAGGACGGCTTCGCCAAGGTTGACCCGACCCTGCAGCACCCGCGCTGCGTGTTCCAGTTGATGAAGCAGCACTACAGCCGCTATACGCCGGAACTGGCGAGCATGACCTGCGGCATGCCGCAGGACGCCATGATGAAGGTCTGGGAAGAGATCGCCACTTGCTCGGTACCGGGCAAGACCATGACGATCCTCTATGCACTGGGCTGGACGCAGCATTCCATCGGCGCGCAGATCATCCGCAGTGCGGCCATGGTCCAGCTGCTGCTGGGCAACGTCGGTATGCCGGGCGGCGGGGTCAACGCCTTGCGCGGGCACTCCAACATCCAGGGCCTGACCGACCTCGGCCTGCTGTCCAACTCGCTGCCGGGCTACCTGACCCTGGCCGGCGACGCCGAGCAGGACTACGCGGCCTACATCGACAAGCGTGCGTCGAAGCCGCTGCGTCCAGGGCAACTGTCGTACTGGCAGAACTACGGCAAGTTCCACGTCAGCCTCATGAAGGCCTGGTACGGGCCAAACGCAACAGCAGAAAACAACTGGGGCTATGACTGGCTGCCCAAGCTCGACGTGCCGGCCTACGACGTGCTGCGCATGTTCGAGATGATGGGCCAGGGCAAGGTCAATGGCTACATGTGCCAGGGCTTCAACCCGATCGCCGCGCTGCCGGACAAGAACCGCGTCACGGCGGCCCTCGGCAAGCTCAAGTGGCTGGTGATCATGGACCCGCTGGCCACCGAAACCTCGGAGTTCTGGCGCAATGCCGGGCCGTTCAACGACGTCGACACGGCCAATATCCAGACCGAGGTGATCCGCCTGCCCACCACCTGTTTCGCCGAGGAGGACGGTTCGCTGGTCAACAGTAGCCGCTGGCTGCAGTGGCACTGGAAGGGCGCTGACGGCCCGGGCGAGACCCGTACCGACGTGCAGATCATGAGCGAGTTGTTCATTCGCCTGCGCAAGCGCTACCAGGCCGAGGGCGGCGCCTATCCCGACGCCATGATGAACATCCACTGGCCGTACAAGATCCCTGAAGAGCCATCGCCTGAGGAGCTGGCCAAGGAGATGAACGGCTGGGCAGTCACCGACCTCACCGACGCTACCGGTGCCACGCTCAAGGCCGGCCAGCAACTGTCGGGCTTCGGTCAGCTGAAGGACGACGGCAGTACCGCGTCCGGCTGCTGGATCTTCGCCGGCTGCTGGACCGAGCAGGGCAACCAGATGGCCCGCCGTGACAACAGCGACCCGTACGGCATGCACCAGGTGCAGAACTGGGCGTGGGCCTGGCCGGCCAACCGCCGCATTCTCTACAATCGTGCTTCCAGCGACCCGCAAGGCAAACCGTGGGACCCGGAGAAGAAGCGCCTGGTGTGGTGGAACGGCAAGGCCTGGACCGGCACCGACGTGCCCGACTTCAAGGTCGACTCGCCGCCCGAGGCAGGGATGAACCCGTTCATCATGAACCCCGAAGGCGTGGCGCGCTTCTTCGCCATCGACAAGATGGCCGAAGGCCCGTTCCCCGAGCACTACGAGCCGTTCGAGACGCCGATTGGCATCAACCCGCTGCACCCGCAGAACAAGAAGGCCACCAGCAACCCGGCCGGGCGGATCTTCGATTCGGTGTGGGACACCCTCGGCAAGCACGACGAGTTCCCCTATGCGGCGACCACCTACCGGCTGACCGAGCACTTCCACTTCTGGAGCAAGCACTGCCGCCTCAACGCCATCGCCCAGCCCGAGCAGTTCGTCGAGATCGGCGAGGTGCTGGCCAACGAGAAAGGCATCAAGGCCGGTGACCGGGTGCGGGTGTCGAGCAAGCGCGGGCACATCGATGCGGTGGCCGTGGTGACCAAGCGGATTCGCCCGCTGCAGGTCAACAACCAGACCGTCCACCAGATCGGCATCCCGCTGCACTGGGGCTTCACCGGGACCACGCGGCATGGCTACCTGACCAACACCCTGGTGCCGTTCCTCGGTGACGGTAATACCCAGACGCCGGAGTCCAAGTCGTTCCTCGTCAAAGTGGAGAAACTCTGATGGCCAGCCAAGACATCATCGCCCGCTCGGCCACCACCACCGTTCCGCCCTCGGTACGCCAGCTGGAGGAGGTTGCCAAGCTGATCGACACCACCAAGTGCATCGGCTGCAAGGCCTGCCAGGTGGCGTGTTCCGAGTGGAACGAGCTGCGTGACGAGGTCGGCCACAACCACGGCACCTACGACAACCCCCAGGACCTCACCGCCGAGACCTGGACCCTGATGCGCTTCACCGAGCACGAGCGCGACGACGGCAACCTGGAGTGGCTGATCCGCAAGGACGGTTGCATGCACTGCGCCGACCCAGGTTGCCTGAAGGCCTGCCCGAGCCCGGGGGCGATCATCAAGCACGCCAACGGTATCGTCGACTTCAACCAGGACCACTGCATCGGTTGCGGCTACTGCATCACCGGCTGCCCGTTCAACATTCCGCGCATCTCGCAGAAGGACCACAAGGCGTACAAGTGCACCCTGTGTTCCGATCGCGTGAGCGTGGGCCTGGAGCCGGCCTGCGTGAAAACCTGCCCGACCGGGGCGATCGTGTTCGGCAGCAAGGATGAGATGAAAGTGCATGCCGCCGAGCGCATCGTCGACCTCAAATCGCGTGGTTACGACAAGGCCGGGCTGTACGACCCGGACGGCGTCGGCGGCACCCACGTGATGTATGTGCTGCACCATGCCGACACGCCCAAGCTGTACGCCGGCCTGCCTGACCAGCCGGTGATCAGCCCGCTGGTGGGGCTGTGGAAAGGCTTCACCAAACCGCTGGCGCTGTTGGCCATGGGCGCGGCGGTGCTGGCCGGGTTCTTCCACTACGTGCGGGTGGGGCCACAGCGGGTGGAAGAGGACGAGCACCCCACACCGCCGGACGACAGCGTGCATCAGGTGGACCCGTCGGTGCATGTCTATGATCCGACCAAGCCCGGTGGGCAAGGGGAGCAGCGGCCATGAACGACAACAAACCCATCCTGCGCTACAACGCCAACGAGCGGACCAACCACTGGATCGTCGCGATCCTGTTCATGACGGCGGGGCTCTCCGGGCTGGCGCTGTTCCACCCGGCGCTGTTCTGGCTCAGCCATCTGTTCGGTGGCGGGCCATGGACGCGCATCCTGCACCCGTTCCTGGGGGTGGCGATGTTCGTGTTCTTCCTCGGCTTGGTGTTCCGTTTCTGGCGCGCCAACTTCATCACCGCCAACGACCGCCTGTGGCTGCGCCGCGTGGACCGGGTGATGCTCAACAAGGAGGAGGGCGTACCGCCGATCGGCAAGTACAACGCCGGGCAGAAGCTGCTGTTCTGGACCCTGCTGGCGTGCATGCTGGTGCTGCTGCTCAGCGGCGTGGTGATCTGGCGTGCGTATTTCAGCCACCTGTTCGGCATCGAGGTCATTCGCCTGTCGGCGCTGGCCCATGCCCTGGCGGCGTTCGTGCTGATCCTCAGCATCATCGTGCACATCTACGCCGGTATCTGGATCAAGGGCTCGATCGGCGCCATGCTGCATGGCTGGGTCAGCCGCGCCTGGGCGCGCAAGCACCATGAGCTGTGGTACCGCGAAGTGACCGGTGACAAGACCCCAGGCAACCATGGACGCAAAGAAGGATGAGCGCTTGAGCACGATACTCGAACCTGGGCAGATCGAAGCGTCGGCAGTGATGCCGCCGTTTCTGCATCTGCCACCTGCCAACCTGTTTGCACTGCGCGCCGCGCGCCTTGAGCACCTGGCCGAGGGCAGCGCACTGGCTGATTACCTGCGGCTGATCGCAAAACTGTGCCGCGTCCAGCAGCAGCTTGTGGATAAGCCTCCCAGCGAGTTGCCTGTGGCCGAGGAGCGTCAGCGCCTGTGTATAAGTCATGGTCTGCCACCGCTGGCAGCCGATAGCCTGGTGCGCGAAGGCCAGTGGCTGGTGTGGTTGGAGACCTTGCTCATGCACTTCGACAGCGAGGCCAGTGGCCCGCTGGGCGAGGCGCTGCAAGCCCTTCGCGACAGTGACGGTAGTCAGCGCAAGGGCTGGGGCATCGCCTTGCTCGGCGGGCAATACGATGCGCTGCCGGCGGCGCTGGTGCCGTTCATTGGCGCCGCGTTGCAGGCCGCCTGGTCGAGCTGGTTGCTGGCGCTGCCAGCCCCCGAACTCAAGCCCGCCGGCAGCCTGGCCCAGTGCCCGGCTTGCGGTTCGCCAGCGATGGCCGGCGTGGTGCGTAACCGTGGCAAGCACAACGGGTTGCGTTACCTGGCCTGTTCGCTGTGTGCCTGCGAGTGGCATGTGGTGCGGGTCAAGTGTGTGTATTGCGAGTCGAGCAAGGATTTGCGTTACACCAGCCTCGAAGACGATCGATATGCGCCGGGCAAGGCGCCGCTACGGGCCGAATGTTGCCCGGGGTGCGAGAGCTACCTGAAGCAGAATTATCTGGAAAACGATGCGGCGGCCGAGCCGCTGGCCGACGACCTGGCCAGCCTGGCGCTGGATATCCGCCTGGACGAGGAGGGCCTCCATCGCCTGGCACCGAACCTGATGTTCGCGCCTGGGTAGTAGGTGAGTGTCTACACTGTAATACCGAGTCGCCTGCTTCGCGGGTAAACCCGCTCCCACAAACAACTGCGCAGGCTCCCAGACCTGTGGAGAACCCTGTGGGAGCGGGCTTGCCCGCGAAAAGGGCAGAACAGACAACGGATCAGTCCAAGGTAGTACTGCATGTCTTCCAGCCTCGCCAGCGACACCCCACGCCTGCCCTCCATCGACACGCTTCTGCGCCACCCGGCATGCCTGCCGCTGGTCGACCGCCATGGCCGCGACGCCGTACTGGCCACCCTCAGGCAGTTGCTCGACGACCTGCGCGCCCCGGCCCTAAGCGGCGAACTCGGCAGTGCCGAGCTGGCCCCGGAAATCCTCCTCGGCCGTACCGGCGAACGCCTTGCCATCCAGCAACGCAGCCAGGTCCGCCGCGTGTTCAACCTCACCGGCACCGTGCTGCACACCAACCTGGGCCGCGCGCTGCTGCCCGAAGAGGCCGTCGAGGCCATGCAGACTGCCGCCCGCTACCCGCTCAACCTGGAATTCGACCTGGCCACCGGCAAGCGCGGCGACCGTGACGACCTGATCGAAGGCCTGATCCGTGAGCTGACCGGCGCCGAAGCCGTCACCGTGGTCAACAACAACGCGGCTGCCGTGCTGCTGGCGCTCAACAGCCTGGGCGCGCGCAAGGAGGGCATCATCAGCCGCGGCGAACTGATCGAGATCGGCGGCGCCTTTCGCATCCCCGACATCATGGCCCGCGCCGGGGTGAAGTTGCATGAGATCGGCACCACCAACCGTACCCACGCCCGTGACTATGAAGCCGCCATCGGCCCGCGCACCGGCCTGCTGATGCGTGTGCATTGCAGCAACTACAGCATTCAGGGCTTCACCCACCAGGTACCGACTGCCGACCTGGCGCGTATCGCCCACCAGCATGAACTGCCACTGCTCGAAGACCTCGGCAGCGGCAGCCTGCTCGATCTCACCCGCTGGGGCCTGCCCGCCGAACCGACGGTGCGCCAGGCATTGGTCGATGGCGCCGATATTGTCACCTTCAGCGGCGACAAGCTGTTGGGTGGCCCCCAGGCCGGGATCATCGTCGGTCGCAAGGAACTGATCGCCAGGATCAAGAAAAACCCGCTCAAGCGCGCATTGCGCGTCGACAAGATCACCCTCGCCGCACTCGAGGCGGTGCTGGCGCTGTACCGAAACCCCGACCGCCTGGCCGAGCGCCTGCCGAGCTTGCGCCTGCTCACCCGCAGCCAGGCTGAGATCCAGGCCCAGGCCGAGCGCCTGGCTCCCGCACTCAAGGCGCACCTGGGTGAGCAATGGCTGGTCAGTGTCGAGCCGGCGCTGGGCATGATCGGCAGTGGCAGCCAACCGGTGGCCCGCCTGCCGAGTGCAGCGTTGTGCTTGCGCCCACAGGTGTCGAAGAAGCTGCGCGGGCGCAGCCTGCATGTGCTGGAGCGTGCCCTGCGCGACTTGCCGGTGCCGGTGCTCGGGCGCATCGATGACGATGCCTTGTGGCTTGATCTGCGCCAGCTCGACGATGAGCCCCAGTGGCTGGCGCAGCTGCCGGTCTTGCAACTGGGGCCAGTGCGGTGATCGTCGGCACCGCCGGCCACATCGACCACGGCAAGACCGCGCTGCTTCAGGCCCTCACCGGCCAGGCCGGTGACCAGCGCCAGGAAGAGCGGGCCCGCGGCATGACCATCGACCTCGGCTACCGCTATGCGGCGCTGGCCGAAGGGGCGGCGTTGACCGGGTTCATCGATGTACCGGGCCATGAGCGGTTTATCCACAACATGCTGGCTGGCGCCCATGGCATCGACTTGGTGCTGCTGGTGGTGGCCGCCGATGACGGGGTGATGCCGCAGACCCGCGAGCACCTGGCGATCATCGAGTTGTTGGGTATACCCCAGGCGCTGGTGGCGATCAGCAAATGCGATCGGGTCGAGCCGGCGCGTCTGGCAGAGGTGCAAGCGCAGGTCAAAGCGTTGCTGGCTGAGGGGCCCTATGCCAAGGCACGGCAATTCCCCGTGTCGAGCATCACCGGGCAAGGTATCGACGTGTTGCGCCGGGCCTTGCTGGAAGCCGAGGTGCGGGTACGCCAGCGCAGCGTGCGCGGTGGCTTTCGTCTGGCGGTCGATCGCGCCTTCGCCGTGACCGGCGCCGGGGTGGTCGTGACTGGCACGGCGCTGGCCGGGCGCGTCAGTGCGGGTGATACGTTGTTGCTGGGCAAGGCCGGCAAGCCGGTGCGCGTGCGTGGCCTGCACGCACAGAACCAGGTGGCCCTGGTGGCCGAGGCCGGCCAGCGGGTGGCGCTGAACATCGCCGCCGAACGCCTGACGGTAGAGCAGGTGCACCGCGGCGACTGGCTGGTGCCCGAATGGCTGCATGCACCCAGCGTGCGGGTGGATATCGAACTCTGCCTGCTACCCGGTGAAACCCGCGTTTTCGAACATTTCAGCGCCGTTCACGTGCACCTCGGTACCCAGGATGTGACCGCCCGGGTGGCCTTGCTCGAGGGCGAAACCCTGGCTGCCGGCCAGCGCATGTTTGCCCAGTTGCTGCTCAACGCGCCGTTGCAGGCGGTTCACGGTGACCGTCTGGTGCTGCGAGACCAGCGTGCCCAGCGTACTCTCGGCGGTGGCAAGGTGCTCGACCCGTTCGCGCCGAGTCGCCAGCGCCGCAGTGCCGAACGCCTGCGCCAGTTGCAGGTGCTGCGCGATGCAGATGGCCTGGAGGAGGCACTGCAAGCGTTGCTCGCCAGTGCGCTTGGGGGGCTCGACCCGCAGCGCCTGGAGCGCCAGTTCAATCGCCAGCGCGAAACCTGGTTAGTGCCCAATGATGTGCTGGTAGTGGCCACGCGCCAGGGGCCGCTGCTGTTTGCCAGAAGCCAGTGGCAGGCACTGCGGGATCAGGTGCTGGAGCAGCTGGCGCGGTTCCACGAACAGGAGCCTGACCAGCTCGGCCCGGACCGCGACCGCTTGCGCCGCTTCGCCGCCTTGCCGCTGGAGCGCCCGGCATTTGTCAGCCTGCTCGATGAGCTGCTCAATGACCAGTTGGTAGTCAGCAGTGGGCCGTGGCTGCATTTGCCTGATCACAAGGTGCAGTTGAGCGCCGCCGACAGCGCGCTGTGGGCGCGGCTACAGCCGAAGTTGCTGGCAGGGCAATATGATCCGCCCTGGGTCAGGACCTTGGCCGCAGAAGAAAACTGCGCGGAGGCGGAGGTGCGCTTGCTGCTGCGCAAGCTGGCCCGGTTGGGCCTGGTGCATCAGGTGGTGCGCGACCTGTTCTACCCTGAAGTGACGCTACGGCGCATGGCAGAGCTGCTGCTGGGGCAGGCCAACGAGACGCCGATAGTGCAGGTTGCCGCATTTCGCGATATGTTGGGCATCGGTCGCAAGCGCAGTGTGCAGATTCTGGAGTATTTCGACCGCCTTGGCCTGACCCGGAGGGTGGCCGACCAGCGTTACATCCGCGCCGACAGCGCCCTGGCGCAGCAACAGGCCAGGCACTGAGTTCAAGGAAGGCAATCGCGCCCGGTGGCGCGGCCGGGCTTCAAACCCGGTTGGGGACGGCAGCCGTTCCCGGGCAGGTTCGACTCCCGCTGCCTTCCGCCACTTTTACTGCCCTGCAGGGCCTTTGTGGGAGCGGGTTCATCGGGGCGCCGAACCGCCGCGAAGAGGCCCTGACAGGCGATAGTCAGGCTCGTTCTCCGCACAGGTCCAGAGCAAACCAATGCTCTGCTTCATTTACATCCATCCCTGCGCCCAACAGCGCAAACATCTTGCCCAGCGCCGCCTCGCGGGTCATGCCGCCACCACTCACCAACCCGGCGCCGCGCAAGCGGTTACCTGCCGCATAGGTATCGAACACCACCGACCCTTCCGGGCACTGGCTGATGGCAGCCAGCAGCACACCGCGCTGGCGCGCTGCACGCAGTACTTCCAGCAATGCCTGGTCATCGGACGGCCCGGTACCACTGCCATAGCACTCCAGCAGCAGCCCTTGCACACCGCTGTCGAGCAGTGCCTTGAGGTGGCTGGCTTGCAGGCCCGGGAACACCGGCATCACCGCCAGGTTGACCGGCTGGCACTGCTGGCGATAGCCCAGGGCAGCAGGCAACTCGGCGGCGCGCTCGCCTTCACGATGGCGCGGCAACGCGGCGAAGGCGTCGAAAGCCTCGCTGCGCAGCTTTGACGTCCGGCAGCCATGCAGCAGCTGGCCATGGAAGTACAGCTGCACGCCATCTTCCAGGCCTTGCTCGACCTGGCGCAGGGCCCCGCACAGGTTGTCCCAGGCATCGCTGCCCGGCGCACCGGCCGGCAGCATCGAGCCGGTCAGCAGCACCGGCACCGCCAGGCCCAGCAACAGGAACGACAGCGCCGCAGCGCTGTAGGCCAGGCTGTCGGTGCCATGCAGCACCAGCACGCCGTCATGGCCGGCGTCCACCGCCGCGACGATGGCATCGCGCATCGCCAGCCAGTTGTGCTGCTGCATGTTGGCGCTATCGAGCAGCGGGTTCATTTCCTGCAGCGTCCACTGCACCTGGGGTGCATCGGTCAGTTCGGCGAGGTGTGCGCGCATCCGAGCATCGAAACCACCGGCCGGCGCCAGGCCTTCGGCGGTTTCGAGCATGCCGATGGTGCCACCGGTGTAGAGGACGAGGAGATTCTTGACTGCACGCATGGAAAGCATCCGTAGCGGTGAGCGGAGGTAGAGCAGCCGCCCGCGGACGGGGCGGCTGGGCAGGGCAGGATATCAGCGCTGCGGCTGAACTTGGCCGACTGCTTTGTCAGTGGCTGTTTCCACCTGTGGATTGGCAGGCCAGGCGTTGCGGTCCAGGTCCAGGTCGGCAAACTTCGACGAGTCGAACACCGGCTGCTGGATGCCTGCCTTGCGCTGGTCATCGTAGTCGCGCATCACCCGCAGGCCGACCTTGAACAGCAGGGCCAGGGCCACCAGGTTGACGAAGGCCAGGCAGGTCATGGTGATGTCGGCGAAGGCGAACACGGTCGACAGGTCCTGCATCGAACCCCACACCACCAGCGCCAGTACCAGAGCACGGAAGCCCAGCAGCACGATGCGGTTGCGGCTGAGGAACTGCAGGCTGTTCTCGCCCAGGTAGTAGTTGTAGAGGATGCAGGTGAACACGAACAGCGACAGTGCCACGCTGACGAACAGGCGGCCCCAGTCACCGACCACGGCGGCCAGCGAGTTCTGGGTCAGGACGATGCCGTCACCTTCGAAGCCTGGGGTGTAGAAGCCCGACAGCAGGATCAGCAGCGCGGTGCAGGTGCAGATCACGAAGGTGTCGAGGAACACGCTGAAGGCCTGGACTACGCCCTGGGCGCCCGGGTGCTTCACCGCAGCCACGGCAGCCACGTTCGGTGCGCTGCCCAGGCCCGCTTCGTTGGCGAACACGCCACGCTTCACGCCCATGACGATGGCGCTGCCGAGCAGGCCGCCGAATGCCGGGTCGAGGCCGAAGGCGCTCTTGAAGATGGTTTCCAGCATGGCCGGCACGTGTTCGATCTGGGTGCCGATCACGTACAGGGTCACGCCGATGTAGGCCAGGGTCTTGATCGGTACCAGCAGGTCCGACACTGCAGCGATGCGCTTGATGCCACCGATGAAGGTGATGGCAAGCAGCACGGCCAGGACGATGCCGGTGTGGCGCGGGTCGAAGGCAAAGGCGTTCTGCAGCGAGTGGGTCACGGTGTACGACTGCAGGCCGATGAAGGCGAAGCCGTAGGTGACCAGCAGCAGGATCGAGAACACGATGGCCATGCTTTTACGCTTCAGGCCGTGCTGAATGTAGTAGGCCGGGCCGCCACGGTAGAGGCCGTCGCCGTCGGCGCGCTTGTAGACCTGGGCCAGGGTGCATTCGAAGAAGCTGCTGGCCATGCCGACCAGAGCAGTGACCCACATCCAGAACACCGCGCCTGGGCCACCCAGGGTCACGGCGATACCGACACCGGCGATGTTACCGGCGCCAACACGGCCGGCGAGGCTCAGCATCAGGGCCTGGAAGGAGCTCAGCTGGCCTGCCTGGCCACGCAGCGATTCCTTGAAGACGGCGAACATGTGGCCGAAGTGGCGGAACTGAACGAACCGCGAACGGATGGTGAAGTAACCGCCGAGACCGACGATCAGCACGATGAGGAGTTTCCCGGAAAGGAAATCGTTGAGTGCTTCGAGCATTGGAAAATGACCTCGATTCTTATTCTTCGCATGGAATGAAGAGCGGACGGCAGGCGCACCGCTATTCGTTGGGGCGCATGGTTGGCCATGACAAGAGTGGTTACAATTTCGCGGGTTGCTCTGATTTGGTGCGACTTGATGCTAGAATGGCGTCATTCGCTTCACCTGAGTTCCCTGTCATGAGCGATCATTTCGCTATCAACCTCAAACTGGCTTGCAGCCACTACCGCTCTATCTCGGAAGTTTGCCGCCAGCTTTCGATCAACCGTGCGCAGTTCAACAAGTACCTGAGCGGCCAGAGCCGTCCGACGCCTTTCAACCTCAAGCGCATCGGTGATTTCTTTGGTGTCGAGGATTACGAGCTGAACCTGCCGGCCGAACAGTTCGCCCGCTTGATCGGCGCGCGCGTATCGACCGTCACCGACCAGCCCGGCGATCCGATCAGCGAACTGTTCCGCCCGCTGCACGACCACGCTGGCAACCTGTCGCGCTATTGCGGTTATTACTTCGAGTATTCCAACTGCATGTCGGTACCGGGCACCATCCTGGTGTCGCTGGTGCACCTGTGGGAGGAGCGCGGCCGCTTCCTGTTCGAGCGCCAGGAACGCCAGGAGCGCTCCAGCGCTACCGACCAGCATGCCGAGGTGCGCTGCCGCTACCTGGGCGCAGCGTTCCAGTTGCAGGACCGGATGTTCCTCATCGACTACGAGTCGCTTACCTTCAACGAGATGAGCCAGACCATTCTCATCCCCAGCTTCAAGAGCCGCATCACCCGCCTGAACGGCCTGAAGGCCGGGGTGTCCAGCGGCGACCGGCGCAACCCGGCCTGCACCCGCGTGGTGTGGGAATACCTGGGCGAGGAGATCAACCGCATCAATGCCTATCGCCAGGTCAGGTTGTACCGGCCGGACGATCCACGGATCGATGACGATGTGCGCGAACGGCTGAGCGTGCGGCCGCTGAGCAACGGGCTCTTCGAAATCGAGTGATGCCTGACGGGTCAAGAGCCGTCGAGGATGAATGCCTCCACGGCGTTGGCAACCTGGTCAGCAATTGCCGGAGCTGTACGCAGGTGAGCGGCGATGCCATGGTCGCAGTCCGTTAGAAACAGGCATTGCAGGCGCTCCGCTGAAACGGCTCGCATCAGGGCCTGGGTGACTTCTTCGGGGATCGGGCTGTAACGGTCCCTACCGGCCAGCCGCAGGTTGCCCGCGCTGGTGCCCGGCGCTTTGCCGAATCGTTGTGAGTTGAGCCCGTCGAACTCACCGATCACCATCAGCACTCTGCCTCGGAACTGTTGGAGGAAGGCGTAACTGTCGCTGTTCATAAACCCATAGGGCTTGCTGATGGCCGCCGTAAATGCCGGGCCGAACGGCGCCTGGTGAGCTTCGTCTGGATAGACTGCCGGGCAGATCAGCACGATGTTTTCAACCTGCGGCAAGCGCGCCGCAAGCTTCAGGGCGATGGCGGCGCCCAGGCTATGGCCAATGAGCGTGCGGCATCGGTTTGCGATATGGGCGTGAAAGCGCTGGGCCTCTTCAAGGTTGATAGCCAATGACGGTGCCACTGCCCCTGGTTCGCTGGCATGGCTGTGCCCGGACAGGTTGCCTGTCAGCGAGCCGATCCCGGCGGCTTGCAGTCGATAGATCAGAGGGTTGAGCCGGGTGTAGTCCGAGCGTGCGCCACCCAGTACGAATACTGGAGGTGCGCGCTCGATATCAGGCACCAGCAAGCGGGCTTGCTGGCGGTAGTTTTCAAACAGTTCGTCGATGAACAGCTCCCGTCCCGGAGCGGGTTCGTCGAACTGCCATTTCGAACGCTGCTGAGTGCCCGTTTGCAAGTGCATGGTGCTCGTTAGAAGAACATGTTGTGTAACCATTCGCCCAGTGGATTGCCGCTATCGAACAGCAGTTTGAACGCCATGATGCAACACACACAGACCAAAAGCGGTTTGATCAGCCGTGGGCCAAAGTGTACTGCGCAGCGTGCGCCCAACTGTGCGCCCGCGAACGCGGCCAATGCCATTGCCAGCGCCAGTGGCCAGATGATCGCTCCGCTGAATGTGAACACTGACAAGGCGCCCAGATTGCAGGCCGCGTTCAACAGTTTGCTGTTGCACACCGCTTGTATCAGGTGCTGACCGAGCAGCGTCACGCAGGCCAGCATGAAGAACGAGCCAACCCCGGGGCCGAAAATTCCGTCATAAAAACCAATGATCGGAGCCACTGCCACGCAGAAGAGGCTAGTCGATATCTTTGCCTTGCGTGCTTGTTCATTGGGTTTTGGGCTGAACGCGAAATAGGCGGCTACCGCTATCAGCAGGAACGGGATGCAGGCCTGGAGAATGCTCTTAGGTACATAACTTACCGACAAGGCCCCTGTGGCCCCGCCAATAAATGACATGATTGCCATCGGACTGCTGCGCCTCCAGTCAATCATGCCTTTGCGGGCAAAGGCGCATGTAGCGGAGACGGTAGCCGACGCCGCCTGGAATTTATTGGTGGCAATTGCCGCCAAGGGCTCAATGCCAGCAACAAACATTACCGGAAGGGTAATCAGGCCTCCGCCCCCGGCAATGGCATCGAAAAACCCAGCCATCAGTGCAACCAGGGCGAGTGTCATGACAAGTGTCAGGTCGAGTTCGATCATGGGATGTCCTCCTTCACTCAGCCACGAACAAGCAGCGGGTCGGCAACCCGTACCAACGGTGTTGCGTGACGGGAGTATCCGAACTGGCGAATCAGCAGCCGGCGGTTGTCCTGGACGATATCGCGGCCGTGCAGGGCTTGGCTGTTGTTGATCATCAGTGCAGTGTCAGGTTGGAGGACGAACCTCAGTGGCTGTGCGACGCTCAGCAGTTTTTGAAAGCGCTCGAAAGCGGCCGCGACAGCACTGCAGGCACGCGCATTCAACGAAAAGCGGTAGCTGTTGTAACGGAGTGAAAATCCGCCATGGGCCTCGAACTGCAGTATGGAAATGCCTTCTCCAGCATTGCCTTGTCCGTGAGCGAAGCAGTCACTGCGGGTGAAGTCGAAGGACGCTGAAGTGAGCGCGAGCGCTTCCAGTCCGTCCAAGCGTCTGATGATGTCCCTGAGCGGGAATACATGTGTGGGTTCATTGGCGGGATTCCAGCGTGCAGTCAGGATCAGCGCTGAAGGGGCGGGGGAGTGATCATGGCTGGCGATCGTCGAGCAATTGTAAGGCGCTTCGGTGTGAGGCCCCAGACGCAGGCCTGCGTGCGAGCTGGTTTCAACATTTGCGCTGGTATCTTCGCCGAAACGCGGGACGCGGCCGCCGCCCTTGAAGTTGCCGACCAAACGTACTTGTTTGCCTTCGTTGTCAATATCGAAGGCAAAGTTTCGATGGCGTGCCAGTTCCAACAGCAATTGGTTGCGCGACGCGAGGTATTGGCAGCGAGGATCGTGCGCCAGGGTGAAAATATCGGGTAGCTGCTCGGGCATCGGATCGTCAGCACATGGCATCTGCCGGTAAATCAATGCGCAAAGTTGCCCTTCGCTGAAGCGCTGCAACATGGCACGCTGTTCATCGCTCAAGACTGTTTCGATTTCCTGAGCGAATGCGCGAGCCTTGAGTGCGACGCCTTTGGCTTCTGGTCCGCCCGATGCAGCCATGGCAAGGCTTGCCCAGGATATGGCTTGGTTTTGTTCATGGTTGAAATCCAGGTAGGCGATTTCCTGATGAGGCATTGAACGTTCCTTGTAGTTGTTCTTATGAGCCCCCACTTGGCAAGTGGGGAAGTCGGCTATTCAATGGAGGTAGGTCGCCAGATGGAAATCAGCTGTTTCTCGAGGTGGTGTAGGAAACTTCCTCCGACGTGGAGCTGAGCGTCTGAAGTTCGACGCCCTGACCGTCCTTGGGCGTTGCCAGGCCCTGTGTTGGACTTCCCGGCCAGGAAACCGCAAAATGGCCCTCTCCCTCAATCAACCTGTTCGGATCTGCTGACTCTATGCGTATGCGCCTGATGCTGTTGGGTGGTGGCAATGCCCTCGGGCAAGCGCTGATTCGTCTCGGGGCCGAGGAGGACATCGCATTCCTGGCACCGCGCCCGCCGGAGAACGGCTGGGCCCCGGCCAGCCTCACTCAGCTGCTTGATGATCATCGCCCCGATGCCTTGGTCAACCTGGCCTACTACTTCGACTGGTTCCAGGCCGAGTCGGTCAGCGACCAGCGCCTGGCCCTGCAGGAGCGTGCTGTGGAGCGATTGGCCGAGTTGTGCCAGCACCACCAGATCACCCTGGTACAGCCTTCCAGCTACCGGGTGTTCGACGGTTCGCGGGCCACGGCCTACAGCGAAAAAGACGAACCGGTACCGCTGGGCCAGCGTGGCCAGGCCCTGTGGCGTATCGAGCAAAGCGTGCGCGCGGCATGCCCGCAGCATGTGCTGCTGCGCTTCGGCTGGTTGCTGGACGAGAGCATCGACGGTGCCCTGGGCCGCTTCCTGACCCGTGCCGAGCAACCCCAGGAGCTGCTGCTGGCCGACGACCGCCGTGGCAACCCGACGCCGGTCGATGACGCCGCGCGGGTGATCCTGTCGGTGCTCAAGCAGCTTGATTGCAGTGCGCCGCTGTGGGGCACCTACCATTACGCCGGCAACGAGGCGACCACGCCGCTGGCGCTGGGCCAGGCGATTCTCAGCGAGGCCGGCCAGTACCGTCAGCTGGCCGTGCAGGCGCCGACCCCTCAGGCCCATGCTGCGCGGCCGGATGCCAGCGAGGAGCCGCAGCACGCGGTACTGGCCTGCAAGAAAATTCTTCACACTTTCGGTATCAAGCCGCGTGCCTGGCGCGCGGGCTTGCCACCTCTACTGGATCGATTCTACCGCCATGGCTGATGCCCCCATCCTGATCACCGGCGGCGCCGGCTTTATCGGCTCCCACCTGTGCGATGCGTTGCTGGCCAAGGGCTATGCGGTACGTATTCTCGACGACCTTTCCACCGGCAAGCGCGACAACCTGCAACTGGGCAACCCAAACCTCGAGCTGATCGAAGGCGATGTCGCCGATGCCAAGCTGGTTGAGCGCGCCGCCGCCGGTTGCCGTGCTGTGGTTCACCTGGCTGCGGTGGCGTCGGTGCAGGCGTCGGTCGAAGACCCGGTGAAGACCCACCAGAGCAACTTCATCGGTACCCTCAACGTGGCCGAGGCCATGCGCGTGCATGGCGTGCGCCGCGTGCTCTTTGCATCGAGCGCAGCGGTGTACGGCAACAACGGTGAAGGTGAGTCGATTGCCGAGGATACGCCCAAGGCGCCGCTGACGCCCTATGCGGTGGACAAGCTGGCCAGCGAGCAGTACCTGGACTTCTACCGCCGCCAGCATGGCCTGGAGCCGGTGATATTCCGCTTCTTCAACATCTTCGGCCCACGCCAGGACCCTTCCTCGCCGTACTCCGGGGTGATCAGCATCTTCAGCGAGCGGGCGGCCCAAGGCTTGCCGATCACCGTGTTTGGTGATGGCGAGCAGACCCGCGACTTCCTCTACGTCGGCGACCTGGTGCAGGTGATGGTGCAGGCACTGGAGCAACCGCAGGTGGAAGAGGGCGCGGTGAACGTCGGCCTGAACCAGGCGACTTCGCTGAACCAGATGCTCAAGGCACTGGAGCAGGTGGTGGGCAGCTTGCCGGCAATCAGCTACGGGCAGGTGCGCTCGGGTGACATTCGCCATTCCCGGGCGGATAACCAGCGGTTGCTGGCGCGTTTCGACTTCCCGCAGCCGACCCCGATGGTCGAGGGTTTGGCCAAGCTGCTCGGCAAGGCTTGAGATAGCTGGGGCGTGCGCTGTACTTGTGGGAGCCGCGCTTGCCGGCGAAGGGCCGCGAAGCGGCCCCACGATTTCAAGCTTGTTGCATAAATTGCCGGGGCCGCTTTGCGGCCCATCGCCGGCAAGCGCGGCTCCCACAGGGTTCACGTATGCCGCACAACCTTGCGCAGGCAATCCTCCGCCGCCAGCAGCCGGCCATCCTCGGCCCGCACCTGCAGAATCCCGACTGGCCGCCCCTTGGCGCTGTCCACCAACTCCGACCGCGCTTCCCCCGCCTCGAACAAAAACCGCTCCCCCCACTGGCGCAACCCAACCACGATCGGAAATACCGAGCGCCCTTTTTCGGTCAGCACATATTCCTTGTAGGCACTGCCATCCGACGCCGGCTGCAACGCCAGCAAGCCACTCTCCACCAGCAACTTCAGCCGCGACGCCAGAATGTTCTTCGCCAGCCCCAGGTTCTTCTGGAACTCGCTGAAACGGCGCAAGCCATCAAAGGCATCGCGCAGGATCATCAGCGCCCAACGGTCACCCAGTACTTCCAGCGCCCGGGCTATGGGGCATTGAGCGTTCACTTCATCGAGCATTGGCAGCACCTGCGTGGTTCATCTGGTTGCAGATTAAAACCACATTTGCTAAATATCCATCATGTGGTTTCAAATTGAAACCAGGCGCGAAGGAGTCAGCCCGATGAATCGCTGGATAACCCTGCTGCTTGCCGCCACCTGCGCCATGGCCGTGGCCACGGTCTATTTCGCTCAACCTTTGCTCGAGTCGATGGCCCGCGACCTGGGCGTGGCACAGCAGCAGACCGGCTGGGTGGTTGGCGCGACGCAGGCCGGTTATGCCCTTGGGTTGATCCTGATCGTGCCCCTGGGCGATCTGATCGAGCGCAAGCGCATGCTGCTGGTGCAGCTGTTGGTTGCCGCCCTGGCCTTGGTCGGTGTTGGCCTGGCTCAGCAATGGCTGGTTGTGCTGGCAGCGCTGGCCCTGGTCGGGCTGATGGCGGTCATGGTGCAGGTGATGGTCGCCCACGCCGCAACCCTCGCCACTCCGGCCAGCCAGGGCCAAGTGGTGGGCACGGTCACCAGCGGGGTGGTACTGGGTATCTTGCTGGCGCGTCTGGTCTCAGGGGCGCTCGCCGACCTGGCGGGATGGCGCAGTGTCTACTTCGTGGCGGCGGCACTGCTCACGCTCATGGCTATGGTGCTCTGGCGCTGGCTACCCCAGAGCCAGTTACCCGCACAACGACCTGGCTACTGGCAATTGATCGGCGCTTTGTTCACGTTGTACCGGCACGACAGCCTGCTGCGCCGACGAGGGTTGTTCGGGCTGCTGATCTTCGCTGCGTTCAGCGTACTGTGGAGTGCCATGGTGCTGCCCTTGAGTGCGCCACCGCTGGCGCTCAGCCATACCGAGATCGGCCTGTTCGGCCTGGCGGGTATCGCCGGCACCCTGGCCGCGTCGCGGGCCGGTCGGCTGGCTGATCGAGGGCTGGGCGAGCGCACCACCGGTCTGGCGCTGGCCTTGTTGACGCTGTCATGGTTACCGACAGCCTGGGTCGGGCACTCGCTGACTGCGTTCGTGCTGGGCGTGCTGATGCTGGATTTTGCCGTGCAGGCGGTGCATGTCACCAATCAGAGCCTGTTGCTGGCGGGGCGTGGCGCGATGGCCAGCCGTTTGATTGGCGCCTACATGTGTTGCTACTCGATCGGCAGCGGCCTGGGGGCCGTGCTGGCCAGTTGGGTGTATGCGCGCTGGGGGTGGGTTGCGGTATGCGGGCTGGGCATGGTGATCAGTGCGCTGGCACTTGGGTGTTGGTCATGGGGGCAACGAGCAAGGGCGACCGAAGCCGCCCTGCCGTGTTCAGGTCAGAACTTGTAGCCAAGGCCGACCATGTACACCCACGGGTCGACATCGACGTCGACCTTGGTCTTGCTGTAGCCCAGTGCGGTCGGGCCGTTGACGCTGGCCTTGGTATCGATGTCGACGTACCAGACCGAGGCGTTCACCAGCAGGTTGTCGGTGATCATGTAGTCCATGCCCAACTGGCCGGCGATACCCACCGAATCCTGCAGCTTGAGGTTGCTGAAGCCTTGTTGCTTGCGCGCGCTGGTCAGGTCTTCGTCGAAGAACAGGGTGTAGTTGATGCCGACGCCGGCATAGGGCTGGAACTTGGAGTTCGGCTCCATCGGGTAGTACTGCACGGACAGGGTCGGTGGCAGCTGTTTGATGTCGGCCAGCTTGCCGTCCAGCCCGCCACCGAGGCCTTTGACGCCGACGCTGTGCTTGAACGGCGTCGCAGCCAGCAGTTCCAGGCCGACGTGGTCGGTGAGCATGTAGGCGAAGGTCAGGCCCAGCTGGGTGTCGCTGTCCAGGGTCGCCTTGGTGCCCGATACCTTGTTGCCGTCGAATTTCAGGTCGCCGCTGTTTTCGTTCGGGGCAGTGGTGATGGCACCGGCGCGGACGATGACATCACCCGCCTGGTGGGCGTGGGCAACAGGGGCGGCGAGCGCAAGGGCCACAAGCGAGGCACCGAGCAAGGACTTGTTCATGGAAGCTCCCAAAGGACGTGAGTAATCGAGTAGTCCAATGGTACGGATGCGTCTGAACCGAAAGTTTGACCCAGCTCAAAGAAGCGTCGTCATGAATTCGAAACAGTTCTCACTTGAGAACATAAGCGTATATTTTCTCTGCTTCCATCTGGTATCCGGCGTCGGCCAACTCGCTGCTGGAGGCTCTAACCTGCATCTTTCCCTCGATCCAGTAGGGCTGGTAGAGGTCCTCCACGCGCACACCCATTTCACTGAAGATATGCACGATCTGGTTCGACGGCGGAGGGGGCACATGGATGCAGGCGCCGTAATACGGCACCAGCAGAAACTCCGTGGTACGGCCTTCTTCACTTACCTCCAGCGGCACGATATAGCCCGGTATCTTGACCTGCTGGCCGTCCAGGCTTTTCACCACCGGGGCATCGGGCGCCTGCTGGCGTGCCGGAGGGGCCGACTCGGCCGACAGCGCATTGCTCAGCTGCGACATGTCGTGCAGCGGCGCCAGTTGTGGCGGGATGACCGGCGCGCCTTCGGGGATGAGTGCAGGCCAGTCCAGCTCGCGGGGCTCCGAGGCCCAGGCTGGTAGTGCCAGCGAGAGCAGCACTACCAGCAAAAGTTGGGCTGCCTGTCCCGGCCCTTTCGCGGGCGAGCCCGCTCCCACAGGGTTCGACGTGCTCCTTGTGGGAGCGGGCTTGCCCGCGAAAATGGCGGTGAGGTCTCGGATCATTGCAAAGCTCTCAGAGATGAATGGACAGGCCGTCGGCCAGCGACTGCCGATAGGCGCGCCAGGCCGGCACGCTGCCCATCAGCAGCGCCGCGCCAAGGATGATTGCAAGCAGCGTCCATTCATGGGGGCTGGGCAAGGCCAGGGGCAGGTACAGACCGTAGTTGGCCTGAACGTAGCCTTGGGCCAGGGCGATGCCCGCGTACAGCAACCCAAGCCCCGCCGCGATGCCCGTCAGCGCCAGCGCCAGCGCTTCGAGCACCAGCAGCCCGGCGATATGCCACGGCCGCGCGCCCACCGAGCGCAGGATCGCCATCTCCCGGCGGCGTTCGTTGAGGCTGGTGAGGATCGCCGTGAGCATGCCGATCAAGCCGGTCAGTACCACGAACAACGACACCACGAACAACGCCTGTTCGGCGGTGCCCATCAGGCTCCACAGTTCCTGCAGGGCAACCCCAGGCAGGATCGCCAGCAACGGCTCGCTGCGGTACTCGTTGATCTCGCGCTGCAGGCTGAAGGTGGCGATCTTGTTGTTCAGGCCAAGCATGAACGCGGTGATCGCTGCCGGCTGCAGGTCCATGGTCCGCGCCTGCTCGGCGCTGATGCGCCCGGCACCACGGGCCGGCACGCCGTTGTGCCAGTCGATGTGAATGGCCTCCATGCCGCCGAGGCTGATGTGCAGGGTGCGGTCGACCGGCGTGCCGGTGCGCTTGAGCACGCCGACCACGGTGAACGGCTTGTCGTCATGCTTGACCAGGCTGATCGCGGCGACACCGTGCGCCAGGACCAGCTTGTCGCCCAGCTTGTAGTGCAGAGCGTCGGCCACTTCGGCACCGAGCACCACTTCGAACGGGTCACTGGCGAATTCACGGCCCTGGCTCAGCTCCAGATGCTGTTTGCGGCCGTACTGGTAATGGCTGAAGTAGTCGGTGGTGGTCCCCATCACCCGGTAGCCACGATGCGAGTCACCCAGCGATATCGGGATCGCCCACTTGACCCTTGGGTCCTGGGCATAGTGCTGGAAGCTGTCCCAGCGGATGTTGTTGGTGGCGTTGCCAATGCGAAAGACCGAGTACAGCAGCAGGTTCACCGAGCCCGAGCGGGCGCCGACGATCAGGTCGGTACCGCTGATGGTACTGGCGAAGCTGGCGCGCGCTTCGGTGCGCACGCGTTCGACGGCCAGCAGCAGGCACACCGACAGGGCGATGGCGAAGGCCGTGAGAAAGGCGGTGAAACGGCGGTTGGCCAGGCTGGCCAGGGCAAGGCGAAGCAGGTACATCAGGCCTCCCGGGGCTTGGCGGCGCGGTTGAGTTCAGCCAGGGACAGGTGCCGATCGAACAGCGGCGCCAGGCTCTGGTCATGGCTGACGAACAGCAGGCTGGAACCGGCCGCACGGCATTCGTCGAACAGCAGGCGGATGAAGACTTCGCGGCTGTCGGCATCCAGCGCCGAGGTCGGCTCGTCGGCAATCACCAGCTCGGGCTGGCCGATCAATGCGCGTGCGGCAGCGACGCGCTGCTGCTGGCCGATCGACAGGCTGTCGGCACGCCGTGCGAGCAGCGCCGGGTCCCCCAGGCCCAGGTGCGCCAGCAGCTCGCTGGCGGCCTGGTCGATGCTGCCGTGGCGCTGACTGGCACGTTCGGCGCGGCTGCGTGAAAAGCGGCACGGCAGCTCGACGTTCTCGCGCACCGAAAGAAACGGCAGCAAGTTGAACTGCTGGAAGATGTAGCCGGTGTGGTCGACCCGGAAGCGGTCTCGCGCGCCTTGGCCAAGCAGGGCGAGGTCCTGCCCCAGCAGTTGGATACGCCCCTGGCCCGGCCGGTTGACCCCACCGAGCAGGCCCAGCAGGGTGGTCTTGCCACTGCCGCTGGGGCCTTTGAGGAACAGTGCTTCACCGGCTTCCAGACGGAATGCCGGGATATCCAGCAGTGGCGCCTGGCCGGGCCAGGCGAACACCAGGTCTCGCAGTTCAATCAACGGCTGGCGCATTTCAGAACGTGACCACGGCCTTGGCGGGCGAGGTCTCGACGCCTTTCTGGCCATTCGGGCCGATCAGTTGCACGTTGATCTTCTGGGTGGCCGGGAAGGCCTTGTACAGCGGGGTGAGATCGATCTGGGTGAGTTTGTCCGGGGTGGCGCAGGTCAGCTGGTAGTGGGCATTGATGTCGCTGTGCGCGTGGCCTTTTTCATGCTCGTCACCGTCGTCGTCAGCCTTGGCCGGGTCGCCGAACAGCGGGCTTTCCAGCTCTTGCTGATCATCCTTGCAGCCTGCGGCCGAGGCCAGGGCGAACAGCTTCAGCGGTTGTTCGAGCTGCTGGCGTACGGCGGCAACCTTGGCCTTGTCGGCATCGCTGCTGGCGGCATGTTCGAAGCCGACCAGGTTCATCGCCGGGCTGTCCAGCTCCAACTCCAGGGTGTTGCCATCGAGCACCGCGTTGAGCTTGGCCACGCCATGCTCGTGGGCGGCGAGGGTGCCGTGGGCGTGATCATGGTCATGTTCGTCGTGGGCATGGGCCACGGCCAGGGGCAGCAGGGCGAAGGGCAGGGCGAGCAGCAGGCGACGCATGGACGACTCCGGGACGGGCTGAAAGATTCGGTTATGTTATAACAACTTTTCTTTGCGCCGCCAGCCTGCGTGGCGCAGGTTTCATGTTGCGGTAGCATGGCTGCATTGACCTGAGCTCAAGGAACGCATCGTGAGAATTCGTGGACAGATTGGTGACTGGCCGGTGGACCTGACCATCGAGCTGGAGCCGCAGGAGTGGGCGCAGCTTGGGCGGCAGATCGAGGTGCCGGTGGCGGAGCCGGTAGCCGCAGCAGCGGCTGCGCGCCAGGACGATGGGCAGTGGCATGCCGCGCGTGAGGTGCTGCGCCTGGCAGGGCAGATGAGCGGGCCGGAGTTGTTGGACCGGCTGGAAGGGCTGGCCGGGAGTACCGCAGCGGGCAAGCGGTTGCTGGTGCGCTTGCGCCACAGCAGTGAAGTGAAAGTGGAAAGTGGCGTGGATGCGCCGGTGTATCACTGGGTGGGGTGAGGTTGCCTATGCGGGCCTCTTCGCGGGCAAGCCCGCTCCCACAGGTACTGCACAGCTCTCAAGCCTTGCGCGATCCCTGTGGGAGCGGGCGCGCCCGCGAACGAGGGCGAAGCCCTCGCAACGGGCTTCAGGTCAGAACATGGCCGAAGACAGGCGGCGGCGGTAAACGCTCACCAGCGGATGGTCGCTGCCCAGCAGCTCGAACACCTGCAGCATCGCCTTCTGCGGCAGACCGTTCTCATACCCGCGATTACGCTGGAACAGTTTCAGCAACCCTTCCAGTGCCGCTTCATACTGCTGGCGCGCCAGCTGCTGGATACTCAGCTGGTAAGCCGCCTCATCATCCTGCGGGTTCTGCGCCAGGCGGCTCTTCAGGTCGGCGACTTCTGGCAGGCTGGCGGCCTGGCGCAGGAAGGTCAGCTGCGCTTTGGCGCCAGCCAGCGCGGCCTTGTGCTCGTCGGTCTTGACCGCGTCCAGCACCACCTGGGCTTCACCCAGCTCGCCACGCTCGGCCAGGCAACGGGCATACAGGATCAATGCCTCGGCATTGCTGTTGTCTTCACCCAACAGTGCTTTGAGCGCTGCCTCTGCCTCGGCGAAACGGCTTTCGGCAAACAGCGCCTTGGCTTGTTCAAGTGGCGAAGCGGTTGGCGCGGCCGGCAGTTGAACATGCGGTTCGAGCATGGCGCGGATCGCCGACTCCGGCTGCGCACCGGCAAAGCCGTCAACCGGCTGGCCATCCTTGAACAGCACCACGGTTGGCAGGCTGCGGATACCGAACTGGGCCACCACCTGTTGCTCGACGTCGCAGTTGATCTTGGCCAGCAGCAGCTCGCCCTGGTAACCCTCGGCGATCTTCGCCAGCAGCGGCATCAGCGCCTTGCACGGCGCGCACCACTCGGCCCAGAAGTCCACCAGTACCGGCTTGTGGAAGGAATTCTCGATCACCAGCTGCTGGAAGGTGGCATCGGTGGCATCGAAGATGTAGGGCAGATCATTACTAGGAGCTAGGCTCATCGCGACTCTCGCAAATCCGTGAATGGCACCACTATAAAGGCTCGCGGCTGGCGTGGTACAGGCTGACCCGGCGGAATTCGTGCGGCTCGGCCAGGTCCGGCAGGGTCAGGGCTTCGAGCACGCCAAGCTGCCGGTACAGCGGGTGGCTGAAATCACGCACGCGCGAGTCGGCCACCAGTGCCTGGCGGCCGCGACCAAGGAAGGCATCGAGCAGCGGCAGGTTGGCGCGGTCATAGAGCACGTCGGCGACCAGGATCAGGTCGAAGCGGTCGGCCTCGGCGAAGAAGTCGCTGCTGTAGCCCAGCTCGACAGCATTGAGCTGTGCGTTGGCGCGGCAGGCTTGCAGGGCCAGCGGGTCGAGGTCACAGGCGACCACTTCCAGCGCCCCGGCGCGGGCCGCCGCGATTGCGGCGATGCCGGAACCGGCGCCAAAGTCCAGCACGCGCTTGCCGGCGACCCATTCGGGGTGCGCGGCCAGGTAGCGGGCCATGGCCAGGCCGCTGGCCCAGCAGAAGCTCCAGTATGGCGGTTCCTCGAGGATGCGCCGGGTTTCTTCGCTGCTGAAGGCGCGGTCCATGTTCTGATCATCGATCAGCCATAGCTTCAGTTCGCACTCGGGCAGCTCGCTGACCACCAGGCGCGCTTCGCCGATCAGGCCGCTAAGGGCCTGTTGCAGGGCAAGCGGCGCCACTTACGGCGCCTTCTCGAAACGCAGCGGGCCGGTGGCCTGGGTCTGGGCCTGGATGATACGCACGGGTGGCAGGTGCATGATCAGCTGGCCGGAACTACTGGCACGGCCGCGCAGCTCGACGCGGGCACCGGCCGGGAAGGCCTCGGGGTTGAAACGCAGGTGATAGGGCAGGGCCTGGCCGGTGCCGGTCAGGGTGCTGCTGGCCAGCAGCTGTTGCGGGCGGTCACGGTCGTCGATGACCAGCAGCGCCAGCTCCACGTCGGCGCCGGCGGGGATCTCCAGCAAGGTGCCGCTCAGTTCACGCTGATAGGCCGGCAGCGGGCCAAGCGGTTCGGCGTTTTTCGCCACCTTGGCCACTGCTGGCGCGGGGACTGCTTCGGTCTTGGGGCGGTCACTGCCGCAGGCGGCGAGCAGAGAAGCGCAGCACAGCACGACGAGCGCACGAAGATGCATGGGTGGGTCCTTCAGGGGCAGAATTGTATGGATGTTAACCCCTTTGGCTTGTCTTGCCAGTGCAATGCGCTACCATGGCCCTCCCTTTTTTTGTTGCCTGCCACCATGCACTGTCCCTTTTGCGGTGCCAACGACACCAAGGTCATCGACTCGCGTCTGGTCGCCGAGGGCGAACAGGTGCGCCGCCGCCGTGAATGCGTCGCCTGCGGCGAGCGTTTCACCACCTTCGAAACCGCCGAGCTGGTGCTGCCGCGGCTGATCAAGCAGGACGGCACACGCCAGCCCTTCGACGAAGACAAGCTGCGCGCCGGCATGCAGCGTGCGCTGGAGAAGCGCCCGGTCAGCGTCGAGCGCCTGGAAGCGGCACTGGCGCATATCAAGAGCCGCCTGCGCGCCACCGGCGAGCGCGAGGTCAAGTCGCTGGTGGTGGGCGAAATGGTCATGGCCGAGCTGCGCAAGCTCGACGAAGTGGCTTACATCCGCTTCGCCTCTGTGTACCGGCGCTTCCAGGACCTCGACGAATTCCGCGAAGAAATCGACCGCCTGGCCCGCGAGCCGGCTAAAGAGTGAGCATGCCCAGCCAGACCGCGATTCTCGATGCCCATTACATGGCCCGCGCGCTGGAGCTGGCGCGCAAGGGCGTGTACACCACCCACCCCAACCCCCGCGTGGGCTGCGTGATCGTTCGTGATGGCCAGGTGGTCGGTGAAGGCTGGCACGTGCGCGCCGGCGAGCCGCATGCCGAGGTGCATGCCCTGCGCCAGGCCGGCGAGCTGGCCCGCGGCGCCTGCGCCTACGTGACCCTGGAGCCGTGCAGCCACCATGGCCGCACGCCGCCGTGCGCCGAGGCGCTGGTCAACGCCGGTGTGGCCCGGGTGGTCGCCGCCATGCAGGACCCCAACCCGCAAGTCGCAGGCCAAGGCCTGCGGCGCCTGGCCGAGGCCGGCATCGAGGTGGCCAGTGGCGTGCTCGAAGCCGAAGCCCGTGCCCTCAACCCAGGCTTTCTCAAGCGCATGGAGCACGGCCTGCCGTTCGTGCGCGCCAAGCTGGCGATGAGCCTGGACGGGCGCACCGCCATGGCCAGTGGCGAAAGCCAGTGGATCACCGGCCCCGCTGCCCGCTCGGCGGTACAGCGCCTGCGCGCCCGTTCCAGCGTGGTGCTGACCAGTGCAGCCAGCGTGCTCGCCGATAACGCGCGGATGACCGTGCGTGGTACCGAGCTGGGCCTGGACGCCGAAACCACCGCGTTGGCCTTGAGCCGCACGCCGCTGCGCGTGCTGATCGACGGCCGCCTGCGCCTGCCGCTGGATGCGCCGTTCTTCAAGGCTGGCCCGGCGCTGGTGGTCACCGCCGTCGCAGATGACCCAGGCTATGCCGCTGCCGGCCATGAACTGCTCAGCCTGCCCGGCGACAATGGCCAGGTAGACCTGGCGGCCCTGCTGCGGGCGCTGGCCGCACGTGGGGTCAACGAAATCCTGCTGGAAGCCGGCGCCGGTCTGGTCGGCGCCTTTGCCAGCCAGGGCCTGATCGACGAGTACCAGCTTTTCGTTGCCGGCACTTTCCTCGGCTCCCAGGCCCGGCCATTGCTGGACTGGCCGCTGGACAGGATGAGCCAGGCGCCGCGGCTGAAAATCACCGAAATGCGCGCAGTGGGCGATGACTGGCGGGTCACGGCCATCCCTCTGCCGGCACCCGGCGTATAATGCCGGGCTTGCCCCGCGCAACCCGTTTTTGAGGAAGTCCCCATGTTCACCGGCATCATCGAATCCATCGGCACCATCCGCAGCCTGACCCCCAAGGGCGGTGACGTGCGCGTCTACGTCGAAACCGGCAAGCTCGACCTGGGTGACGTCAAGCTCGGCGACAGCATCGCCGTCAACGGCGTCTGCCTGACCGCCGTCGAGCTGCCGGGCAACGGGTTCTGGGCCGACGTCAGCGTCGAGACCCTCAAGCGCACCGCGTTCATCGACCTCAAGAGCGGCAGCAAGGTCAACCTGGAAAAAGCCCTGACCCCGACTACCCGCCTGGGCGGTCACCTGGTCAGCGGCCACGTCGACGGTGTCGGCGAAATCATCTCGCGCAGCGATAACGCCCGCGCCATCCAGTTCCGCGTGCGTGCGCCCAAGGAGCTGGCCAAGTACATCGCCCACAAGGGTTCGATCACCGTCGACGGCACCAGCCTGACGGTCAATGAGGTCAATGGCGCCGAATTCGAGCTGACCATTGTCCCGCACACCCTGTCCGAAACCATCATGGCCGACTACCGTGCAGGGCGTCGGGTAAACCTTGAGGTCGACTTGCTGGCCCGTTACCTGGAGCGTCTGCTGCTGGGCGACAAGGCTGCCGAACCGAGCAAGGGCAGTGGCATTACCGAAAGCTTCCTGGCCGCCAACGGCTTCTTGAAATCCTGATTGAGAAGGGGGTGCCGAGTGGCGCTCAACAGCATCGAAGAACTGGTCGAAGACATCCGCCAGGGCAAAATGGTCATCCTCATGGATGACGAAGACCGCGAGAACGAAGGCGACATCATCATGGCGGCCGAATGCTGCCTGCCTGAGCACATCAACTTCATGGCCAAGCACGCCCGCGGCCTGATCTGCATGCCGATGACCCGCGAGCGCTGCGAGACCCTGAAGCTGCCGCTGATGGCACCGCGCAACGGCTCGGGCTTCGGCACCAAGTTCACCGTGTCGATCGAAGCCGCCGAAGGCGTTACCACCGGCATTTCCGCCGCTGACCGCGCACGCACCGTGCAGGCTGCCGCTGCCAAGGACGCCAAGGCTGAAGACATCGTCAGCCCAGGCCACATCTTCCCGCTGATGGCCCAGCCCGGCGGCACCCTGGCCCGCGCCGGCCACACCGAAGCGGCCTGCGACCTGGCGCGCATGGCCGGCTTCGAGCCGAGCGGCGTGATCTGCGAAGTGATGAACGACGACGGCACCATGTCGCGCCGCGCCGAGCTGGAAGTGTTCGCCGCCGAACACGGCCTGAAGATCGGCACCATCGCCGACCTGATCCACTACCGCATGATCCACGAGCGCACCGTGCAGCGCGTCTCCGAGCAGCCGGTGGAGAGCGAGCTGGGCGAATTCAACCTGGTCACCTACCGTGACGCGGTGGAAGGCGACGTGCACATGGCCCTGACCCTGGGCAAGATCTGCGCCGAAGAGCCGACCCTGGTGCGCGTGCACAACATGGACCCGCTGCGCGACCTGCTGCTGGTCAAGCAGCCGGGCCGCTGGAGCCTGCGCGCGGCCATGGCCGCCGTGGCCGAGGCTGGCAGTGGCGTGGTGCTGCTGCTGGGCCACCCGCTGGACGGCGACGTGCTGCTGGCGCACATCCGCGAAAGCGCGGGCGATGCACCGACCAAGGCACCGACCACCTACAGCACCGTCGGTGCCGGCTCGCAGATCCTGCGCGACCTCGGTGTGCGCAAGATGCGCCTGATGAGTTCGCCGATGAAGTTCAATGCGATATCCGGATTCGATCTGGAAGTTGTAGAATACGTGCCCTCCGAGTGACTTGAGGCGGCATTGACGCCCTGAGCTCGAGTCCAGACCCCTGTCGAGGCCGCTTGTATGCGGCCTCGCTCTTGAAGATGAGAATATCGGAATGACCCTGAAGACCATCGAAGGTACCTTCATCGCCCCCAAAGGTCGCTATGCTTTGGTGGTTGGCCGCTTCAACAGCTTCGTCGTCGAAAGCCTGGTAAGCGGCGCCGTTGATACCCTGGTACGCCACGGTGTCAGCGAAAGCGACATCACCATCATCCGTGCCCCGGGCGCGTTCGAAATCCCGCTGGTGGCACAGAAAGTCGCCCAGCAAGGCGAATACGACGCGATCATCGCCCTGGGCGCAGTGATCCGTGGCGGTACCCCGCACTTCGAATACGTGGCGGGCGAATGCACCAAGGGCCTGGCCCAGGTGTCCATGGAGTTCGGCGTACCGGTGGCCTTCGGCGTTCTGACCGTCGACTCCATCGAACAAGCCATCGAGCGCTCCGGCACCAAGGCTGGCAACAAAGGCGGTGAAGCTGCCCTGTCCGCTCTGGAAATGGTCAGCCTGCTGGCGCAGTTGGAGGCCAAGTGATTAGCGACGAAAGCGATCGTTTCAACCCGCGCGATCCAAAACCTGCGGATGCCGGCAAGCCATCGAAAAGCGCCAAGCGCCGCGAAGCCCGCAAGCTCGCGACCCAGGCCCTGTATCAGTGGCACATGGCCCAGCATTCGCTGAACGAGATCGAAGCGCAGTTCCGGGTGGATAACGATTTCACCGATGTCGACGGTGCCTATTTCCGCGAGATCCTCCACGGGGTCCCGGCAATCAAGGGCGAAATCGACAAGGCGCTGGTGCCTTGCATGACCATCGCACTGGAAGAGCTCGACCCGGTCGAGCTGGCCGTGCTGCGCCTGTCCACCTGGGAGCTGATCAAGCGCGTCGACGTACCGTACCGCGTGGTGATCAACGAAGGCGTGGAACTGGCCAAGGTCTTCGGTGCCACCGACGGCCACAAGTTCGTCAACGGCGTGCTGGACAAGCTTGCCCCGGCGCTGCGTGAAGCAGAAGTCAAGGCGAACAAGCGCTGATTCTGGCGCTGTCGGCCCATGGGTGAGTTCGAGCTGATCAACCATTACTTCGCCGCCGCGCCTTGTGCGCAGGGCGGCGAGGGCGTGGCGCTTGGCATCGGCGACGATTGCGCCCTGCTGGACCTTCCCCCCGGTGAGCAACTGGCGGTGTCGACCGACACCCTGGTCGCCGGGGGGCATTTCCCCACCGTCTGCGATCCGTTGCTGCTTGGCCAGCGCTCGTTGGCCGTGGCGGCCAGTGACCTGGCGGCCATGGGCGCAACGGCGATCGGCTTCACCCTTGCCCTGACCTTGCCGGATGTCGGCCCAGACTGGCTGGCAGCCTATGCCGACGGTCTCAGCCGCATGGCCCACCGTTGCCGCATGAGCCTGATCGGTGGCGACACCACCCGCGGCCCGCTGAGCATCACCGTCACCGTGTTCGGCCGCGTGCCGGTCGGCCAGGCGTTGCGCCGCAGCGGCGCGCGGCCGGGCGACCTGCTGTGCGTCGGCGGTTCGCTGGGCAAGGCGGCCGGGGCGTTGCCGCTGGTACTGGGTGAGCGCGAGGCGCCGGCCGAACTGGCCAAGCCGCTGCTTGATCACTACTGGTCGCCGATGCCTCAGCTGCACCTTGGCCAGCTGTTGCGCGGCCGGGCCACGGCGGCGTTGGACATTTCCGATGGCCTGCTCGCCGACTGTGGGCATATCGCCAAGGCATCCGGGGTCGCGCTCGAGGTGAACCTGGCGCGGGTGCCAGTGTCTCCTGCTCTGGAGGCCTTCCTTGGCCACGATGCAGCCCGGCTGGCAGCACTGACCGGCGGCGACGACTACGTACTGGCCTTTACCCTGCCGCCAGCGGCGCTCACCCCGCTGACCGACCTCGGTTTCGTCGAGGTGCACGTCATCGGCCGCGTGCTCGAAGGCCAAGGCGTGACCCTGCGCGACTCGCAGGGCCAGGACATCACCCCGGTTCAACGGGGCTATCAACACTTTAGGGAGACACCGTGACCGACCACCCCAACCAGGTGCCAGCGGAGTTCGTTCCGCCATCGGTCTGGCGCAACCCGTGGCACTTCATCGCCTTCGGCTTCGGTTCGGGCACCCTGCCCAAGGCCCCCGGTACCTGGGGCTCAATGGTAGCGATCCCGTTCATCCCGCTGTGGCAGATGCTGCCCGACTGGGGCTACTGGCTGCTGCTGGGCGTGACGATGCTGTTCGGCTTCTGGCTGTGCGGCAAGGTCGCCAACGACTTGCGCGTGCACGACCATGAAGGCATTGTCTGGGACGAGATGGTCGGCATGTGGATCACCCTCTGGCTGGTGCCTGAAGGGTGGCAGTGGATCCTCGCCGGGTTCCTGATGTTCCGCTTCTTCGACATCCTCAAGCCATGGCCGATCCGCTGGATCGACCGCCATGTGCACGGCGGTGTCGGGATCATGCTCGACGATATCCTGGCCGGTGTGTTCGCCTGGCTGGGCATGCAGATTCTGGTATGGGCGGTAGGCTGAAGCAGGGAGCGTTTCGATGGCCATGAGGACTGTGCTGCTGGCAATGATGCTGAGCCTTGCCCCTTGGGTGATGGCAGCTGATGCGTTACCCAAGCAGATTCACCTGGTCAGCGAAGAGTGGAGCGACTACACCAATGCCGATGGCAGTGGGGTGGCCTGGGATGTGCTGCGCAAGGTGTTCGAACCTGCCGGCGTGAAGGTGGTGACCCAGAGTGCGCCGTACAGCCGCGCGGTTGGCCTGGTCAAGCGGGGCGAGGCCGATGCCTGGGTCGGGTCGTACAAGGAGGAAAACGACGACAACCTGTATCCGCGCTGGCACTTCGATATGGACCATATCTATGCCCTGGGCCTGGCCAGCACGCCGGTGCCGACCTTGGCTACCGTCGGCCAGTACCGCCTGGCCTGGGTGCGCGGCTATGACTACAGCAGTTACCTGCCCAACGTGCACAACTTCCGCGAAATCCAGCGCCGTGAAGGCATCCTGCCGATGCTCGAACATGAGCGCGTGGATTTCTACATCGATGCGCAGACCGAAGTCGACTATGTGCTCGGGCAGACCTCGCAGCCGGAGCGTTTTCGCAGTACCCATGTGGCCGAACTGCCGTTGTACCTGGCGTTCTCCAAGAGCGAACAGGCCAAGGTCCTGCGAGACCTGTTCGACAAACGCATGGCCGAGTTGGTACGCAGCGGCGAGCTGAAGCCGATCTTCGAGCATTGGAAGCAGCCCTATCCCTTCACCCCGGACAGCAAGCCGCAATAAAGCTGGCGCGATCCCTGTAGGAGCCGCGCTTGCCGGCGATGGGCCGCGAAGCGGCCCCGGCAGTTTATGCAACAACCTTGAAATCGTGGGGCCGCTTCGCGGCCCATCGCCGGCAAGCGCGGCTCCCACAAGGCCCAATATAGAATGCCAGTCCCTGCTAAGCATCGAACTTTTCGATCTTAAGCCACGGTATTCAACGAGCGCACACGCGGCGACCTGCTGATACAATCGGCTCACGAGAAATTTCCTACTTATCCAGGAGCACAACGTGCCCGTCGTCTTTGTTGCCGCCTCGAAACTCCCGACTCCCTTTGCGATCTTCACCATGCATGGCTTCCTCGACGAAGCCACTGGCCGTGAGCACGTGGTGCTCAGCCTGGGTGATATCGCCGACGGTGAGCCGGTGCTGGGGCGCCTGCATTCCGAGTGCCTGACCGGCGATGCCCTGTTCAGCCAGCGCTGCGACTGCGGTTCGCAGCTGGAAGCCGCGCTGCAGGCGATCGCCCGCGAAGGCCGTGGCGTGCTGCTGTACCTGCGTCAGGAAGGCCGTGGCATCGGCCTGTTGAACAAGATCCGCGCCTATGAGCTGCAGGATGGTGGTGCCGATACTGTCGAGGCCAACGAGCGCCTGGGCTTTGCCGCCGACCAGCGCGACTACGCCATGTGCCTGCCGATGCTGGAGCACCTGGGCGTGAAATCGCTGCGCCTGATGACCAATAACCCGCGCAAGGTCAAGGCGCTGACCGACATGAACATCAAGGTCGCCGAGCGCGTGCCGCTGCACACCGGCCACAACCCGCACAACCGTTACTACCTGGCGACGAAGGCCGGCAAGCTCGGCCACATGCTGGGTAACGAGCACCAGGGCGAGGTGCCCCAGGCGTGACCCGCGGCGAGGTCAAGCGGCGCCTGGCGCTGGCCTGGTGGCAGTACCTGGCGGTCGGCCTGGTACCGCTACCGATCATGGCCTGGGCCTTTGGCGGCGGCGATGCGCTGATCCCGGTGCTGGCCATGCCGCTGTTCATCGCCGGTGCCGCGACCATGTTCCTCAGCCTGCCGCGTTTCGGCGCCTACAAGCGGGCGCTGATCGCCACCTCGAAGGTGTTGGGCACGGCCGAGGAACCCGCCGCCTGGATCAACCTGGCGCGGGTGCGGCGCATGGCCATGCTGTTTGCCTGCTTCCCGGCCTGGGTCGCCGCGCTGTCGGTGCTGGTCGGGCTGGAGGCGGTACCGCAGATTCTCCTGGCGCTGTCCACCGTGGTGCTGCTTTACCTCTACCGTATTCCGCGTCAGCTGGGCTGATGCGCGTTCTGCTCTGCCTGCTGGCGCTGCTGGCCGTTACTGCAAAGGCCGGCGAGCCTTTGCGCGTGGTCAGCCTGGCGCCGTCGATGAGCGAAATCATGCTCGAACTGCACGCCGATGACCTGCTGGTGGGTGTGCTCGATGGCGGCGAGCGACCGCAAGCGCTGCAAAGGCTGCCCTCGGTCGGGCGCCAGGGCCAGCTGGACATGGAAACCCTGCTCAGCCTCAAGCCCGACCTGCTGCTGCTCTGGCCCGGCAGCGTGGCACCGGCACAGCGCGACCAGCTCAGGCGCCTGGGCATTGCCACTTACAGCGCCGAGCCCCACGACCTGAAGCAATTGCTCGACCAGATCGAGGCCATCGCCGTGCGTGTCGGCCGGGGCGAGCAAGGCCGGCCCTATGTGCAGGCCCTGCGCGAGCGGCTGCAGCAGCTGCGCCAGCAATACAGGCGCGAGCATCCGGTGCGGGTGTTCTATCAGGTGTGGGACCGGCCGCTGTACACCTTGGGCGGGCAGCAGGTGGTCAGCGATGCCCTGGCAGTGTGCGGGGCGCGCAATGTCTTTGCCGATCTGAGTCAGCCAGCGCCGCAGGTGAATGTCGAGTCGGTGCTGATGCGCGACCCGCAGGTGATCCTGGCGGCCGATGAGGCGCAGCTGACGAGCTGGAAGGCCTGGCCACGGCTGAGCGCGGTGGCCGGGGACGGCTTGCTGGTGGTGCCGGACAAGGGGCTGGAGCGGCCCAGCGGGCAGATGATCGAAGCCACCGCCCGCCTGTGCGTGCTGCTGGCGGCTAGAGTGCCGGCGTCCAGGTGATGCTGAACAGCGCGGTGCGGCCTTCTTCGCGGTAGCCGTAGCTGGCCCCGTCGAAGCTGTAAAGTGCCCGGTTGTAGTCCTTGTCCAGCAGATTATCCAACTTCATTTCAAGCTTCACCTCGTCAGTGGCCGCCCAGCCCGCACGCAGGCCAAACAGGCCGTAACCGCCCAGGCGATTTTGGTTGGCTTCATCGTCGTAGCTGGCGCTGACGGCTTGCCAGCTGGCGCCTGCATTGAACTGTCCGAACTGGCGGTCCAGGTCCAGGCTCAGGGTGCGCCGAGCGCGGCGGGCGAGGGTGTGGCCACTGTCGCGGTCGCGTGGGTCGATCAGGGCCAGGCCAAGTTGGCTGCGCCATTCGCCCCATTGCTGGTCGAGTGCCATTTCCAGGCCGTTTATGCGCGCCGAAGCCACGTTCTGCGGGATCGAGTCCTGGCCGAAGATGATCGCATCGCGCAGGTCGGTGCGGTACAGCGAGGTTTCCAGGCGGCTGTCGTGGGTCAGCTGGCTACGCCACTGCACTTCATAGCTCTTCGAGCGCTCGGGCTTGAGGCCCGGGTTGCTGAACTGCGGGTAGTACAGGTCATTGAACGTTGGGGCGCGGAAGCCTTCGCTGTAGGACAGCAGTACATCGTTCTGGGCATTCAACGGCACGGTGAGGCTACCGCTCCAGGTAGTCTGGCCGCCGAATTGCTGGTTCTGGTCGCGCCGTGCGCCAAACTCGGTGGAAAAGGCTTCGCCGCTGTAGCGGTGCTGGATGAAGGCCGCACGGTTCCAGCGGCTGTCCTCGGTGAAGTCGGTGCTGCCGTGCACGCGATCTTGGTACCAGTCACCACCCAGCAGCAGGTTGTGCCGCTCGGCCAGGGCCAGGTCGTTCTGCCAGGTGACCTGGTCGCGGTAGGTGTTGAACACGAAACGCTCGTCGCTGAGCTTGTCGCGTTTGTCGTCGCGGTTTTCGCTGTGGCCAAGCTCCAGGCGCGAATGCCAGAGGTCGTTGAGCTGAGCATCGAAATAGCTGCCCAGGCTGCTGACGTTGAAGTCGGTGTAGGGCTTTTGCCCAAAGCTCTGGAAGGTGACCGGGTCGAAGCGACCGAATGGGTTGTCGTATTCGCTGCGGCCGCGGCTGTCGAGCAGGTTCAGGCCGGCTTCGAAGCGCTCGCCGAAGGTGTGGCTCAGGCTCAGGTTGAGCGATTTGTTGCGGTAGGCGTCATGGTCGCCATCGCTGGCAAACGACGGCCCGGTCGAGTCGATGCCAGCGGTTTCATCGAGGCTGGCGCCGAGGTTGAAACGGGTGGCGTCGTCACCGCCAGACAGCCCCAGGCTGCGCTGGAACGTCTGGTTGCTGCCCGCCGCCAGGCGCAGGCGCGGTTGCAGGCCGGGGCCGCTGCTGCGGCGGGTGAAGATCTGGATCACCCCGCCGATGGCATCACTGCCATACAGCGCCGAGCGCGAGCCGCGCAGCACTTCGACCCGCTCGATCTGGTCGACATCGAGAAACTGCAGGCCACTGTCGCCGGAGGTGGCGTTGGCGATGCGTACGCCATCGACCAGCACCAGGCTCTGGGCGGCCTTGGTGCCACGGATGAAGATGCCTGGCAGGCTGCCACGGCCACCGGTGGGGGCAACTTGCACGCCGGGCACCCGGCTGAGCAGATCGGTGACGCTACCGGGTTGCAGGCGGTCGATGTCGGCGCGGGTGAAGACGGTGTTGGCGGCACTGGTGGCGGTGCGCGACTCGACCTGGCGGTTGGCGCTGATCAGGGTGTCGGGGAGCTTGAGGGCATCGTCGCGCTCAGCGGCCAGCAACGGCAAGGGGAGGCAGAGCAGCGGGGCAAAGCTCAGGATTTTCATGGTCATTACCAAAGCATTCGCGGGCAAACCCGCTCCCACAGGGTATCTCAGCACCTGTGGGAGTGGGCTTGCCCGCGAAAGGGCCCTAGAGCCCGAGCTTGGCCATGCGAGCTTTGACAGAGGCCTCGATGCCAGCAGCATCCAGCCCGCACTCGGCCAGCATCTGCGCAGGCTTGGCGTGCTCGACGTAGATATCCGGCAGCCCCAGGTGCAGCAGCGGCTTGACCACAGCTTCGTTGGCCAGGAACTCGCCCACGGCAGCCCCGGCGCCACCCATGATGCTGTTCTCTTCGATGGTCACCAGCAGCTCGTGGCTGGCAGCCAGTTCCAGCACCAGGGCCTCATCCAGCGGTTTGACGAAGCGCATGTCAACCACGGTGGCGTTGATCTGCTCGGCAACCTGCAGGGCCTCGGCCAACTGCACGCCGAACACCAGCAGGGCAACTTTCTCGCCCTGGCGGCGAACCACGCCCTTGCCGATTTCCAGCGGCTCGAGGTCGCCGCTGATCGGCGCGTTCGGGCCGGTGCCGCGCGGGTAGCGCACCGCAGCCGGGCCGTCGAACAGGTGGCCGGTGCTGAGCATCTTGCGCAGCTCGTTCTCGTCGCTTGGGGTCATCACCAGCATGCCCGGGATGCAGCGCAGGTAAGACAGGTCGTAGCTGCCGGCGTGCGTCGGGCCGTCTTCGCCCACCAGGCCGGCGCGGTCGATGGCAAACAACACGTCGAGGTTCTGCACCGCCACGTCGTGGATCAGCTGGTCGTAGGCACGCTGCAGGAAGGTGGAGTAGATCGCCACCACCGGCTTGCTGCCTTCGCAGGCCATGCCGGCGGCGAGGGTGACCGCGTGCTGCTCGGCGATCGCCACGTCGAAATAACGCTGTGGGTAGCGTTCGCTGAAGGCGACCAGGTCCGAGCCTTCCTTCATCGCCGGGGTGATGCCCACCAGGCGGTTGTCGGCGGCGGCCATGTCGCACAGCCACTGGCCGAACACGGCGGAATACTTCGGCCCGCTGACTTTCTTCGGCGCAGCCGGCTTGTCGGCAGGCTCGAGCTTGGTGATGGCGTGGTAGCCGATCGGGTCGATCTCGGCCGGGGCGAAGCCCTTGCCCTTCTTGGTTACCACGTGCAGGAACTGCGGGCCCTTGAGGTCACGCATGTTGCGCAGGGTGGCGATCATGGTCGGCAGGTCATGGCCGTCGATCGGGCCGATGTAGTTCCAGCCCAGCTCCTCGAACAGCGTGCCCGGCACCAGCATGCCCTTGGCATATTCCTCGGTGCGACGGGCGATTTCCCAGGCACCGGGCAGGCGCGACAGCACTTTCTTGCTGCCCTCGCGCATGCTCGCGTAGGTGCGGCTGGAGAGGATCTTGGCCAGGTAGTTGGACAAGCCGCCGACGTTGCGCGAAATCGACATGTCGTTGTCGTTGAGGATCACCAGCATGTCGGCGTTGACTTCCTGGGCGTGGTTCAACGCTTCGAAGGCCATGCCGGCAGTGAGGGCACCGTCGCCGATCACGGCGATCGACTTGCGCGCGCTGTTCTGCAGGCGGGCGGCAATGGCCATGCCCAGGGCAGCGCTGATCGAGGTGCTGGAGTGGCCGACGCCGAAGGTGTCGTACTCGCTCTCGCTGCGGCGCGGGAAGGCGGCGATGCCGTCCTTCTGGCGCAGGCTGAGCATGCGCTTGCGGCGCCCGGTGAGGATCTTGTGCGGGTAGGCCTGGTGGCCGACGTCCCACACCAACCGGTCATCCGGGGTGTCGAAGACGTAGTGCAGGGCGATCGTCAGCTCGATGACGCCCAGGCCGGCGCCGAAATGCCCACCGGTCTGACCAACGGTGTAGAGCAACTCCTGGCGCAATTCGTCGGCCAGGGTCTCCAGGTCGGCTTCGGCCAACCGGCGCAGGCCGGCAGGCGTGTCAGCGCGGTCGAGCAACGGCGTGACCGGGCGTTCGCGGGGGATCTCTTGAAACGTCGTGGGCATCAGGCGAGTCGTTATAGGTGTGAAGACGCGGCAGTTTACCCCATTGTGGGAAAAGTGCCCATTCGACCACGGGTTACGCGGACCCTGTGGCAGCGGGTAAACCCGCATCCACAAGGGATTGCAGTCAAGCCTTAATGACGGCGCTCGACGATGTAGCGCGCCAACGCCCGCAGTGGCTCGGCAGTTTCACCAAACCCTTGCAATGCGACCAGCGCCTGGTCGCGCAGTTCGATCGCGTAGGCCTTGGCGGCTTCCAGCCCCAGCAGCGCCGGGTAGGTCGGTTTGTCACGGGCGATGTCGGCACCCTGGCGCTTGCCCAGGGTGGCCGTGTCGCTTTCCACGTCGAGGATATCGTCCTGCACCTGGAATGCCAGGCCGATGGCCTGTGCATAAGTCTGCAGGGCATCCAGCTGCGCCTGTTCGGCGCGGGCACTGGCCAGGGCGCCCAGGCGCACGCTGGCTTCGATCAGCGCACCGGTCTTGTGCCGGTGCATGAATTCCAGGGCTTGCTGGTTCAGCTTCAGGCCGACCGAGCCAAGGTCGATGGCCTGGCCGCCGACCATGCCCGCGGGGCCAGCAGCCTTGGCCAGGGCCTGGACCATGGCCAGGCGGATGCTGTCGGCCTGCGGGCTCAGGCGTGGGTCGAGCAGGGCGCTGAAGGCCAGGCTCTGCAGGCCGTCACCGGCGAGAATCGCGCAGGCTTCGTCGAAGGCTTTGTGGGTGGTTGGCTGACCACGGCGCAAGTCGTCGTCGTCCATGGCCGGCAGGTCGTCATGGACCAGCGAATAGGCATGGATCAGCTCCACAGCACAGGCTGCACCGTTGGCTTGCTCGGCTGGCGCGCCCAGGGCTTCGCAGGCGGCATAGGCAAGTAGCGGACGCACGCGTTTGCCGCCGTTCATCACGCTGTAGCGCATGGCCGCATAAAGGCGCTCCAGTTCTTTGGTCGGAGCGATGAACAGCGGTTCGAGGGCGGCGTCGACACGGGCCTGGCAACTGGCCTGGTAAGCGCTGATCATGCTTCTGGCTCCGCATCGAACGGCTGTGCGGCGAGTTCGCCATCACGTTCCAGCAGGATCTGCACTTTCTGTTCGGCCTGGGCCAGGGCCCCCTGGCAATCGCGCGTCAGGGCGATGCCTTGCTCGAACGCGGCCAGCGAGTCCTCCAGCGACAGTTCGCCGTTCTCCAGGCGCTCGACCAGGGCTTGCAGGTCGGCGAGGGATTGTTCGAAATCAATGGAGGCTTTTTTGCGGGCCATGGCGACAGTCTCGGTGGCGGGTCAGAACCGCGCGACGTTAGCAGAGCGGGGCGGGGGGAGCAAACTTCAGGCTACCTGAGGCTGGATTTGCCGGCCTCTTCGCGGGCAAGCCCGCTCCCACAGTCATCTCACCGCCCTCAAGCTGTGTGAGATCCCTGTGGGAGCGGGCTTGCCCGCGAATGGGCCGCAAAGCGGCCCCGTGCGACAGATCAGGCAGGCTCGGCTTCCAGCTCGACCATGGCCTCACGGCACCGCGCCAGCTCTTCGATGGTCAGCACCGGCAGGTTGTATTGCCGTGCATACACCGACACCTGCTCACCCCGCGCCATGCTGCCATCGGGGTTCATCAACTCGCACAGCACTGCCGCCGGCCGTAGTCCGGCCAGGCGTGCCAGGTCCACCGAGCCTTCGGTATGCCCACGACGGGTCAGCACGCCACCATCCCGCGCGCGCAGCGGGAACACATGGCCAGGGCTGACGATATGGCGTTGCTCGGCGGTCGAGCGCAGCGCCGCTTCGATGGTGGTGATGCGGTCTTGCGCGGAGACGCCAGTGCTCACGCCTTCGGCTGCCTCGATGGTGACGGTGAAGCCCGTGCCATGCCGGGCCTGGTTGTTTTGCACCATCGGCGCCAGCTGCAGGGCATCGACAGTGGCTTCGTCCAGGCACAGGCAGACGATGCCGCTGCAGTCGCGGATCATCATGGCCATGGTCTGCAGCGACAGGTTCTCGGCGGCGGCAACGATATCGGCTTCGTCCTCGCGGTCGTCATCGTCGAGCAGCAATACAGGGCGCCCGGCCTGGAAGGCGGCGATGGCGGCGGACACATTGGGGAATTGTTTTTGCAGCAAAGGGGACATGAAACGCTCCTCGTGATTGATCGATGAACGTCTCGGGGCGAACAAAATGCGCGCGCAGGGGCGCCCGAATGGCCCCTGCCTGACGCCTTCTTTCATCCGGACTATGACCGTCGGCTCTGGAGTTGCACCAGATCTGCTGACCCCCGGCATGGCCGGGGCGCTCGCGGGCTCATCTTTCGATTTACCGCCGGTGGGGACTTTCACCCCGCCCTGAAGACCGGCCAAGCATACAGCACTGTGCAACCGTTCTGGCAACCCGCAGTTCTACGACCTTCGGCGGTATCATGCAGGCATGGCTCAACAGGAACAGCTCCATGGACATTCTCCAGGTCGCCGGCGGCAAGCCGGTCAAACTGTGGACCGACGGCGTGCCGGTCGAAGACGACGCTCGCCGGCAACTGCTCAATACGGCGAAGATGCCGTTCATCTTCAAGCACCTGGCGGTGATGCCGGATGTGCACCTGGGCAAGGGCTCGACCATTGGCAGCGTGATTCCCACGCTCGGTGCGATCATCCCCGCCGCGGTGGGGGTGGACATTGGCTGCGGCATGATCGCCGCGCGTACCTCGCTGCAGGCGCGCGACCTGCCAGACAACCTGCATGGGCTGCGTAGCGCCATCGAACAGGCGGTGCCCCATGGCAAGACCTTTGGCAAACGCGACCAGGGTGCCTGGGACAAGGTGCCGGGTTCGGCGGACAAGGCCTGGGGCCAGCTCGCCGGGCGCTTCAAGGCCATTACCGACAAGTACCCGCGCCTGGAAAAGACCAACAACCGGCACCACCTTGGCACCCTGGGCGGTGGCAACCATTTCATCGAGGTGTGCCTGGACGAGGCTGACCGGGTCTGGTTCATGCTGCACAGCGGCTCGCGCGGCGTGGGCAATGCCATTGGCAACCTGTTCATCGAACTGGCCCAGGCCGACATGCGCCAGCACCTGGCCAACCTGCCGGACAAGGACCTGGCCTACTTCGAGGAGGGCAGCCGCCATTTTGCCGACTATGTCGAGGCGGTGGAGTGGGCGCAGGAATTTGCCCGGCGCAACCGCGAGCTGATGATGCAGGCGGTGGTCGCAGCCACCCGCAAGGCACTGGGCAAACCCTTCGAGGCAAGCCTGGAGGCGGTCAACTGTCACCACAACTATGTGCAGCGCGAGCAGCATTTCGGGCGCGAGGTACTGGTGACGCGCAAGGGCGCGGTGTCGGCGCAGAAAGGGCAACTGGGGATTATCCCCGGCTCCATGGGCGCCCGGAGCTTCATCGTGCGGGGGTTGGGTAACGAGGAGTCATTCTGCTCCTGCAGCCATGGTGCGGGCAGGGTGATGAGCCGGACCAAGGCCAAGAGCCGCTTCACCGTGGACGACCAGCGGCGGGCCACGGCGCATGTCGAGTGCCGCAAGGACAAGGACGTGATCGACGAGATTCCGATGGCGTACAAGGACATCGATGCGGTGATGCGGGCGCAGAGCGAGTTGGTGGAGGTGGTGCACACCCTGCGGCAGGTGGTTTGCGTAAAAGGGTGACTTGTACTGGCCTCTTCGCTGGCCCGCTCCCACAGGGATCGCATCTGTTTGGAAGTGGCTGCAGGACCCGTGGGAGCAGACTTGCCCGCGAAAGGGCCCGACGTTTCGCATCGAATCCCGCATCCCCTCACACCCAGCGTGCAGCAAAAAAGTGAGCTAACCGGAAGCTGACGCAAATGTAATGTTGGTATCAGCCAGCTGTCAGGGCCTGCCATCTACGGTCATTGAAGACGGGTATTGCTGTCACGCCTGCCGTTATCGGTAGCAATGGTTTCAAATCCCCTGATGGGTTCGTGAACACAAGTCGATGATGGCGGACAAGGCGTGTCATCCGTAGCCCAGGCCACTACGGCCTGCGTTTTCTAGCAAAGACTTGTGGGATCCCGAAGAAAGCCGGGGCTGTGATCGAGCGGCCCGGATATCAGCGAATTATCTGACTGACTGGACACTACGGCATGCAAAGCAAAACCACGAGACGATCTTTCGTCAAAGGCCTGGCCGCTACTGGATTACTGGGTGGACTGGGCATGTGGCGCGCGCCGGTCTGGGCTGTTACCAGTCCGGGCCAGCCGAATGTTCTGACAGGCACCGATTTTGATCTCTACATCGGTGAGTTGCCGGTCAACATCACCGGAGCAACTCGCACAGCCATGGCAATCAATGGTTCGCTTCCGGGGCCGATCCTTCGTTGGCGGGAGGGAGACACTGTCACGCTGCGGGTACGTAACCGCTTGAAACAGGACACTTCTATCCATTGGCACGGCATCATCCTACCGGCGAACATGGACGGTGTGCCTGGTCTGAGCTTTCATGGCATCGCACCCGATGGCATGTATGAGTACAAGTTCAAGGTCCATCAAAATGGGACCTACTGGTACCACAGCCACTCTGGGTTCCAGGAGCAGGTCGGGGTCTACGGCGCCCTGGTCATTGATGCCAAGGAGCCAGAGCCATTCACCTATGATCGCGATTATGTGGTCATGCTTAGCGATTGGACTGACGAGGATCCTGCCAGGGTCCTGTCCAAGCTCAAGAAGCAGTCGGACTATTACAACTACCACAAACGCACCGTGGGCGACTTCGTCAACGACGTAGGCGAGATGGGATGGTCGGCTGCGGTGGCGGATCGAAAAATGTGGGCTGAAATGAAAATGAGCCCTACCGACCTCGCTGACGTAAGTGGCTACACCTACACCTACCTCATGAACGGGCAGGCCCCCGATACGAACTGGACGGGCCTCTTCAAGCCTGGTGAGAGAATCCGGCTGCGTTTCATCAACGCTTCGGCCATGACGTACTTTGATTTGCGTATCCCTGGCTTGAAAATGACGGTCGTGGCTGCTGATGGGCAGCACGTCAAACCGGTCACGGTTGATGAATTCCGTATCGCAGTGGCTGAAACGTTCGATGTCATTGTTGAACCGGAGGACGAGCAGGCTTACACCATTTTTGCTCAATCCATGGATCGCACAGGCTACTCCAGAGGCACCTTAGCCGTTCGCGAAGGTATGCAAGCTGCAGTTCCGGCAGTTGATCCTCGCCCTCTCATTTCAATGAGCGATATGGGTATGGATCACGGCAGCATGGCTGGCATGGACCACGGCAAGATGGCGGGGATGGACCATGGCAGCATGGCCGGCATGGACCACAGCAAGATGGCTGGGATGGACCATGGCAGCATGGGAGGCATGGGCGGCGCCATGCAGTCTCACCCAGCCTCAGAAACAAACAACCCCTTGGTCGACATGCAGACTATGAGTCCAACGCCTAAGTTGGACGATCCAGGAATTGGCCTGCGCAACAATGGAAGGCATGTCCTGACCTATGCGGATCTGCGAAGCACGTTCATTGATCCGGATGGACGTGAACCAGGGCGCACCATCGAGCTGCATCTCACAGGCCATATGGAAAAGTTCGCCTGGTCCTTCGACGGCGTGAAATTCTCCGATGCTGAACCCCTACGCCTCAAATATGGCGAGCGTCTGCGTATCACTTTGGTCAACGACACCATGATGACTCACCCCATCCACCTCCACGGAATGTGGAGCGATCTGGAAGATGAGGACGGTAACTTCATGGTTCGAAAACACACCATCGATATGCCACCAGGCTCAAAACGAAGCTACCGAGTAACTGCGGATGCTTTGGGCCGATGGGCCTACCACTGCCACCTACTGTTCCATATGGAAATGGGCATGTTCCGAGAAGTTCGCGTGGACGAATGAACTGGAGATCCAAAATGAACAAACCAATGAAGCGAAACGCCTTTTTCCTCTCTGCCGCGATGGCTGGTCTGTTTGCTGTTTACGCTCCTTCGTCGTGGTCCGGCGACAACCATGAACAGCACAGTCAGCAGTCTGCCGATGCCGCGAAATCGAAGGGTTCTCAGGGCATGGATCATGGCTCCATGAAGGGTATGGGCCACGACACCATGAAAGGTATGGACCATGGCTCGATGGAAGGTATGGATCACAGCAAAATGATGGAATCGCATGGCAGCGATAAAGCTAAGGCAGGGAAAGATGACCAATAGCCTGGCACGACCATCGCTGTTGGCATTGACCGTTTCATTCAGCATGCTGGGTGCTGCGCCCAGCTTTGCTGCTGAGGAGATGGACCATTCGGCAATGGGGCATGGGTCCATGGAAATGGATTCCGCTCCGTCGGCGGACCCGATGCCAGGTATGGACCACGCGCACATGGACCACAGCAAGATGGACCATGGCAGCATGCAGGGGATGGACCATGGTGCCATGGATCACTCGATGATGAACCATGGCTCTGATGCCCCAACGACGACTAGCCGTACTCCGATACCTGTGCTGACGGATGCTGATCGCCAAGCTGCCTTTCCTCCGTTGGGCGGGCATCAGATGCATGACAGCGCGATCAACAGCTTCTTCTTGCTAGACAAGCTTGAGTACCAGGATGCAGACGAAGGCAGCGCGCTGGCTTGGGAAGCCTCTGGATGGGTTGGCGGCGATATCAACCGGCTGTGGATCCGCTCCGAAGGTGAGCGGACCAATGGCGTCACCGAGGACGCTGAGTTGCAGCTTCTGTATGGGCGCTCCGTTAGCCCATGGTGGGATGTGGTCGCTGGGGTGCGCCAGGATTTCCAACCAGGATCACCACAGACATGGGGCGCTTTTGGTATCCAGGGCATGGCGCTCTATGACTTCGAAGCCGAAGCCACAGCGTTCATCGGTGAGAATGGCCAGGCAGCTGCTCGGCTGGAGGGCGAATACGACATTCTTCTAACCAATCGCCTGATCTTGCAGCCAACCGCTGAAGCTAATTTCTATGGCAAGAACGATCCCGAGCGCGGAGTGGGTTCTGGCCTGGCAAACACCGAAGTCGGTCTGCGCTTACGGTATGAGATCGTGCGCCAGTTCGCGCCCTACATCGGCGTAACCTGGAACCGCTCCTACGGCAAAACGGCAGACCTGATTCGTGATGAGGGCGGGGATGTCGATGAGGCGCGTTTCGTAGCCGGCATTCGGCTGTGGTTTTGAGAGCTCGACATGAAGAGAACAATTACAACGCTGTTAGCAGCGATCCCTCGCCATGGCGAGGAAAGCATGCACGGCCGGGAAGTGAGGATCATCAGCACCGGGGAAAGGTACACACCCATGAAGGCTAGCAGCCGCTTTCTCAGGTCGGCCGCCTTCGCGGCGGTTCGAGGCTGATATGGCAAAGCTTCAGGTGGCTTCAAGAGATGAGGATTATTTTCAGTGGGGCATTAAAAAGCCGGCTTGTGGCCGGCTTCTCGGGGACGGTTCCGACTAATTTATGGTAAGTCGCAGCCGCCTTAACTGTGTGGCCATCAAGGGCCTGAAAGAGATGGCAGACGGTCGTGTGGAGCGTCGCCGAGCCCTCTGGAACGCGGCTTGCGCCGGCCGGGGCTGAATGTGCAGCGTAGCATACAAGGGCTGGCGCGGTATGCCCAGCAAAAAATGGCACAGAGTGTGTCAGTCGGGGCGTCTCTGGCGGTAATGCGACCAATGGAACACCCAGCCGAGTATCTCCAGCTTCTGCGCATCGCACTGTAAGGGTGTGTAGCGCTCCACGATCTCGCGCAGGTTATGGCTGTGCAGGCACAGGGTGCCCCGGTGACCGAGGCTCAGGCTGTTCACCCTGAGCCTGCCGTTGTGCAGCAGGGCATAGATCTCGCCATCAACCACGCGGGTGAAGCTGAGGTCGATCGCCAAGATGGCATCGCGCGGGATCCACGGCGCCATGTTGGCGGCAGGCATGGTCATGCAGATGGCTTTGTCCTCAGGCACGGCCAATGCCTCCAGCGCAGATGCCGGCATTGCCAGGCAGTGATGGTCGATCGCCACGAGTTGGCCATTGCGCAGTTCGTTGAAGGGCACTTGCACCAGGGGAGGATGCGATATCGAAGGTAAACCGGGTGTTTCTACAGGCGTTGACTGGGGCGCGTACATGCGTAGAAACGAATGCGGGTGTTTGGGGCCTTCGCCAGTTTGCAGCCAGCGGCGCTGCACACAGAACAACTCGGCCATTTCGTCGAGGCGGGCAATGGGGATGCCGCGAGTGAACCAGTTGTTGATGTGCTGCGACGTAACGCGGCGCTGGGCAGCGAAGTCTGAGGGAGTCAGGCCACATTCCCGAAGGAGTGCCTTGAGGCGTTCACCGGATCTGTTCATGAGACCGAGTGTAGCGGCCGGTTGCCAGTAACGAAATGAACGGGATGTTGACATGAACGGCGTGAAAAATGCCTTCATGTAGGGCGAAGGTGTAGGACTACGTAGGACTTTTTACCTGTCTTAAGTATGACCCATAAAAAAGCCCCGCCGAGGCGGGGCTTTTTCTGCAAAGCGGTATCAGCCCTTGTAGGCAGCAACCGATTTGGTGATCGCAGCGCGGGCGGCGTCGGCGCCTTCCCAGCCTTCGATCTTGACCCACTTGCCCTTCTCGAGATCCTTGTAGTTCGCGAAGAAGTGCTCGATCTGCTGGATCAGCAGGGCTGGCAGGTCGGTGTATTCCTTCACGTCGACATACAGCTGGCTCAGCTTGTCGTGAGGAACGGCGATGACCTTGGCGTCGCCGCCGCCGTCGTCGGTCATGTTCAGCACGCCGACCGGACGGGCACGGATGACCGAGCCTGGGGCTACCGGGTACGGGGTCACGACCAGCACGTCCAGGGGATCACCGTCGTCCGCCAGGGTGTTCGGGATGAAACCGTAGTTGGCCGGGTAGAACATCGGGGTGGCCATGAAACGGTCAACGAACAGGGTGTCGCTGTCCTTGTCGATTTCGTATTTGATCGGCGCGTGGTTGGCCGGGATCTCGATAGCGACGTAGATGTCGTTCGGCAGGTCTTTGCCAGCCGGGATCTTGCTGTAGCTCATTGGGCAGTGCCCCCGTGTTTGATCAAAAAAGTGGCGGCGATTATAGGCACATTCCGCCAGGCCATGCCACGCCTGGCCTGATGTGCGGGCAGATGTGCGGCCGCATCAGGCGTGGCTTTGCCGGTACTCCGGGTGCTCGGCTTGCAGCCGCATGAGGCGCGCCAGCGGATCCTGGCGGTAGAACAGCGACAGCTGCTGGTACACCTGTGGATAAGCCTGCTGTAGCAGGTCGGGTGCGCTGAAGAAGTATTCGCTGGTGACGGCGAAGAATTCCGCCGGGTTTTCCGCAGCGTAGGGGTCGATGGCGGTTTCTGCGTCGGGGTCAGCGTCGAGCTGGTGATTGAGGTCGTCATAGGCCTGCTGCATGGCGGCGGCCCAGTCTTCCACGCGCATGCCCGGGTGCAGCGGCGGCAGGCCGTTGGCATCGCCATTGAGCATGTCGAGCTTGTGCGCCAGTTCGTGGATCACCAGGTTGTAGGCTTCCCAGCCGCCACTGGCCAGCACGCCGGCCCAGGCCAGGATGATCGGCCCCTGCTGCCAGGCTTCGCCGCTGTGCTCGGCATCCCACACGTGCTCAACCCCGCTGGCATCGCGGTGGCGCTGCGGGCTCTTGAAGTCGTCGGGGTAGAGGATGATCTCGTGGAAGCCCTGGTACCAGTTCAACTCGCCCAGGTGCAGCAGCGGCAGCTGCGCCTGGGCGGCGAGAAACAGGCGCTGCTCGTCGTCCAGTTCGACCCCGGGGAGGGTGGTCAGGTGCTTGTCGAGCAGGAACAGGATGCACGCTTCGCGCAGCCATCGGTCTTCATCGGCGCTGATGCCGTCGAGCATCGGCAGGCGATCGCGGATCACCTGCCATTGCCGTGCATCGATCGGGTAGCGCGCGAGGGTGCGCTTGCGCCGCCAGGCGCTGTAGGACCACATGTCTGCTGTCAGTGGGCCTTGGCGGTGCGACCCAGGCGGCTACGCAGCAGGCCGAGGATCATCGGAACCAGCGAGAGCACGATGATGCCGACCACCATCAACGACAGGTGCTGCTTGATGAACGGCACGTTGCCGAAGAAGTAGCCCAGGGTCACCAGGCCGCCGACCCACAGCAACGAACCGGCCACGCTGAAGCCAAGGAAGCGCGGGTAGTGCATGTGCGCGATACCGGCCACGAACGGCGCGAAGGTGCGCAGGATCGGCAGGAAGCGCGCCATGGTCACGGTCTTGCCACCATGGCGTTCATAGAATTCGTGGGTGCGTTGCAGGTAGTCGCGGCGGAAAATTTTCGAGTTGGGGTTGCTGAACAGTTTTTCGCCGGTGGTGCGGCCGATGATGTAGTTGGTACTGTCGCCCAGGATGGCCGCCGCCATCAGCAGGCCCGCCAGCAGGACCGGGTCCATGCCGCCACCGGCGGCCACGGCGCCGGCGATGAACAGCAGCGAATCGCCCGGCAGGAACGGCATCACCACCAGGCCGGTTTCGCAGAAGATGACAGCGAACAGGATCGCGTAGATCCAGGGACCGTAGTTGGTAACCAGCAGATCGAGGTAGGTGTCGAGATGCAGGATTAAGTCCAGCGGGTTGAATTCCATGTACAGCACCTGTGTTCTAGACCCGTTTTACGGGCACGCGATGACGGACAATGCCCTGGGTGTCGGCATGATGACCTGTGGATGGGTAAAATTTCACACATGGCAGGTCGATGCATTATACGGCGAAGTAGGAAACCTGCCCGGCGAGTTTGTAGCGGGGGGTTACGACTTGAACATGTACTGGCCTTTTCGCGGGTAAACCCGCTCCCACAGGTATTGCACCGCTTTTGAGCTTTGCGTAGTGCCTGTGGGAGCGGGTTTACCCGCGAAAGGGCCGGAGCGGTCAGTCCTGATGGATCGGTAATATGTAGCTCTCGAACTCGGTGTCCTTGCGAAAGCCGATCGATTCATAGGTCTTGCGCGCCACCTCGTTGTTGGCGCTGGTCGATACCCGCATGCGCACTGCCTGGCTTTCCTTGGCCATTTTCTTGGCCTCGCGCATCAGGTGGTCGGCCACCAGCATGCGCCGCGAGTCTTCGGCGACGAAGATATCGTTGAGGATCCACACGCGTTTCAGCGATAGCGACGAAAAGCTCGGATACAGCTGGCAGAACCCCAGGAGCTTGTCTTCATCCTCATCCGGCAGGGCCAGGTAGATCACCGACTCCTTGTACTTCAGGCGTTTCTCCAGAAAGGCACGAGAGCTGTCCGGATAAGGGAGCTGCCCATAGAACTCGCGGTATCTGACGAACATTGGAGTGAGCAGGTCGAGGTGTTCCAGGGTTGCCTTGATGATGCGCATGTGCGGCCCTCAGAGTCCATTAGGGGAAACAGCGGAATGCCTGCGGCTTTCCTGGGCATGCTGCCCCAATGCTGGCCATCAGCGCAATCCGCCTTCCGTTACATGTTTTTTAACGTTCGCCGAGCAGGAAGTTGCCTCGCTGGGTGGGGGCATTTTCGCTGTCGATACCAGGGACCTCGGCTTCATCCTTCAGGTTCACACCGGAAAGCTGCCGCCGGCAGGCTTCGCGCATCAGGTATAGCAGGCGATGGGCCGCCATGCCGTAGCTCAGGCCTTCCAGGCGGATGTTGGAGATGCAGTTGCGATAGGCATCGGTCAGGCCGACCTTGGGCGCGTAGGTGAAATACAGGCCGAGGCTGTCCGGCGAGCTCAGCCCCGGACGTTCACCGATCAGCATCACGGTCATGCGTGCACCGAGCAACTGGCCGACTTCGTCCGCCACTGCCACCCGGCCTTGTTCCACCAGCACCACCGGGGCGCTGGTCCAGCCATCGGCGGCGGCCTGCTCCTCGAAGCGGGCCAGGAACGGCAAGGTATGGCGGTGCACGGCCAGGGCCGAGAGGCCGTCGGCGACCACGATGGCCAGGTCGACGCCGTCGGGGTTGGCCTGGGCATGCTGGCGCAAGCGTTCGGCCGAGTCCTCGTTCAGCCGCCGGCCGAGATCCGGGCGTTGCAGGTATTGGTGGCGGTCGCTGGCAGCGCTGTGCAGCACCAGGCTGTCGCGGCCTCTGTCCTTGAGCTGTTCGCTAAGGGCCGCGTGGTCGAAGGCCAAATGCACGGCGTCGCGGGCCTGGGCGTGGGCGAACTGGAAGTCCAGTTGTGCGCTGGTAGGCAGGCTGGTGCCGCAACGGCCCAGGGCGATACGCGCCGGGGTGAGGTTGCGCAGGGCCAGCCAGGGGCTTTCCTGGCTAGAGAGCGGGGTAGAAGGCTGGGGTGGGGTACGGTCTGCCATGGTCACCTCTTATGCCAGCTGCGCCAAGGCCTGGCGGAATGCCGGCGGCAGGTTGTCGCCGAAGCGTACGCGGCCATCGGCCTGGGTGAAGATGCCGGTGCGTTGCAGCCAGGCTTCGAATTCCGGCCCGGGCTTCAAGCCGAGGGTCTGGCGCGCATACAGCGCGTCGTGGAACGACGTGGTCTGGTAGTTGAGCATGATGTCGTCGGAGCCGGGGATGCCCATGATGAAGTTGATCCCGGCCACGCCCAGCAGGGTCAGCAGGGTGTCCATGTCGTCCTGGTCGGCTTCGGCGTGGTTGGTGTAGCAGATGTCGCAACCCATCGGCACGCCGAGCAGCTTGCCGCAGAAGTGGTCTTCGAGGCCGGCGCGGATGATCTGCTTGCCGTTGTACAGGTACTCGGGGCCGATGAAACCGACCACGGTGTTGACCAGGAACGGCTTGAAGTGGCGGGCCACGGCGTAGGCGCGGGTCTCGCAGGTCTGCTGGTCGACACCGTGGTGGGCGTTGGCCGACAGCGCGCTGCCCTGGCCGGTTTCGAAGTACATCAGGTTCTGCCCGAGAGTGCCGCGCTTGAGCGACAGGCCGGCCTCGTAACCTTCCTGCAGCACGTTGAGGTTGATGCCGAAGCCGGCGTTGGCCGCCTCGGTGCCGGCAATCGACTGGAACACCAGGTCCAGCGGCACGCCGCGGTTGATCGCTTCGATCGAGGTGGTGACGTGGGTCAGCACGCAGGCCTGGGTGGGGATGTCGTAGCGCTGGATGATGGCGTCGAGCATTTCCAGCAGGGTGCAGATCGAGGCGATGCTGTCGGTGGCCGGGTTGATGCCGATCATGGCGTCACCGTTGCCGTAGAGCAGGCCGTCGAGGATGCTGGCGGCGATGCCGGCCGGTTCGTCGGTCGGGTGGTTGGGCTGCAGGCGGGTCGACAGGCGCCCGCGCAGGCCCATGGTGCCACGGAACTGGGTGACCACGCGGATCTTCTGCGCCACCAGCACCAGGTCTTGCACGCGCATGATCTTCGACACTGCTGCCGCCATTTCCGGGGTCAGCCCCGGGGCGAGCGCGCGCAGGCTGTGTTCGTTGGCCTCTTCGCTGAGCAGCCAGTCGCGCAGGCCGCCAACGGTCAGGTGGCTGACCGGGGCAAAGGCCTGGGCGTCGTGGCTGTCGACGATCAGCCGGGTGATTTCATCCTGTTCGTAGGGGATCAGGGCTTCATTCAGAAAATGCGTCAGCGGGATGTTGGCCAGGGCCATCTGCGCGGCCACCCGCTCGCCGTCGTTGGCGGCGGCGACGCCGGCCAGAAAGTCCCCGGAACGGGCCGGGCTGGCCTTGGCCATCACGTCCTTGAGGCTGTCGAAGCGGTAGACCAGGTGGCCTACCGTGTGTACGAAACTTGCCATACAGAATCTCCAGGGCCGCGGGCTGGCCCGCGGCAGGTGGCGGCGATCAGTGCAGGGCCTCTTCGGCCTTCTGGATCGCGGCGAATTCCTCTTCCGGTGTGCCCGCGACCAGGTGGTGGCGGCTGTAGAACGCAAAGTAGGCGATCAATACCGCATAGATCACCGCAGCGCCAATCACCACCCGTGGGTCGACCAGGAAGCCCGCGACCACGGCGATACAGGCCAGCACCAGAGCCAGGCCCGAAGTGAAGATGCCGCCCGGGGTGCGGTAAGGGCGTTCCATTTTCGGCCGGCGGATGCGCAGGGTGATGTGCGCGGCCATCATCAGCACATACGACAGTGTGGCACCGAATACCGCCACCAGGATCAGCAGGTCGCCCTGGCCGGTCAGCGACAGGGCGAAACCGATGATCCCGGGGATCACCAGCGCCATCACCGGGGCCTTGCTCTTGTTGGTTTCCGACAATTTGCGCGGCAGGTAGCCGGCGCGGGAAAGGGCAAAAATCTGCCGCGAATAGGCGTAGATGATCGAGAAAAAGCTGGCGATCAGGCCGGCCAGGCCCACCAGGTTGACGAAGCTGCCCATCCAGGTGGCGCCGCCGTAGGCCTTGGCCAGCGCTTCGACCAGCGGGTTGCCGGAGGCCTTCAGCGCTTCGGAGCCTGCACCGCCAGGGCCGACCACCAGGATCAGCAGGGCGAAGGCCAGCAACACCAGCATTGCGCCGATCAGGCCGCGTGGCAGGTCACGCTTGGGGTTCTTGGTTTCTTCGGCGGCCAGTGGCACGCCTTCCACGGCGAGGAAGAACCAGATGGCATAGGGGATCGCCGCCCACACACCGACATAGCCGAACGGCAGGAAGCTGCTGGCCCCCACGGCGTCCGTTTTGGCGATGTCGAACAGGTTGGCTGCATCAAAATGGGGCACCATGGCCACCAGGAACACCGCCAGGGCGATGGCGGCGATGGCGGTGATGATGAACATCAGCTTCAGCGCTTCACCCACGCCGAAGATGTGAATGCCGATGAAGACCACATAGAACGCCAGGTAGATCATCCAGCCGCCGATGCCGAACAGTGACTGGCAGTAGGCGCCGATGAACGTGGCGATGGCGGCGGGGGCGATGGCGTATTCGATGAGGATCGCCGTGCCGGTGAGGAAGCCGCCCCACGGGCCGAAGGCGCTGCGGGCAAAGCCGTAGCCGCCGCCAGCGGTAGGGATCATCGAGGAAAGTTCGGCCAGCGAGAAGCACATGCACAGGTACATGGTGGCCATCAGCAGGGTGGCGAGGAACATGCCGCCCCAGCCACCCTGGGCCAGGCCGAAGTTCCAGCCGGCATAGTCGCCGGAAATCACATAGGCAACACCCAGGCCGACCAGCAGTACCCAGCCGGCGGCGCCTTTTTTCAGTTCACGTTGCTGGAAATAGTCCGATCCGACTTTTTCGAAGTCGACGGAAGACCCTGCCGGCACACCGGCGGAATGATCGCTTGGCATAGTTTCACCTGTTTTTTTTCTTGGTGGCCGGAAGGCGTCCGGGCCGATGGTGATGGGTACTGCAGGAAGCGAGCCAGAGCGGTTGGTACACGGTTGCCGCTCTGGATTTTGTGTTTGCAGGCCAGGCCTCTTCGCGGGTGAACCCGCTCCCACAGGAGTGTTGCGATTCCCTGTGGGAGCGGGTTCACCCGCGAAGCAGGCGACGCGGTTTAGAAGAAGCCCAGCGGGTTGATGTCGTAGCTCACCAGCAGGTTCTTGGTCTGCTGGTAGTGGTCGAGCATCATCTTGTGGGTTTCACGACCCACGCCAGACTTCTTGTAGCCACCGAACGCGGCATGTGCCGGGTACAGGTGATAGCAGTTGGTCCACACGCGGCCAGCTTTGATGCCGCGGCCCATGCGGTAGGCGCGGTTGATGTCGCGGGTCCACACGCCGGCACCGAGGCCGAACTCGGTGTCGTTGGCAATCGCCAGGGCTTCGGCTTCGTCCTTGAAGGTGGTGACGCTGACCACCGGGCCGAAGATTTCTTCCTGGAACACGCGCATGCGGTTGTTGCCCTTGAGCAGGGTCGGCTGGATGTAGTAACCGGTGGCCAGCGCGCCTTCGAGTTTTTCCACCTTGCCGCCGGTCAGCAACTCGGCGCCTTCTTCCTGGGCAATCTGCAGGTACGAGAGGATCTTCTCGAACTGCTGCTGCGAGGCCTGGGCGCCGACCATGGTGTCGGTGTCGAGTGGGTCGCCGCGCTTGATCTGCAGGACCTTCTTCATCACCACTTCCATGAACTGCGGGTAGATCGACTCCTGCACCAGGGCACGCGATGGGCAGGTGCACACCTCGCCCTGGTTGAAGAACGCCAGCACCATGCCTTCGGCGGCCTTGTCGATGAAGCTTGGCTCGGCCTCCATGATGTCTTCGAAGTACACGTTCGGCGACTTGCCACCCAGCTCGACGGTGGACGGAATGATGTTCTCGGCAGCGCATTTCATGATGTGCGAGCCAACCGGGGTAGAGCCGGTGAAGGCGATCTTGGCGATGCGCTTGCTGGTGGCCAGGGCTTCACCGGCCTCGCGGCCATAACCCTGGACGACGTTGAGCACGCCTTTGGGCAGCAGGTCGCCAATCAGCTCGACCAGCACGGTGATGCCCAGCGGGGTCTGCTCGGCCGGCTTGAGCACCACGCAGTTGCCGGCGGCCAGGGCTGGCGCGAGCTTCCAGGCGGCCATCAGGATCGGGAAGTTCCACGGGATGATCTGCCCGACCACGCCCAGCGGTTCGTGGATGTGGTAGGCCACGGTGTTTTCGTTGATTTCGGCGGCGCCGCCTTCCTGGGCGCGGATGCAGCCGGCGAAGTAGCGGAAGTGGTCGACGGCCAGCGGGATGTCGGCGTTGAGGGTTTCGCGGACCGGCTTGCCGTTGTCCCAGGTTTCGGTGATGGCCAGGATTTCCAGGTTCTGTTCGATACGGTCGGCGATCTTCAGCAGGACGTTGGAGCGGTCCTGTACCGAGGTGCGGCCCCAGGCGTCAGCGGCGGCATGGGCGGCATCCAGGGCTTTATCGATGTCTTCGGCAGTGGAACGGGGGAATTCGGCAATCAGCTTGCCGTTCACCGGGGAGGTGTTTTCGAAATATTGCCCTTTGACCGGAGCTACGAACTCACCACCGATGTAGTTGCCGTAGCGGCTCTTGAAGGAAACCTTGGAGCCCTCGGTACCGGGATGTGCGTAACGCATGGTGTGTCTCCTGGCTATTGTGTTTGTTAGGGAGTTGAAAAGCGTAGAGCAAAGGTTGGGCCAGCGTGGCGGGCCCTAGCCAAATCAATGACTTGGGTCACGCGGATGGCCCTTTCGCTGCGTTTGTGTGCCAGTGCTGGCACGGCCTGGGTGACACTTTGTGCCGTTTGCGGTACGTGCTTGACCGGGCGGTCGCCGCAGAGGATGCTGGCTGAAATCTCTATCTGCGGAGAACAACAACAAATGCAGAGCAACGCATTCAGCCGCCATGCCCAGCAAGTGCATACCGTTGCCCGTGGCGAAGCTGGCAGCGACCTTTCCATTGCCCGTTCCTGGCTGCGCTGCCTGGACGACTACCACCTCGACCCGTCAGTGATCGAGGCACCGGTGGTGCTCGAGCACGGGCGCCTGCTGGAGAGCCGCGAGCGCCTGCGCCAGGTGCTGAAGATCGCCGACCACGAGATGAACAGCCTGCACCAGCAGCTGTCCGGCGCTGGCCATGCGGTGCTGCTCACCGACGCCCGCGGCGTGATCCTCAACTGTGTCACCGCGCCCAGCGAGCGGCGTAGTTTTGAGCGTGCCGGGCTATGGTTGGGGGCGGACTGGAGCGAAGCCCGCGAAGGCACCAATGGCATCGGTACCTGCCTGGTCGAGCGCCAGGCCCTGACCATTCACCAGGATGAGCATTTTCGTGGCCGCCATACCGGGCTGACCTGCTCGGCGAGCCCGGTGTTCGACCCGCACGGCGAGCTGCTGGCGGTGCTCGATGTGTCCTCGGCGCGGCCGGACGTGTCGCGCCAGAGCCAGTTCCACACCATGGCCTTGGTCAACCTCTCGGCAAAGATGATCGAGAGCTGTTATTTCCTGCGTCATTTCGAGCAGCAATGGTTGCTGCGCTTCCATGTGCAAGCCGAGTCGGTCGGCCAGTTCAGCGAAGGGTTGCTGGCGTTCGATGGCGATGGCCGCATCTGCGCTGCCAACCAGAGTGCCCTGAACCTGTTGAGCACCATTCGCGGCGGTGTACTGGGCAAGCCGCTGGAGATGTTCTTCGCCTGCAGCCATGACGAACTGTTCAGCCGTGCCACGCCAAGCGGCAGTACGGTCTGGCCGTTGCACACCCGCGATGGTCGCCAGGTATTTGCCAGCCTGCGCGGGCAGGCGAGGGCGCCGCAATGGACGGTGCCGGCCAGCCTGCCCCAGGGCACCCCCGTAGCGCAGCCGGGCATCTGCTTGCTGGACCCGGCCTTGCAGCAGGATTTCCAGCGTGCCGTGCGCGTGTTCGAACGCGATGTGCCGCTGCTGCTGCGCGGCGAGACCGGTTGCGGTAAAGAGGCCTTCGCCCTGGCCGTGCACCAGGCCAGTCAGCGCCGTGGCAAGCCATTCGTGGCGGTGAACTGTGCGTCGATCCCCGAGAGCCTGATCGAGAGCGAGCTGTTCGGCTATCGCGGTGGCAGCTTCACCGGGGCGCGCAAGGAAGGCATGCGCGGCAAGCTGCTGCAGGCCGATGGCGGTACCTTGCTGCTGGACGAAATCGGTGACATGCCGCTGGCTTTGCAGACCCGCCTTCTGAGGGTGCTGGAAGAGCGCCAGGTGGTGCCGATTGGCGGTGAGCCGCAGGCGGTGGATGTGCGTATTGTCAGTGCCACCCACCGGGATTTGCTGGAACGGGTCGAGCAGGGCAGTTTCCGCGAAGACTTGTACTATCGGCTCAATGGCCTGGAGGTGGCGCTGCCGGCCGTGCGTGAGCGCACGGACAAGGACGCCTTGCTGGAATTTCTGTTGCGTCAGGAGGCGCAGGGGCAGCATGTGCAATTGGCACCCGAGGCGCGCCAGGCGCTGCTGGACTTTGCCTGGCCGGGGAACGTGCGGCAGATGCGCAATGTGCTGCGAACGCTGGTCGCCTTGTGCGAGGGCTCCCTTGTCCGGTTCCCGGACCTTCCCACCATTGTCAGGACTCACGCGACCTCTGTGGGGGCGGGCTTGCCCGCCAATGAGGGCAACGCCCGTGCCTTGCATTGCCAGGTCGGGCCTATTCGCGGGCAAGCCCGCTCCCACAGGCCCAGTGCTGGGCCTGAAGCCTTGGTGGGAGTCGATGTATTGCCGGGCGCAGAGCGCCAGGCGCTGATGGACGTTCTGGAGGCAAAACACTGGCACTTGACCCGGGTCGCCGAGCACCTGGGCATAAGCCGCAATACCTTGTATCGAAAACTGCGCAAACACGGCATCGCCAGGGGCGTCTGAGCAAAACACCGGGTGCGATTTCCTGCGCCCTGGGCTACCCTGCCTCGAAGTTTTGCGAGGTCGACCATGCATATTCATATTCTCGGTATTTGCGGCACTTTCATGGGTTCTCTGGCCGTGCTGGCCAAAGAGCTCGGCCACCGCGTCACCGGTTCCGACGCCAACGTCTATCCGCCCATGAGCACCCAGCTCGAAGCCCAGGGCATCGAGCTGACCCAAGGCTACGACCCGGCTCAGCTGGACCCAGCGCCGGATCTGGTGGTCATCGGCAACGCCATGTCGCGGGGCAACCCGGCGGTGGAGTATGTGCTGAACAAGGGCCTGCCTTATGTGTCGGGCCCGCAGTGGCTTGCCGACCATGTGCTGCAGGGTCGTTGGGTGCTGGCAGTCGCGGGTACCCACGGCAAGACCACCACCAGCAGCATGCTCGCCTGGGTGCTTGAGCACGCCGGCATGAGCCCCGGTTTCCTGATCGGCGGCGTGCCGCAGAATTTCTCGGTATCGGCGCGCCTGGGCGGCACGCCGTTCTTCGTGGTCGAAGCCGACGAATACGACAGCGCCTTCTTCGACAAGCGTTCGAAATTCGTCCATTACCACCCACGCACGGCGATCCTCAACAACCTCGAGTTCGATCACGCGGATATCTTCCCTGATCTGGCATCCATCGAGCGGCAGTTCCACCATCTGGTTCGGACCATTCCGAGCGAAGGCCTGGTCATTCACCCGACCACCGAGCAGGCGCTGGAACGCGTGATCGGCATGGGCTGCTGGACCCCGGTGCAGACCACTGGCGAAGGTGGCCAGTGGCAGGCGCGCCTGCTAAGCGCCGACGGCTCGCGTTTCGAAGTGCTGTTCGAGGGTGAAGCGCAGGGTGTGGTGGACTGGGCCCTGACCGGCCAGCACAACGTCGCCAACGCCCTCGCCACACTGGCCGCTGCCCGCCATGTGGGCGTGGTGCCGGCCATGGGCATCGAAGGCCTGAGCGCGTTCAAGAGCGTCAAGCGGCGCATGGAGAAGGTCGCTGAGGTTCAGGGCGTGACCATCTACGACGATTTCGCCCACCACCCGACCGCCATCGCCACCACCCTCGACGGCCTGCGCAAGCGTGTTGGCGAAGCACCGGTCATCGCCATCATCGAGCCACGCTCCAACTCCATGAAGCTCGGCGCCCACCGTGACGGCTTGCCGGAAAGCGTCAACGACGCCGATCAGGTGATCTGGTACGCGCCCGCCAACCTGGGTTGGGACCTGGCTGCCACGGCGGCGCAGTGCAAGGTGGCCAGCGTGGTCGCTGACAGCCTCGACGCAATCATCGAGCGGGTCAAAGGCCAGGCGCGCCCAGGTACCCATGTGGTGATCATGAGCAACGGCGGCTTCGGCGGCCTCCACGGCAAGCTGGCCGAGGCCTTGAAGTGAGCGGGCCGGAGCGTATCACCCTGGCCATGACCGGCGCCTCCGGGGCGCAGTATGGCTTGCGCCTGCTCGATTGCCTGGTGCGCGAAGACCGTGAGGTGCATTTCCTTATCTCCAAGGCTGCGCAACTGGTGATGGCTACCGAAACCGATGTGCTCCTGCCGGCCAAGCCGCAGGCCATGCAGGCGTTTCTCACCGAATATACCGGTGCTGCCGATGGGCAGATCCGCGTATACGGCAAGGAAGACTGGATGTCGCCGGTGGCTTCGGGTTCCGGTGCGCCAGCGGCGATGGTGGTGGTGCCGTGTTCTACCGGTACCTTGTCGGCGATCGCCACCGGTGCCTGCAACAACCTGATCGAGCGTGCCGCCGACGTCACCCTCAAGGAGCGTCGGCAGCTGATCCTGGTGCCGCGCGAGGCGCCATTCTCGACCATCCACCTGGAGAACATGCTCAAGTTGTCGCAGATGGGCGCGGTGATCCTGCCAGCGGCGCCGGGGTTCTATCACCAGCCGCAGACTATCGATGACCTGATCGACTTCGTCGTCGCGCGCATACTCAACCTGCTGAACATTCCGCAGGACATGCTGCCGCGCTGGGGCGAACACCATTTCGGGGCTGATGATTGAAGCGGTTCCTGGCTGGGTTGCTGGCTGCAAGCCTGCTCGGCGGCTGCGCCACGGTGCGCACGCTGGATGCCAACAAGCCAGGGGCGCCGGTGGTGTATGCCGGGACCCGGCTGGACATGTATGTGATCAATGGCGGGTGCTGCCCCAAGGATCGCTTCGGGGCTGAGGCGCCGGCGTACCCACACCTGGACCTGCCGGGCAGCATGCTGCTGGATACGTTGTTCCTGCCGCTGTCATTGCTGACGGCGGCAGGCATAGGTTTTCAGGCTACGGGCGGCCTGTAGGGGTTAATTCTTGCCCAGTTTGCGTAACTCGTCGGACTCGACAATCCGGATTCCGTCCTGTTCTTCCAGTGCCAGGCGCCACAGCGCCCGCGCCAGGGTGCAGACCTCGATCGCCCGGTATTTACCGGGCATCAACTTCGCAAATGGCGATGCCAGCTTCTCACCCAGCCGTGGTTGGACCCGTTCACCGAGCAGCAGCGACGGCCGCGCGATGGTCAGTTGTGGCCAGTCCTGAGCCTTCAGCGCTTGTTCCATCTCGCCCTTGACCCGGTTGTACAGAATCGCTGACTTGGGATCGGCACCCATGGCGCTGACCACCAGCAGATGCCGCGCCCCCATTTCCCGTGCGCGCTTGCTGAAGGCTACGACCATGTCCAGGTCGACGGCACGAAACGCTTGCTCCGAGCCCGCCTGCTTGAGGGTGGTGCCCAGGCAGCAATAGGCGATATCGACGCGACCCGCGAGTTGCGGGAGAAACACCGCCGGGTCGCCCACCGGGTTTTCCAGATGAGGGTGCCCGGCCAGCGGCCGGCGAGTCGGTGCCAGCACACGACTGATGGTGGGTTCGTTGAGCAGGCGGTCGAGCAGATGCTCACCGGTCAGTCCGGTGGCTCCGGCAAGCAGGACATGCTGAGGCGTCAAATACATGATGTCTCTCCCTTGTTACACACAAGCTTAGCGGCTGGCAGGCGTTTTTGCCTGTTCCTCCGCCTTGGCCTCTGCGGCATTACGCAAGGCTTCTTCGGCCTGGTGCTTACGCAGTTGCTGCCAGTGTGCCAGTACTGCGGGCGGCGCCCAGATTTGTGGTTCGGAGGCCTCGAAACCTTCCCTTCGTTCTCTTTCGGCAACACTGCTACGTGCCAGTTCAAACGCTTGTTTCAGGTCGTCCGTCTGGTTCAGGGCTTCAGCGAACAAGGCATCGCCGAAATAGGTGAAGTCGGCTTCTTCCGAGCAACCGAACGATACCCGGTCGGCACGTGCTGCGGTCATGATCACCGTGCGATCGTCCTTGAGCGGGGCGATGTAGCCACCTGAATAGCAGGCGGAGATGACAATGATCTTGTCGCGGTCCTTGAGTGGGGCCAGGGCGCTGGCCAGTTCGTCGGCGGACAGGTCGGCCAGTTGCAGGCGGGGCTGGTCGAGCACCAATTGGTGGTCCTGGCTGCCGTGGCTGGTCAGGTAGATGAAGATCAGGTCCTCCGGGCCGCTGCGTTCGGCCAGGGTGCGAGCGGCGCGGGTGAGGTTCTCGCGGGTGGCCATGGGGCGGGTGGTCATCTGGTCACGGTGGTTGACCAGGGTGACTTGCCCGCGGGCGCCGAAGCGCACCTTGAGCATGTTGCTGACATAGTCGGCTTCGCGCAGGAACACGCTTTGCTGGCCATCGCCGGCCAGGACCAGGCTGTACAGCTGGATAGGTGGCGCCGAGCGCGGTACTCGGGCCAGGGCTTCGTCGAGCAGGCGGCCCTGGTTGAGCAGGGCCAGGTCCAGCGGGTCGGGCAGCAGCTTGCCTTTCTGGTCACGTACGCGTACGCCGTTGACCCAGAAGCCGCTCTCGACCTGGCCGCTGGCCAGGGTCAGCTTGCCGTGGCCCTGGTAGGCATCGTTGTCGAAGCCCCCTACGTATTGGCTGCCATCGGGCAGTTGCAGGCTGCCCTGGCCAGACAGGCGCCAGTCCAGGAAGGTGCCTTTGTAGTGGCTGCCGTCGCTGCCGAGCAGTTCGCCTTCGCCGATCAGCGAGCCGTCCTTGAAGTCGCCGATCCAGACGTCGCCGTCGGCGTTTTCGTAGCGGCCGCGGCCCTCCAGGCGGTTGTCCTTGAATTCACCGATGTATTGCTCGCCATCGACGCTGTCGTAGGTGCCGCTGCCTTGCAGCTGGCCATCGACGAAGCGGCCGCTGAACTGGTTGCCGCTGGCATCGCTGCGCACGCCAGCACCATTGGGCTTGCCCTTGGCGAACAAGCCTTGGTAGCGGCTGCCATCGGCCAGTTCGAGTTCGCCCGCGCCTTCGTACTGGTCGTCCTTGAACTGGCCGCGGTAGGTCTGGTCGGCCTGTTTGAGGCTGCCTTCGCCGTCACGCCGGCCGTGGCTGAATGTGCCGGCATAGTGGCTGCCTGGGGTGGTCAGGTCGCCCAGGCCGTGGAACAGCCCCTTGTCGAACTGGCCGCGGTAGACCTCGCCATTGCTGCCGTGCCACTCACCCAGGCCATGCCACTGGCCGTCCTTGAAGTTGCCGGCGTACCAGCTGCCGTTGGGGTAATCGATACGTCCCTCGCCCTGCAGCAGGCCATCGACTACCTGGCCCCGGTAGCGACCACCATCGGGCAGGCGTGCATCGGGTGGTGACAACGACTCACCATCGCCACAGGCAGCGAGCATCAGGATCAGTGCGAGGGGGAACAGTGGACGCATGGCGGAATCCGGGCAAAAGGTCTGCCGAGTATGCCGCAGAATGGGGGGCGCAGGTATCTGTGATCCAATCGAAATCGGTGTTGGATTCTTCGCGGGCAAGCCCGCTCCCACAGGTACTGTAAAAGGCTCGAGCCTTGTAGTGACTGTGGGAGCGGGCTTGCCCGCGAAGAGGCCAGGTCAGACGAAGCAGAGCGAAAGCGGTTCGGCGATATAGGCTGGCTTCTCTTCTCCTTCGATCTCCAGGGTAACGGTGGCTTTGAGCAGCCACTGACCTGGCTTCTTCTCGATCACTTCGCCCAGGTCCACCTTCAAGCGCACCTTGCTGTCGACCTTCACCGGCTGAATGAATCGCACGCTGTCGAGCCCGTAGTTGACCACCATCTTCAGCCCTTCGGGCATTACCAGTATGTCTTCCATCAGCTTGGGAATCAGCGACAAGGTCAGGAAACCGTGGGCGATGGTGGTGCCGAACGGGGTTTTCGCCGCCTTTTCCGGGTCGACATGGATGAACTGGAAATCGCCGGTGGCTTCGGCGAACAGGTTGATGCGCTGCTGGTCGATCTTCAGCCAGTCGGAACGTCCCAGCTCCTTTCCAACGTACTGCGTAAGCTCGTTTACCGGTACATAGGGCATCGCGACTCTCCAGGTTGTCATTTGGTACGAGAGTGCAAGATCAGCACGGCGAACCGTTTCAGTCAAGATGCCCGCTTTTCGGCGAATATCGGCTTATACGCAGCGCGTGCTTATAATGGCCGGCATGCCTGAAGGAGATCCTTATGCTGTTGCGTGGTTTGACCTGGCTGGTGCTGTTTCAACTGCTGGGTACGGCGCTCAATCACCTGTGCGTGCCGATTCTGCCGGGGCCGATCATCGGCCTGTTGCTGCTGCTGTGCTTCCTGATGGCCCGTGGCGAGGTCGGCAAGCCGCTGAGCGAAGCCGCCGGTAGCCTGCTGCGTTACCTGCCACTGCTGCTGGTGCCGCCGGCGGTGGGGGTGATGGTCTACGCCAAGGACATTGCCGCGGACTTCTGGGCGATTGCCGGTGCCTTGCTGATTTCCTGCCTGGTGACCCTGGTGTTCGTCGGTTTGCTGATGCAGAAACTGATCAACCGCCAGCACGGCAAGCGTGAGGAGCAGCCATGATCCTCGACTGGCAAGGCGCGCTCGAGGCCGTCATCCATCATCCCTTGTTCGGCATCGGCATCACCTTGGGCGCATACCAGATCGTGCTGGCCGCCTATGAAAAGACTCGCTGGATCTTCCTGCAACCGGTACTGGTGTCGATGCTGCTGGTGATCGGTGTGCTGCTGACCTGCGGCATCAGCTACACCGAATACCGCAAGAGCACCGAGATCATGAACATCCTTCTCGGCCCCGCTACCGTAGCCCTGGCGGTACCGCTATACCTCAACCTGCGGCGCATCCGGCAGCTGTTCTGGCCGACATTTACTACGCTGGTAGTCGGAGGCCTGTTCGCCACGGTCTGCTGCCTGCTGCTGGGCTGGTGGTTCGGTGCCGAGCACATGATCCTGATGACCATGGCGCCGAAGTCGGTTACCTCGCCGATCGCCATGCTGGTGGCCGAGCAGATTGGTGGTGTGGCGGCGTTGGCGGCCGTGTTCGTATTGATTACCGGTGTGATCGGGGCAATCTTCGGCCCGGCACTGCTGACCCGGTTGGGTGTGCACAGCCCGGAGGCGCGTGGGATGTCGCTGGGGGTCACGGCACACGCCGTGGGCACTTCGGTGGCCTTGCAGGAAAGTGACGAGTGCGGTGCCTTTGCCGCACTGGCAATGAGCCTGATGGGGGTGGCCACGGCGGTGTTCCTGCCGTTGGCGGTCAGCCTGGTGGCTTGAGGAGTTCTGATGACGCTACCGCTGTTTCCCCTCAATACCGTGTTGTTTCCCGGTTGCCTGCTGGATCTGCAGATCTTCGAGGCACGCTACCTGGACATGATTGGCCGCTGCATGAAGCAAGGTACCGGCTTTGGCGTGGTGTGCATCGTCGAAGGCGAGCAGGTCGGCAAGGCGCCACCGGTGGTGGCTTCGATCGGCTGCGAGGCGGTGATCCGTGACTTCGTCCAGCAGGACAACGGCTTGCTGGGCATTCGTGTGGAGGGTGTGCGTCGCTTCGAGCTGAGCCAGACCGACGTGCAGAAAGACCAGTTGCTGGTGGGCGAGGTGCATTGGCTGGCGGAACAGCCGGACAGCCCATTGACCGAACAGGATGATGATTTGCTGGCGCTGTTGGTTGCTCTGGGCGAGCACCCGATGGTCGAAGCGCTGGGCATGCCGCGCAGTGTCGACGGGCGCCAGGCGTTGGCCAACCAGCTGGCGTATCTGTTGCCGTTCATGGAAGAGGACAAGCTGGACCTGCTGGCGCTCGACTCACCGGCGCAGCGGCTGGAAGAGATCCAGAAGCTGCTGGAGCGGATTCAGGGTGAGCTGTTTGCCTGATTGAACTCAATGGCCTGAGCCGGCCTCTTCGCGGCTAAAGCCGCTCCTACAGGTCTGTGCCATTCCTGTGGGGGCAACTGTCTTGCTCAATTTCTAGAATCTGGCGCGATCCCTGTGGGAGCGGCTTTAGCCGCGAAGAGGCCAGTACAGGCAACCTCAATACTGGTAACGAAGCAGGGCGTGAGGCAGCGCATGCAGGGCAAAGAACGCCAGCAGCGCGGTGCACGCCGGCAGCACCAGCCACCACACCCGCTGCGGCATGGCAGTCAGGGGCTGTCGATGCTGCACCAGCGTCAGGCTAAGTGCACACACGCAACAGGCCAGCAAGGCCCCGGCCATGATGTCGGTCGGCCAATGCGCCCCCAGATACACCCGCGACAAGGCGATCGCCAGCGCCGGAATGCAGCCCAGCATCACCCAGGTCAGGCGCATGCGCGGCGGCATTCCGCGCCCCGCCAGTACCGCCAGGGTCAGGAAGAACGCAAAAGATGCCGAACTGTGCCCGCTGGGCATGCTGTAGCTGGTTAGCGGATCGACCAATACCTCTGGGCGGGCACGGGCGAAGAGCCATTTCAGCGTGCCATTGGCCAATGCCGTGCCGATCAGCGTGCCGCCCGCGAACACGGCATGCCGCCACTGTCGCGCCAGGAGCAGCAAGCCGGTCAGCAGGCCGCCCAGGAAAAACTGGGTCTTGAAGTCGCCCAGCCGGGTCACCAGGACCACGCTGCCGTCGATCGCCTTGCTGCGATGCTCCTGCACCAGCGTCATCACGCCCTGGTCGAATGCCTGCAGGTAAGGCCAGCCCAGAAACACCGCCGACAAGGCGATGAAACTGAGGCCTGCGATCAGGCGGGTACCATGACGCTGATCGCGCAGGCTGCTGTTCAGGCTCAGGCCGATCAGCACCGCCAGGGTGCCGGCGATGATACCGGCATCCAGCCAGAAGCCCTCCGGCAGCGGCAGGCGCATCGCCGCTCCGGTGGCCCAGCCTGGCAGCAGGTAGGCGACCGACCACCCCGCGCCCGCCACCAGGCTGACCGCGACAAAACGCGGCAGTGGCATGTCGAACATACCGGCGACCATCGGCAGCATCGGCCGTAGCGGGCCGATGAAACGGCCGACCAGCAGGCTGGCAATGCCATAGCGCTGGAAGTAGGCCTCGGCGCTGCCAATCCATTCCGGGTGGTGGCGCAGCAGCGGCAGGCGGCGGATGTTCTGGTGGAAGTACTTGCCGATGGTGTACGACAGCGCGTCACCGAGCAGGCCGCCGAGGAACCCCAGCAGCAGGGTTTCCCCCAGGCTGAACGCACCACTGCCTGCCAGGACGGCAACGGCGAACAGCAGCACAGTGCCCGGTACGATGATGCCGGCGATGGCCAGGCATTCCACGCAAGCCACCAGGAAAATCGCCACGCCAAGCCACTGGGGGTTGGCGCTGAGCCAGCCGGTCAGGCTGTCGAGCCATTGGCCCATGTTTCAGCTTCCTTGTTCGAGGATGAAAAAGTCTTGCCCTTCGACTTGGCCCCGGCGCAGCGGGTTCCGGGTGCAGAAGCGGGCGAATTCGGCATCGACGAAGCGGTACGGCAGGTGCTCGTCGCGCCCATGGGGTATGCCCAGGCGTGCGGCCTGGATCACCCGGGGCACGGCAATGCCGCAGTCTTCGACGTAGAGGCGCTCGGGGTCGAAGCGTTGCGCATCCCAGTGCGGCACTTTCAGGCCCATGGCCTTGCACAGCAGGGTCTGCCCGGCGCACAGGCGTTCTGCTGGGCGCAGGTTGCCGCTGGCATCGGGGTTGTTCAGTTGCATCTGCGCCAGGCTGTTGGCGTCGGAGATGGCATCGACCCAGGGGTAGGCGGACTTGATCAGTACCGCGTTACCTGGGCCCTGTGCGCTGAAGTTGAGCGAATCGCCACCGCGTGCGTAATACATGTAGATATGCCCGCCGCCCAGGAACAGCGCCTTGCGCTTCTCGGTATAGCCAAGCGACGCGTGGCTGCCCTTGTCAGTGAGGTAGTACGCCTCGGTCTCGATGATCCGTGCCGCCAGCCACAGGTTGCCGTGGCGATGGCGGATGACCTTGCCGAGCAACGCCTTGGCCAAAGTCTGGGCGTCGCGGTCGAAGAAGCTGTCGGGGAGGGCGCGTGCAGGGCAGGGGGCTGATTCTGGCATGCTGGCGGTACGTGGCAATAAAGGCGGGGATGATAGCAATGAATGGCTTAATCGAGGCTGAACCGGGGCAGTTCGATAAGCGCGGTTACATCTTTCCCATGGAATCTCGTGAGCCATTTTCTACCATCCGCCACCCGCCGCTGGGCGTATACCTGCGCGACAGTTATAATCAGCCGATTTCCCCTTCGCCAAGACACCGAACCCATGACTGAGTCCGTTCTTGACTATATGACCCGCCTGGGTCGCGCCGCGCGCCAGGCTTCACGCGTCATCGCGCGTGCCAGCACCGCGCAGAAGAACCGCGCCCTGCAGGCCGCCGCCGATGCGCTGGATGCTGCGCGCGCCGAGCTTGCCGCAGCCAACGAACTGGACCTGGCCGCCGGCCGTGCCAATGGCCTGGAGCCGGCGCTGCTTGACCGCCTGGCGCTGACCCCGGCGCGCATCGACGGCATGATCACCGGCCTGCGTCAGGTGGCTGGCCTGCCAGACCCGGTCGGCGCCGTCCGCGACATGAGCTACCGCCCGTCGGGCATTCAGGTGGGCAAGATGCGCGTGCCACTGGGGGTGATCGGGATCATCTACGAGTCGCGCCCGAACGTGACCATCGATGCCGCCAGCCTGTGCCTGAAGTCGGGCAACGCCACCATCCTGCGCGGCGGCTCCGAGGCCATCCACTCCAACCGCGCCATCGCCATCTGCATCCAGCGTGGCCTGGCGGCAGCGGGCCTGCCGGCTGCCGTGGTGCAAGTGGTCGAGACCACCGACCGCGAAGCCGTCGGCGCGCTGATCAGCATGCCCGAGTTCGTCGACGTCATCGTGCCGCGCGGCGGCCGTGGCCTGATCGAGCGCATCAGCCGCGATGCCCGCGTGCCGGTCATCAAGCACCTGGACGGCATCTGCCACGTCTATGTGGCCGAGCACGCCGACCTGGACAAGGCCTGGCGCGTGGCGTTCAACGCCAAGACCTATCGCTACGGCATCTGCGGCGCGATGGAAACCCTGCTGGTCGACCAGCGCGTGGCGGAAGGCTTCCTGCCGGAAATGGCCCGCCGCTTCCAGGAAAAGGGCGTCGAGCTGCGTGGCTGCGAACGTACCCGCGCGCTGATCGAGGCCAAGCCGGCCACTGAGGCCGACTGGCACACCGAGTACCTCGACGCGATCCTGTCGATCCGCGTCGTCGACGGCCTGGACCAGGCCATCGAGCACATCAACCAGTACGGTTCGCACCACACCGATTCGATCATCACCGAACACCAGGGCCAGGCCCGTCAGTTCATGGCCGAGGTCGATTCGGCATCGGTGATGCTGAATACCCCAACCTGCTTCGCTGATGGCTTTGAATATGGCCTGGGCGCGGAAATCGGCATTTCCACCGACAAGCTGCACGCCCGCGGCCCGGTCGGCCTGGAAGGCCTGACCTGCGAGAAGTACGTGGTGATCGGTGACGGTCAGCTGCGCGGCCAGGAGTCCTGCTGAGTTGAGCAAGGCCCAGGCAGTCCGGCGCATCGGCGTTCTTGGCGGCACCTTCGACCCCGTGCACATCGGCCACCTGCGCAGCGCGCTGGAAGTGGCCGAGTTCATGGCGCTCGATGAGCTGCGCCTGTTGCCCAATGCCCGCCCGCCACACCGCGATACCCCGCAGGTGGCGGCGCAGGACCGGCTGGCCATGGTTCGCGAAGCGGTACAGGGCGTCGCCTGCCTGAGCGTCGATGCCCGCGAGCTCGAACGCGACAAACCGTCGTACACCATCGACACGCTTGAGTCGATCCGCGCCGAACTGGGCGCCGCCGACCAGCTGTTCCTGGTGCTGGGCTGGGACGCCTTTTGCGGCCTGCCAAGCTGGCACCGCTGGGAAGAACTGCTGCAACACTGTCACATTCTGGTGCTGCAACGCCCGGATGCCGACGTTGAACCCCCTGACGAGTTGCGCAACCTGCTGGCTGCGCGCTCGGAGAGCGATCCCACCGCCATGTCCGGCCCGGCGGGGAATATTTCGTTCGTCTGGCAGACGCCGCTCGCGGTGTCGGCTACACAGATCCGACAGCTGCTGGCCAGCGGCAAATCGGTGAGGTTCCTGGTGCCGGACGCCGTACTGGCCTACATCGAGGCGCACGAACTGTATCGTGCCCCTAACTGACGGTGCCCCAGGGCGCCTCATCCAAACGAGTTGAAGAGTTTTTTATGAGCAAGCAGAAAATCAATGGCGAAGAACTGGTCAAACTGACCATCAGCGCCCTGGAAGACGTCAAGGCCCAGGACATCCAGGTCATCGACGTACGCGAAAAGCACAGCCTGACCGACTACATGATCATTGCCACCGGTACCTCCAACCGCCAGATCAACGCGATGCTGGAAAAGGTCCGTGAAGCGGTCAAGGCCAAGGGCGCGCAGCCACTGGGTGAAGAAGGCAAGGGCGACAGCGATTGGGTACTGCTGGACCTGAACGATGTCATCGTCCACATGATGACCGCCGCTGCCCGCCAGTTCTACGACCTGGAGCGCCTGTGGATGGGTGCTGAGCAGAGCCGTGCCGCCGATGCCAAGCACCACAGCCCGGAAAACGCCAGCGACTACTTCACCGACAAGCTGAAAGACCGGGAATAAGGAAGCGTCGTGCGTCTTCGCCTGATCGCGGTCGGCTCGCGCATGCCCAAGTGGGTCGAGGAAGGCTGGCATGAATATGCCAAGCGCCTGCCCCAGGAGCTGTCGCTCGAGCTGGTGGAAATCCCGCTGAACACCCGTGGCAAGAATGCCGACGTCGCCCGCCTGATCCGTCAGGAGGGCGAAGCCATGCTGAGCAAGGTTCAGCCTGGGGAACGCATCGTCACCCTCGAGGTCCATGGCAAGCCCTGGAGTACCGAGCAGCTGGCGACCGAGCTGGACCGCTGGCGCCTGGACTCGCGCACGGTGAATTTGATGGTGGGCGGCCCGGAAGGGCTGGCGCCTGAGGTCTGTGCGCGCGCCGAGCAACGCTGGTCGCTGTCGCCGCTGACCTTGCCGCACCCGTTGGTAAGGATACTCATCGGCGAGCAGATCTACCGCGCCTGGACGGTATTGTCCGGGCACCCTTACCACAAATGAGCCTGTAAGCAGTCCGATGTCGCAGCCGATCCGTCTCAAGGACCACGAGAAAGACGCCCGCCTGGTGCGTAACCGCGTCGTTGTCGGCGCGGTGGCGGTCATGCTGCTCATCTGCGTGCTGGTCGCGCGGCTGTACTACCTGCAGATCATCCAGTACGACTACCACTCGACGCTGTCGGAGAACAACCGGGTGCATGTGCAGCCGATTCCTCCGACCCGCGGGCTGATCTTCGACCGCAACGGTGTGATCATCGCCGATAATCGGCCCAGTTTCAGCCTGTCGATGACCCGCGAACGTGCGGGTAACTGGCAGGAAGTGCTGGATACTATCGTCGAAGTACTGGAGCTGACGCCCGATGACCGAGCGCTGTTCGAGAAACGCATGAAGCAGGGGCGCCGGCCGTTCGAGCCGGTGCCGATCCTGTTCGAGCTGAACGAAGAACAGATCGCCCGCGTGGCGGTAAACCAGTTCCGCCTGCCCGGTGTGGAAGTCGTCGCCCAGCTGGTGCGCCATTACCCGCAGGGCCCGCATTTCGCCCATTCGGTCGGTTATGTCGGGCGAATCAACGAGAAAGAACTGAAGACCCTCGACCCGGTCAACTACAGCGGCACCCACCATATCGGCAAGACCGGCATCGAGCGCTTTTACGAGCCCGAGCTGCACGGCCAGGTCGGTTACGAGGAAGTCGAGACCAATGCCCGAGGCCGCGTGCTGCGGGTGCTCAAGCGCACCGACCCGAAGCCGGGCAAGGACATCGTCCTGAGCCTCGACATCAAGCTGCAGGAAGCCGCCGAGGCCGCCCTGGGTGGCCGGCGTGGTGCGGTGGTGGCGCTCGACCCGCGTACCGGAGAGGTGCTGGCGATGGTCAGCCAGCCCAGCTTCGACCCCAACCTGTTCGTCACCGGTATCAGCTTCAAGGCCTATGCCGAGCTGCGCGACTCGATCGACCGGCCGCTGTTCAACCGCGTACTGCGCGGCCTGTATCCGCCGGGCTCGACCATCAAGCCGGCGGTAGCCATTGCCGGCCTCGACAGCGGGGTGGTCAACGCCAGTACCCGGGTATTCGACCCGGGCTACTACCAGTTGCCCAACTACGATCACAAATACCGTAACTGGAACCGCACCGGTGACGGCTGGGTCGACCTGGACACCGCGATCATGCGCTCCAATGACACCTACTTCTACGACCTTGCCCACAAGATGGGTATCGATCGGCTGTCCAGCTACATGAACAAGTTCGGCATTGGCCAGAAGGTTGCCCTCGACATGTTCGAGGAGTCGCCCGGGCTGATGCCGTCGCGCGAGTGGAAGCGCGCTACCCGCCGGCAAGCCTGGTTCCCGGGTGAAACGCTGATCCTCGGTATCGGCCAGGGTTACATGCAGGCCACGCCGCTGCAGCTGGCCCAGGCTACCGCGCTGATCGCCAACAAGGGGGTGTGGAACCGCCCGCACCTGGCCAAGACCATCGAAGGCCAGCCGCCGGTGGACCCCAACCCGATGGAAGACATCGTCCTGCGCGACAAGTCCGACTGGGCCAAGGTCACCCACGGCATGGAACAGGTGATGCACAACGCCCGCGGTACTGCGCGCAAGGCTGCGACAGGTGCCCAGTATCGCATCGCCGGCAAGAGCGGTACTGCCCAGGTGGTGGCGATCAAGCAGGGCGAGAAGTACGACCGCAACAAACTTCAGGAGCGCCACCGCGACCACGCGCTGTTCGTCGCCTTCGCCCCGGCTGACGATCCGAAGATCGTGGTCTCGGTGATGGTCGAGAACGGTGAGTCCGGCTCCGGCGTTGCTGCGCCCGTGGTGCGGCAGATCATGGACGCCTGGCTGCTCGACGAGAACGGCCGGCTCAAGACTGAATTCGCGCCTACCACCGTCGCCCAGGAAACGGCCCCGTGAAGAACAATTTCGATCGCATGCTCTCCAGCGAGGACGTGATGCGTCGACGCGCAAGCTTCCTGCAGCGCATCCACATCGACGGCCCCTTGCTGATCATCCTGCTGACCCTCGCGGCCGGTAGCCTGTTCGTCCTCTATTCGGCCAGTGGCAAGAACTGGGACCTGCTGCTCAAGCAGGCCACCTCGTTCGGCATCGGCCTGGTCTCGATGTTCGTCATCGCCCAGCTGGAGCCGCGCTTCATGGCGCGCTGGGTGCCGCTGGCCTACCTGGTGGGGGTGTTCCTGCTGGTGGTGGTGGACGTCATGGGGCACAACGCCATGGGCGCCACGCGCTGGATCAACATCCCCGGAGTGATCCGCTTCCAGCCCTCGGAATTCCTCAAGATCATCATGCCGGCTACCATCGCCTGGTACCTCTCCAAGCGCACCTTGCCGCCGCATTTGAAACACGTGGCAATAAGCCTGGTGTTGATCGGCGTGCCGTTCATTCTTATCGTCCGCCAACCCGACCTGGGCACGGCGCTGCTGATTCTCGCCTCCGGCGCCTTCGTGCTGTTCATGGGGGGGCTGCGCTGGCGCTGGATTCTCAGCGTACTGGCCGCGACGGTGCCGGTAGCGGTGGCGATGTGGTTCTTCGTGATGCACGACTACCAGAAGCAGCGTGTTCTGACCTTCCTCGACCCGGAAAGCGACCCGCTGGGTACTGGCTGGAACATCATCCAGTCGAAGGCGGCGATCGGTTCCGGTGGCGTGTTCGGCAAGGGCTGGCTGCTGGGTACCCAGTCGCACCTGGACTTTCTGCCGGAGAGCCACACCGACTTCATCATCGCGGTGCTTGGCGAGGAGTTCGGCCTGGTCGGCATCTGTCTGCTGCTGATCGTCTACCTGCTGCTGATCGGCCGCGGGCTGATGATTACCGCGCAGGCGCAGACCCTGTTCGGCAAGCTGCTGGCGGGCAGCCTGACCATGACCTTCTTTGTTTATGTGTTCGTCAATATCGGTATGGTCAGCGGCTTGTTGCCCGTGGTGGGCGTGCCGCTGCCCTTCATTAGCTATGGCGGAACTTCGTTGGTGACGCTGCTGTCAGCGTTTGGCGTTCTGATGTCGATCCACACGCACCGCAAATGGATCGCGCAGGTTTGAATAAGGTGAAGAATTTCATGCAAGCAGTGCGTAACTGGGCTGCCCGTTGTGCGCCGTGGATCGGCGCGGTGGGCCTGTTCGGCGCTGTACAGCTGGCCCATGCCGGTGATTACGATGGTTCGCCGCAAGTGACCGAGTTCGTTCTCCAGATGAGCCGCGACTATGGGTTTGCCCCCGAACAATTGAACGGTGTGTTCCGCGAGGTGCAGCGCAAGCAGTCGATCCTCGATGCCATCTCGCGCCCGGCTGAACGGGTCAAGCCGTGGAAGGAATACCGGCCGATGTTCATCACCGACGCGCGCATCGCCCGTGGCGTGGACTTCTGGCGCCAGCACGAGGCGGTGCTGGCCCGTGCCGAGCAGGAATATGGCGTGCCGGCGCAGTACATCGTCGCGATCATCGGCGTGGAAACCTTCTTTGGCCGCAACACCGGCAATTACCGGGTGATCGATGCCTTGTCGACCCTGGCCTTCGACTACCCGCCGCGCGCGGAATTCTTCCGCAAGGAGCTGCGAGAGTTCCTGCTGCTGGCCCGCGACGAGCAGGTCGATCCGCTCACCCTCAAGGGTTCTTATGCCGGTGCCATGGGCCTGCCGCAGTTCATGCCGAGCAGCTTTCGCAACTATGCGGTGGACTTCGACGGCGACGGCCACATCAACATCTGGAACAACCCCGACGATGCCATCGGCAGCGTGGCCAGCTACTTCAAGCGCCATGGCTGGGTGGCCGGCGAGGGTGTGGTCAGCCGTGCCCAGGTCAGTGGCGCGCAGGCAGACCTTGGCCTGACCACGGGTATCGAGCCTGCGAAAACCTTCGGGGAGTTGCGGGCGCTGGGCTGGTCGAGCCATGATGCGTTGCGCGATGATCTGCCGGTCACCGCCTTCCGCCTGGAGGGCGACAACGGCCCCGAGTACTGGATGGGCCTGAAGAACTTCTATGCGATCACTCGCTACAACCGCAGCGTGATGTATGCCATGGCGGTGCATCAGCTTGCGCAACAGCTGGTCCAAGTACGGGGCGTCAAGTAATGCGCGCGATCTTCTCTGCCAACACCTTCAAGCTGCTGACCTGCATGACCGTCGGCATGCTGCTGGTCAGCTGTTCCTCCAGCCGCCCGGCCTCCCAGGGCAGTGGCAATGTCGTCCGTTCGCAGCCTGGCCTGGACATCAACCGTGCCCACAAGGACGGAGCGCCGTGGTGGGATGTGGATGTCAACAAGATCCCCGATGCCACGCCGACCGTGCACACCGGAGCCTACAAGGCCAACCCGTACACCGTGCTGGGCAAGACCTACTACCCGATGCAGGACGCGCGCAACTACCGCGCCGAGGGCACTGCGTCGTGGTACGGCACCAAGTTTCACGGCCAGAACACCGCCAACGGCGAGCTCTATGACCTGTACGGCATGAGCGCGGCGCACAAGACCCTGCCGCTGCCGGCCTACGTGCGGGTGACCAACCTGGCCAACGGCCGCAGCGTCATTCTGCGGGTCAATGACCGGGGGCCGTTCTATTCCGACCGCATCATCGACCTGTCCTATGCCGCGGCGAAGAAGCTCGGCTACGCCGAGATCGGTACTGCGCACGTGCGCGTCGAAGGCATCGACCCGCAACAATGGTGGGCGCAGAAGGGCCAGCAGCCGCCGCTGATGCTCAAGGAGCCGCAAGTTGCCCAGACCCAGGCGATCCCGGCCAGTACCGGGCGTGTCGAGCAGTGGACTCCACCGCCGCAGCAGCATGCGGCGCCCGTGGTGCCGGTGCAGGTGGGCGGCAACAACGTACCTGCTGGCAGTGCCGGCAACGTCCTCCAGGTAGGCGCCTTCGCCAACCCGGATGCTGCCGAACTGCTGCGCTCCAAGCTGAGCACCATGGTCAGCGCGCCGGTATTCATCAGCTCCATCGTGCGTAACCAGCAGACCCTGCACCGTGTGCGTCTGGGGCCGTTCAACAGCCAGGGCGAGATCCAGCAGGCGCAGAACAGCATTCGCCTGGCGAACCTTGGGCAGGCCAAGCTGGTCACAGACTGACTTGTCTGAGCAGCAAGCTTCTAGCTGCAAGTTGCAAGAAGGGGCGGCGCAATCCTGGGCTGGCTTTTTCTTGTGGCTTGAAGCTTGAAACTTGCCGCTCAAGCTGTCGGTTTTGTCATGAATTGCCGGCCGCGGCCATGTACAATGCCGGTTTTGCCCGCAGCGACGTAAAGCCGCACCCTGATTCGCACGTTCAGGTGTGGGCCGGCCATGGCCATCAAAACTAGACTGACTGGCGCTGGGCACACGATGTGGCCCAGGGAACATCAGACCATTAGCGATTTTCGAGAGACGGATGAACATCACCAACCTTGCCAAACGACTTTGCCTGCCCGTACTGCTGATGCTCACGCCTGCTGCCTTCGCAGCAGAGCAGATGATGCCTGCGCCACCGCAGCTGGCCGCCAAGTCCTACGTACTCATGGACGCGTCCAGCGGCAACGTGCTGGTCGAGAACAACGGTGACGAGCGCCTGCCGCCAGCCAGCCTGACCAAGCTGATGACCGCCTACATCGCCACCGTCGACATCCGTCGTGGCCAGATCGGCGAGAACGACCCGGTCACTGTCAGCGAAAACGCCTGGCGTACCGGCGGTTCGCGCATGTTCATCAAGGTCGGCAGCCAGGTCACCGTCAGCGACCTGCTGCACGGCATCATCATCCAGTCGGGCAACGATGCCTCGGTCGCCTTGTCCGAGCACATCGCCGGCAGCGAAGACGCCTTCGCCGACATGATGAACAAGACGGCTGCTGAACTGGGCATGTCCAACAGCCACTTCATGAACCCGACCGGCCTGCCGAACCCGGAGCACTATTCCTCCGCTCACGACATGGCCTTGCTGGCCCGTGCGATCATCAACATCGACCCGGCCCACTACGCCATCTACTCGCAGAAAGAGTTCTTCTGGAACAACATCAAGCAGCCGAACCGCAACCTGCTGCTGTGGCGCGACAAGACCGTCGACGGTCTGAAAACCGGCCACACCGAAGAAGCCGGCTACTGCATGGTGGCTTCGGCCGTACGTGACGGTCAGCGTTTGATCGCCGTGGTGTTCGGCACCAACAGCGAGCAAGCCCGTGCCGCCGAGACCCAGAAGCTGCTGACCTATGGTTTCCGCTTCTTCGAAACCCAGACCTTCTACCAGAAGGGCACCGAGCTGACCCAGGCGCCGGTCTGGAAGGGCGCTACCAGCCAAGTCAAGGCTGGCCTGGCCGACGACCTGACCATGACTATGCCTAAAGGCCAATTGAAGCGCCTCCAGGCTTCGATGACCATGAACCCGCAGCTCACCGCACCGATCGCCAAAGGTGACGTGATCGGCAAAGTGGAAGTCAAACTGGACGAAAACGTGGTTCACAGCGCCGACCTGATCGCCCTCGATGGCGTCGAGGAAGGTGGTTTCTTCCGCCGTATGTGGGATAGCATCCGTCTATTCTTCTACGGGTTGTTCAACTGATACGTGACCTGCAAGCCCCCGCGCATCCTGCGGGGGCGTTGTTGTTGCCACGGCTTACGAGGCCGTTTCCGCCATGAGCGAACCTGACGTCAAGTCGCACAAAATCGAATTTCCCTGCGACGATTACCCGATCAAGGTAATCGGCGACACCGTTGTCGGCTTCAAGGACACGGTGATCGAGATCCTCAGCAAGCATGCCAAGGTCGACCTTGCCACGCTGGCCGAGCGCCAGAGCAAGGAAGGCAAGTACACCACCGTGCAGCTGCATATCGTCGCTGAAAGCGAAAACCAGCTGCATGACATCAACAGTGCCCTGCGTGCCACCGGCATCGTGAAAATGGTGCTCTGATGTCGCTCAGCCTCGGTATTCGCGAGCTTGGCCTGCAGCCCTATGAACCGGTGCTGGAGGCCATGCGTCGCTTCACCGAGCAGCGTAGCCCGGACAGCCAGGACGAAATCTGGCTGGTCGAGCATCCCGCGGTCTTCACCCAGGGCCAGGCCGGCAAGGCCGAGCACCTGCTGGTGCCGGGCGACATCCCGGTGGTGCAGACCGATCGCGGCGGCCAGGTGACCTACCATGGCCCTGGGCAGCTGGTGGCCTACCTGCTGCTGGACGTGCGTCGCCTGGGCTTTGGCGTGCGCGAGCTGGTCAGCCGCATCGAGCAGACCCTGATCGACCTGCTCGCCAGCTATGGCGTCAGCGCCGTGGCCAAGCCCGATGCGCCGGGTGTCTATGTCGACGGAGCGAAAATCGCCTCCCTCGGCCTGCGAATCCGCAACGGCCGTTCATTCCACGGCCTTGCTCTGAACGTGGACATGGACCTCGCGCCATTCCGCCGAATCAACCCCTGTGGGTATGCGGGGCTGGCCATGACCCAGCTGCGTGACCTGGCAGGCCCGATCGAACTCGACGAGGTCAGGACAAGGCTGCGCGGACAGCTGGTCAAGCACCTCGACTATGCTGAGCAGACGACCCTCACGGGCGGAATCGACTGAATATGACAACTGTGCAAGAAGCCGTGCCGAACCTGACACCTACCCAGGATGCCACCGCGCGCCCAGCGCCGAAGAAAGTGGAAGCTGGGGTAAAACTGCGTGGCGCCGAAAAGGTCGCGCGTATCCCGGTGAAGATCATCCCCACCGACGAACTGCCGAAAAAGCCTGACTGGATTCGCGTGCGCATCCCGGTTTCGCCGGAAGTCGACCGCATCAAGCAGCTGCTGCGCAAGCACAAGCTGCACAGCGTGTGCGAAGAGGCATCCTGCCCGAACCTGGGCGAGTGCTTCTCCGGTGGCACCGCGACCTTCATGATCATGGGCGACATCTGCACCCGTCGTTGCCCGTTCTGCGACGTCGGCCACGGTCGGCCGAAGCCGCTGGACCTGGACGAGCCGAAGAACCTGGCCGTGGCCATCGCCGACCTGCGCCTGAAGTACGTGGTGATCACCTCGGTGGACCGCGATGACCTGCGCGACGGTGGCGCCCAGCACTTCGCCGACTGCATTCGCGAAATCCGTGCATTGTCGCCTGGCGTGCAGCTGGAAACCCTGGTGCCGGACTACCGTGGCCGCATGGATGTTGCCCTGGAAATCACCGCGCAAACGCCGCCGGACGTGTTCAACCACAACCTGGAAACCGTACCGCGCCTGTACAAGGCCGCACGTCCAGGCTCAGACTACGACTGGTCGCTGGACCTGCTACAGAAGTTCAAGCAGATGGTCCCGCACGTGCCGACCAAGTCGGGCCTGATGCTCGGCCTGGGTGAAACCGATGAGGAAGTGATCGAGGTGATGCACCGCATGCGCGAGCACGACATCGACATGCTGACCCTCGGCCAGTACCTGCAGCCGTCGCGCAGCCACCTGCCGGTGCAGCGTTTCGTCCACCCGGACACCTTCGCCTGGTTCGCCGAGGAAGGCTACAAGATGGGCTTCAAGAACGTCGCTTCCGGCCCGTTGGTACGCTCTTCGTACCACGCCGACCAGCAAGCTCACGAAGCCAAGATCAAACTCTGATCCGGGTTTGAGCTGAACATGCCGATGCGCGCTGAGAGGCGGCATCGGCATTTTTGTTTTTGCGTTCTAGTAAGGAGCTGCGATGAATTGCGCTGAAACCATGGAATCCCGTTTGCCCAAAGCGCTGGCGGCCAATGCCTGCTTCGCCATCGTCGCCCCGGCCGGGCCAGCTCGACTGGATGCGCAGAAAGCTGCCCAATGGTTCGCCGAGCGTGGCTACCGCTGCCGAATCTACCCGGGTGTTCACCAGGCCGAGGGTTACCTGGCCGGGAGCGATGAGCAGCGCCTGCAGGACTTGCATGCTGCCTTTGCCGACCCGGAGATCGACGCGATCCTGTGCATGCGCGGAGGGTATGGCAGCATGCGCCTGCTCGATCAGCTGGATTTCCAACTGATCCGCCGCAACCCCAAGCCGCTGGTTGGCTACAGCGATATCACCGCACTGCATACGGCCATCTACCAGCGTACCGGGCTGATTACCTTCCACGGCGCGATGCTCAATGCCGACCTGCTCGGCGCCAAGCGGCAACCGACCGAGTCGTCGCTGCTGGCGCAGTTATCCGGGTTGTTGGGGGAGGGTGACCAGATCGTCCACCCGGCGGACTTCGCCTTGACCTGCGTGGTGCCCGGTGTTGCCAGCGGCCGCTTGCTGGGAGGCAATCTGTCGATGTTGGGGGCGACCCTGGGGACGGTGGCAGAAATCGATACCCGGGGCTGCATTCTGTTTATCGAGGACGTCAACGAGCCGTTGTATCGGGTGGATAGATTACTGACCCAGTTGCGTCTGGCAGGCAAGCTGGAAGGCATCAAAGGCGTGCTGGTAGGGGATTTTGCCGGGATTACCGTCGCGGCGCTGGCGCCGCTGCTGGAGGAAACGTTCGGACCGCTGGGTGTGCCGGTGCTGGCCGGGTGGCGCAGTGGGCATTGTGACCCGAATGTGTGCTTGCCGCTGGGGGCCTGGGTGAGGCTGGACGGCGAGCAGCAGACATTGGTGCTGGGCCAGGACCTGTTCAAGGCTTGAGATCGCCGGGGCTGCTTTGCAGCCCATCGCCGGCAAGCGCGGCTCCCACAGGTATGGTGCAAGATTCAAGGGCGGCGCTGGATTTGTGGGAGCCGCGCTTGCCGGCGATGGGCCGCAAAGCGGCCCCAAAGGCATCAGCGCTGACGCAGGCTGTCGAGCAGTTTGTGGGTCGGGTAGCCATCTGCCGGCCACCCCAGCCCCTGCTGGGCATTGCGAATCGCCTTGCGGGTATTGGCCCCGATGATGCCATCCGGGTTGCCCGCCTCATGCCCCTTGGCATTCAGCAGGTTCTGCAGCTCCATCCGCTCGCTGCGGCTCAGCGGCAGGTCTTCCTTCGGCCAGCTGCCGCTGATGAAGCCCCAGCCCGAGAAGCGATCACCCAGCAGGCTCACCGCCAGTGCATAGGACGACGAGTTGTTGTACTTGAGGATCGCGCGGAAGTTGTCCAGCACCAGGAATGCCGGCCCACGGGCACCGGCCGGCAATAGCAGGGCAGCCGACAACTGGTTGCTGCCGGCTGGCAGCTGGGTACCCGCCGGTAGCTTCACGCCCATCTGCAGCCATTCGTAAACCGGTTTGCGCAGCGACCCGTCGGCTTGCCAATAGTCGAAGCCTGCAGGCACTTGCACCTCGAAGCCCCACGGCTGGCCATGCTTCCAGCCGGAGCTCTGCAGGTAATGTGCAGTCGATGCCAAGGCGTCGGGCGTACTGTTCCAGATATCCCGGCGGCCATCACCGTCGAAATCCACCGCATGGGTGTTGTAGGTGGTCGGGATGAATTGGGTCTGGCCCATGGCGCCTGCCCAGGAACCACGCATGGCTTCGGGCTGGATATCGCCGTGCTGGATGATCTGCAGGGCTGCGATCAGCTGGTCCTGGGCGAACTGCGGGCGACGCCCTTCATAGGCCAGGGTGGCCAGCGAACGGATCACCGACTTGTTGCCCTGGAACTGGCCGAAGTTGCTCTCCATGCCCCACACCGCGACCAGCGCCTGGCGGTCGACGCCATAACGTTGCTCGATGCGGCTCAGCAGCTCGGCGTTCTGCTCCAGCAGTTTCTTGCCGTTGCGCACGCGCAGGGGCGACAGTGCGCCATCAAGGTATTCCCACACCGGGCGGGTGAATTCGGGCTGGCTGCGGTCGGCCTTGATCACGTCCATATCGGGCGTGACGCCGAGGAACGCGCGGTCGAAGGTGCTCGGCGCGATGCCGGCCTGGAGTGCCTGCTGGCGGAAGTTCGCCTGCCATTCTGCAAAGGTCTGCAGAGGCTGGATTTCGGTGCTGACGTCAGGCGTGGCGCTGGGCAGGGTCACTACCGGCGCAGGCTGGGCGGGTGCCAGCGGCAGGGCGTCGGCGGCGGTGGGTTTTTCCGCGCAGGCGACGAGCAGGATGAAGCTGGAGGCCGCAAGCAGCTGGCGGGAATTCCAACGAGGGAGAAGACTCAAGAGCATGCACAGATCCAGAATTGCAGGTCAGGTGCCGACCATACCATGCCTGCGCTTGCGATGCTTTCATGCAGCCAAAAAGTAAGAAGCCTCCCAATCTCTCGATTGGAAGGCTTCGCGGCGGTAGCTGCCTTTGCCCTTGTCTGGTCGCTCCTGGCGGCAACGGAAGAGGGGCTGGGCGATGATCGACTTGGCCTTGTTCGGGCCGTGCTTTTTCGGCTTTTTGCTCATGGCGGGGTTCCCGGGTTGGATGAACTCGGGGCGGACTTTATGGCTTGGGGCGAGTTGCGGCCAATTGATTGTGTTTATGACTGAAACCTTGGACTCATCGAGATTCCTGTGGGAGCGGGTTTACCCGCGAAGCAGGCATCACGGTGGATGGCACGGGCTTCGCCCGTGTTCGCGGGTAAACCCGCTCCCACAGGGATCGCGCCAAATTCTAGAAATTGAGCAAGACAGTTGCTCCCACAACGGCCTTGGTTACTCTGGAGGGAGAGCCAGTCTTTGGCCGGCCATCAACAGCGACAGGCGCGATAAACCTGTCCAGGGTGAGCCCTCGGCCTGCCCCTTGATCTGCGCATCGATACGCTGGGCATCTTGCAGCAACTGCGCCCAGCGCTGCGCCGAGAGGCGCTGCAATGCCTTGCTGACCAGTGGTCGGCGCTTGTCCCACACCGGTGGCCGGGCTTGGCTGAACGCCTTGTCCAGCGGCACACCCTGGGAAAACTGCTGGGCAAGGCCGGCCAGCAGGCGCAGCTCGCGGGCCAGCGCCCAAAGAATCACTGGCGGTTCCACTCCCTCGCCGCGCAAGCCTTCGAGCATGCGCAGGGCATGCGCGGCTTCACCATTGAGGATGGCGTCAACCAGCCCGAAGACATCGAAGCGTGCACTGTCGGCAACTGCAGCCTGCACGGTTTCGACGGTGATCTGGTTGCCGTCAGCCAGCAGCTTGAGCTTTTCGATCTCCTGGGCGGCGGCCAGCAAGTTGCCCTCGACCCGCGCAGCGATCAGGTCAACGGCATCGCGTTGGGCCGACAGCCCGGCCTGGGACAGGCGCTGGTTGATCCACTGGGGTAATTGCTGGGCATCCACCGGCCAGATCTGGATGAACTGGCAATGGGCACCTTCGATCAGGGCCTTGCCCCACTTGGTCTTCTGCGCACTGCCATCGAGCTTGGGCAGGCTGATCAGCAGTAGAGTGTCTTCGGCGGGCCTGGCGCAGTACTCCATGAGCGCCGCAGCACCCTTGTCACCGGGCTTGCCCGACGGCAGGCGCAGCTCCAGCAGGCGCCGCTGGGCGAACAGCGACAGGCTGGCACCCGCTTGCAGCAGGGTGCCCCAGTCGAAGTTGGCGTCGGCGCTGAACACCTGGCGTTCGTCGAAACCTTGCTGGCGCGCCGCATTGCGGATGGCGTCGGCGGCTTCCTGGCACAGCAGCGGATCGTCGCCGCTGACCACGTAGACCGGGGCCAGGCTGCCTTGCAGGTGCTTGTTGAGTTGGGCGGGGGCGAGCTTCATGGGAGCAGGCGGGGCACCGGGGTGCCCCGCTCGGGCTTAGTTGCCCGGGACTTCCAGAGGTGACTGCTGCGGCGTTTCCGCCTGCTGGCGGCGCGCAGCTTCCAGTGCGTCAGCTTCGGCCTTGGCGCGTGCATCGGCTTTGACTTGCAGCTCGTCGAGCTGTGCAGGGCTCAGCAGTTGCAGGCGCGAGACCATCGACTGCACCAGCTCACGGCGCATTTCTTCGCGCGCCCGCTGGGCTTCCTGATCGGAGCCGGTGATGTTGCTGCCGTCACGCACATACGTCTTGCGCACTTCTACCTTGTCACTCAGCAGCTCGAGGTTGTTCAGGCCCAGGATGCTGTAATTGAGCGTGGTGCTGAGCTCGTACTCGGCCGTGCTGTTGCCGCCGGCGTAGCTTGCCGAGCGCGAGTTTTCCTGCTCGTTGGTCAGCACCAGGCGATAAGGCGCGCCGGCGTGCACGTTGACGCCACTGTGCTCAAGTACCTGGCGCAGTTGTACCAGGGTCGGGCCGTAGGCGTTGCGTGCGCTGACGTCCATTTCCTTGACGCGCAGATCGTTGGTGCCGGTGCCGCGCAGCTGGAAACCGCAGGCGCTGAGCAGCACAGCCAGGCCCATTACCAGCAGATTGCGTTTGATCATGTTGTTGCTCCCTTGTGGGCCGATACCGCCCAACCGCACGGGGTGCGGTTGGGCGTTGCCATCAGTTGGCGACGATGTTGACCAGTTTGCCCGGTACCACGATGACCTTGCGGATGGTCAGGCCATCGATGAAGCGCAGGACGTTCTCGTTGCTGCGGGCAGCGGCTTCGACTTCCTCACGGCTGGCGGCGGCAGGCATTTCCACCTGGCCACGCAGCTTGCCGTTGACCTGCACCACCAGGGTGATGCTGTCCTGCACCAGGGCGCTCTCGTCGACCGCCGGCCAGCCAGCGTCGATGACAGCCTGGTCGTTGCCCAGCTGTTTCCACAGCTCGTGGGAGATGTGCGGCGTGATCGGTGCCAGCAGCAGGGTCACGGCTTCCAGGCCTTCCTGCAGCAAGGCACGGTCCTGTTCGGTAGCCTGCGGGGCCTTTTCCAGCACGTTCATCACGGTCATCACCTGGGCGATGGCAGTGTTGAACTTGTGGAACTGGCCCACGTCGGTGCTGGCCTGCTTGATCGCAGCGTGGATGGCGCGGCGGATGACCTTCTGCGCGTCGTCCAGGGCGGCGACATCCAGCTTGCCTGGCAGGCCCTGGGCGACATGGGCCTGGGCCAGGCGCCAGACGCGGCGCAGGAAGCGGCTGGCGCCCTCGACGCCAGAGTCGGACCACTCCAGGCTCGCGTCAGGCGGCGAGGCGAACATCATGAACAGGCGGCAGGTGTCGGCGCCATACTGGTCGATCATCGACTGCGGATCGACGCCGTTGTTCTTCGACTTCGACATCTTCTCGGTGCCGCCGATTTCCACCGGCAGGCCGTCGGTCTTCAGGCGTGCGCCGATGATCTTGGCCTTGGCATCGCGCTCGATTTCGACGTCGGCCGGGTTGAACCAGTCCTTGCCGCCGTTGCTGGCTACGCGGTAGTAGGTTTCGGCAACGACCATACCCTGGGTCAGCAGGTTCTTGAACGGCTCGTTGGAAGTGACCAGGCCCTCGTCACGCATCAGCTTGTGGAAGAAGCGCGCGTACAGCAGGTGCAGGATCGCGTGCTCGATACCGCCGATGTACTGGTCGACCGGCAGCCAGTGGTTGGCCGCTTTCGGGTCGACCATGCCACCTTCGTAGTTCGGCGAAGCGTAGCGGGCGAAGTACCAGGACGACTCGACGAAGGTGTCCATGGTGTCGGTTTCGCGTTTGGCCGCAGTGCCGCATTTCGGGCAGGTGCATTCATAGAACTCGGGCATGCGCGCCAGCGGCGAACCGGCGCCGTCCGGCACCACGTTCTCCGGCAGGGTGACTGGCAGCTGGTCTTCCGGCACTGGCACGTCGCCGCACGACGGGCAGTGAATGATCGGGATCGGGCAGCCCCAGTAACGCTGGCGGCTGATGCCCCAGTCGCGCAGGCGGAACTGGGTGCGCGATTTGCCCAGCTCCTTGCGGATCAGGGCCGCTTCGATGGCGTCGAAGGCGCCGGCGAAGTCCAGGCCGTCGAACTCGGCGGAGTTGATCAGCTGGCCATGCTCGCCATAGGCGGCCAGCCACTCGCTGCCGACGTCATCGCCCGCGCTGGTGCGCACCACGGGCTTGACCGGCAGGTTGTACTTGTGGGCGAACTCGAAGTCGCGCTCGTCGTGGGCCGGCACGGCCATCACGGCGCCATCGCCGTAGTGCATCAGCACGTAGTTGGCGACCCACACTGGCAGCTTCTCGCCGGTCAGTGGGTGCTCGACGAACAGGGAAGTAGGCATGCCCTTCTTCTCCTGGGTGGCCATGTCGGCCTCGGCGACGCTGCCGCTCTTGCACTCGTCGATGAACGCCTGCAGTGCCGGGTTGCCCTGGGCAGCCTGGGTGGCCAGCGGGTGCTCGGCAGCGACGGCGACATAGGTCGCGCCCATCAGGGTGTCCGGACGGGTGGTGAAGACCTTCAAGGTCCCTTCGTGGCCGATGCTGGCCTGGTCGAACGGGAACTGCACTTCCATGCCGCGCGACTTGCCGATCCAGTTGCGCTGCATGGTCTTGACCTGTTCAGGCCAGCCCGGCAGCTCGTCGAGGCTTTCCAGCAGCTCGTCGGCGTAGTCGGTGATGCGGAAGTAGTACATCGGGATTTCGCGCTTCTCGATCAGCGCGCCCGAACGCCAGCCGCGGCCGTCGATGACCTGCTCGTTGGCCAGTACGGTCTGGTCGGCCGGGTCCCAGTTCACGGTCCCGTTCTTGCGATAGATGATGCCTTTCTCGAACAGGCGGGTGAACAGCCACTGTTCCCAGCGGTAGTAGTCCGGTTTGCAGGTGGTGACTTCACGTGCCCAGTCGATGGCCAGGCCCAGGCTCTTGAGCTGGGTCTTCATGTAGTCGATGTTTTCGTACGTCCACTTGGCCGGGGCGACGTTGTTCTTCATCGCCGCGTTTTCCGCGGGCATGCCGAAAGCGTCCCAGCCCATCGGCTGCAGGACATTCTTGCCCAGCATGCGCTGGTAGCGGGCAATCACGTCACCGATGGTGTAGTTGCGCACGTGGCCCATGTGTAGCTTGCCGCTCGGGTACGGGAACATCGATAGGCAATAGTAGGTGTCTTTGCCTGGCTGTTCGGTAACAGCGAACGATTGTTGCTCGTCCCAGAACTTCTGGGCGGCGGCTTCGATATCACGGGGCGTGTATTGTTCGTGCATGGCTACTTTTGGCTGAGAGAGAAGAGACCTTGTTCCAGGCAGCGGAACCTCGCTGCGTCCGGCACTCCGGTGTCGTTTTAGAGTGAACGCCGTAGCATACAGCAGCGCCGCGCATCGTGGGAAACCTTGATTGCGAATGCCCGCTGGTCGCGGCATCCGGCTGCTTTTTGCAGCGACGCTAAGCTCAGGTGTGGGGGGAGATAATCTTTATCTTCAATGAGGTGAACGGATGGGAGAGACGCAGCTACCCGCAAGCAAACCGGAGCTTTATGAGCGCCTGATCGACCGTCTTGGGCTGGCACTGGAAGTCGCCAGAACCTCGGTCAGATTGCGCGACGAGATGCCAGCCGAGCTGGAGTTGCGTGGCTTGAGCCATGCAGAGTTCGAAGTGATCAAGGCTTACCTGGAGTCCCTCCCGGAACGCCGCAATGCCTGTGCCGGTACTATCCCGCAAGCGGAACCGGCAACGGCCAAGATTATCTGGCTCAAGGACAAGAAACGCCCCGCCAACTCGGCGAGATCCAGGACGCTGCCGCATCGCTAGCCGTTCAGGACGCCAGGCGCAGGCAATCGCGCGCCGGTTCTACAACACACTTCTCACGATTGGCGCCGGTTCAGACTTGTTGACCGGCGTCGATCCTTTATAGGCTGCACGCCTTCCATGGAGGTGTGTCGATGCCGATCCGGTTTTTCATCAAGCAATGGCTGATGCCGCCTGGCGTCCTGTTTCTGCTGCTGCTCGCGGCTTGGTGGTTGCGCAGGCGGCGGCCACGGCTGGCGGCGCTGTGTTTTGCCGTGGGGCTGGGAGGCCTGTGGCTGATGAGCTTGCCGCTGGTGGTGCAGCAGTCAGCCCGCCTGCTGGAAACCGAGCTGCCGTTGCCTCCAGGCGACTGGGCTGGGCTGGCGGGCAGGGCAGATGCCATCGTCGTGCTCGGCGCAGGGCGCGAGCGCGGCGACCCGGCCTGGGGTGGTGATGACCAGCCTGCGGCAACGGCCCTTGAGCGCATGCGTTTTGCTGCTCGGCTGGCGAAAGCCTCGGGGTTGCCGGTGCTGACCAGTGGTGGTTTGCATTACGGCACGCCACCGAGCGAAGCGCAGTTGATGGCGGACCGCCTGCGTGAGGATTTCGCCGTCGAAGTGAAATGGAAGGAAGAGGCCAGTCGTACCACCTGGGAAAACGCCCAGCTGAGCGCCAAGGTGTTGCAGCCGCTGGGGATATACCGGGTGGTGGTGGTGACCCAGGCGTGGCACATGCAGCGCTCACGCTGGAGTTTCGAGCGGGCCGGGTTCGAGGTGGTGCCAGCGCCGGTAGGGTTCCTTGGGCGCGATCATGCACGACCGTTCGGTGGGTTGCTGCCGGAGAGCCGCGCCATGTGGCAGAGCGGGCAGTTGCTCAATGAAGCGGCGGGGTTGGTGGGGTATCGGTTGTTCTACTGAGCCCGGTGTCGCCTGTACCGGCCTCTTCGCGGGTAAACCCGCTCCCACAGGTGCTGCACAAACCCTAAAGGCAGTGGAGGTTCCGTGGGAGCGGGTTTACCCGCGAAGAGGCCAGTGCAGGAAACCTCAAACTGTCTTGGCGATTCGCCCTGCCAGCAGCGCCCAGCCCAGCAATAGCACACACAGAATCGCCAGCGGCCACGACCGCCACTGCAGGTAAGGTGTCAGCTGCTGCATCGGCACCACTTCGCCATACAGCACCGCCCGTTGGAACTGCGGCACTTCGGCGGTGATCCGGCCAAACGGGTCGATCAGCGCGGTCACGCCGTTGTTGGTGGCGCGGATCATCCAGCGGCCAGCCTCCAATGCACGCATCTGCGCCATCTGCAGGTGTTGCAGCGGGCCGATCGAGGTGCCGAACCAGGTGTCATTGCTGATGGTCAGCAGCAGGTCACTGCGTGCCGCCAGGCTCGCCGCGAACTCGGGGTAGACCACTTCGTAGCAGATGAATGGCGCAATCTGGTAGCCCTTGGCCTGCAGCAGTGGCTGGTCGGCGGGACCGCGGGCAAAGTCCGACATCGGCAGGTTGAAGAACTCGATGGCACCGCGAAGCATGTCCTGCAAGGGCACATACTCGCCGAAGGGCACCAGTTTCTGCTTGAGGTAGGTGCCGTCGCCTTCGCCGGTCACGGTGACGCCGTTGTAGTAGCGGCGCTGGTGATGCACCACTTCGCGCACCGGTACACCGGTGATCAGCGCCGAATGCCGGTCGGCGGCAAAGCGCCCCATCACGTCGATATAGCCCTGGGCCTGGTCCTTGAGCACCGGTACTGCGGTTTCCGGCCACACCAGCAGGTCAACGGGCTTGGAGCTGAAGCTCATGTCACGGTAGAGCGCCAGTTGCGCATCGATGTGTGCCGGGTCCCATTTCAATTCCTGTTCGACGTTGCCCTGCAAGGCCGCAACCTTGAGCGGGTCGCCGGCAGGCTTGGTCCAGGCGTGGCCCTTGAGGGCCATGCCGATCACCCACGGCGCCAGCAGCAGTACCGCACCTGCGGCGAGGAACGACGGGCGTGCGCGTAGACGGTGCAAGTTGCACAGCAATGCGGCGCTCAGCGCCAAGGTGAAGGAAATCAGCCACACACCGCCCAGTGGTGCCAGGCCGGCGAGCGGGCCATCCAGCTGGCTGTAACCGGCATACAGCCAGGGGAAGCCGGTGAGGAACCAGCCACGGAAGGCCTCTTGCAGCAGCCACAGGGCGGCGAAGCACAGGGCGTCGGCGAGGGGCGCCTCATTGCGCCTGAACCAGCGCGCCCACAGCCAGGTGGGCAGGGCGAAGAACCAGGCGAGGGCGGCGAAGAACGCCAGCAGCAGAAGGATCGCCAGCAGCGGCGAGGCGCCGCCATAGGTGTTCATGCTGACGTAGATCCACCAGGTGCCAGCACCGTAGAGGCCGAAGCCGAACCACCAGCCACGCCACATGGCCTGGCGCGGGCTGAGCTCGCGCAGGCCAAGGTAGAGCAGGGCGATGGACAACAGGGCCAACGGCCAGATGTCGAACGGGGCCAGGGCCAGGAGGGTAGAGGCGCCGGCCGCCAGGGCCAGCAGGTTACCGGGCCAGCCGGGGCGGGTGATCCAACGCATGTTTGTCCTTAACGGCTGATCGGGGTCAGGCGCAGCAAGTGTATCCGCCGGCTGTCGGCGTTGAGAATACGGAACTTGTAGGCGCCGATCTCGGTGGTCTCGTTGCGCTTGGGCAGGTGGCCGAAGGCGCTCATCACCAGGCCGCCGACGGTGTCGAACTCGTCATCCGAGAACTCGCTGTCGAAGAACTCGTTGAAGTTGTCGATCGGGGTCAGCGCCTTGACCAGGAAGTCGCCACTGGGCAGTGGCTTGATGTAGCTGTCTTCCTCGACGTCATGCTCGTCCTCGATGTCACCGACGATCTGTTCCAGCACGTCTTCGATGGTCACCAGGCCCGCCACGCCGCCGTATTCGTCAATGACGATGGCCATGTGGTTGTGGTTGGCGCGGAACTCGCGCAGCAACACATTCAGGCGCTTGGACTCCGGCACGAAGGTGGCCGGGCGCAGCAGGTCCTTGATGTTGAAGCTGTCGCCGTTTTCCTTGAGGATCAGCGGCAGCAGGTCCTTGGCCAGCAGGATCCCGAGCACATCGTCATGGCTTTCGCCGATCACCGGGTAGCGCGAGTGGGCGGCGTCGATGACCGCCGGAAGGAACTCGCGCGGCGATTGGGTCGCCTTGATGCTGATCATCTGCGAACGCGGGACCATGATGTCGCGTACCTGCAGGTCAGCAACCTGGATGGCACCTTCGACGATGGTCAGCGCTTCGCTGTCGAGCAGCTTGTTCTGATGGGCTTCGCGCAGCAGCTCGAGGAGCTCCTGGCGGTTTTTCGGCTCATGGGCAAAAGCCTGGGTCAGTTTACCCAGCCAGGACTTCTGCCCGTTGCTCGATCGATCTTCGCTCATGGCGGTTCTCGTGATCCTTCGTGTATCAGTGTGTGAGAGGTTCGTTTTCATCGTCGGCATACGGGTCGGGGTGACCCAGTTCTGCCAGCAATTCCCGTTCCAGTGCTTCCATCTCCTCGGCCTCATCGTCTTCGATGTGGTCGTAGCCGAGCAGGTGCAGGCAGCCGTGGATGACCAGGTGTGCCCAGTGCGCTTCCAGCGATTTGCCCTGTTCGGCCGCCTCGCGCTCGACCACCGGCACACAGATCACCAGGTCGCCCAGCAGCGGGATATCGAGCAGGTCATCGGGCACGTCGGCAGGGAACGACAGCACATTGGTCGCGTAGTCCTTGTGCCGGTAGGTGTGGTTGAGTTCGCGGCCTTCGGCTTCGTCGACCAGACGGATGGTCATTTCCGAGTCGGCCGTACGCTGGCGCAAGGCCAGTTCGCACCAGCGGCGGAAAGCGGCGTCATCCGGGGCGGCAGCATCCGTGGCCCGTTGCAGGTCAAGTTCAAGCATCTTTGCCGGGCGCCTCGGGCTTGGCCTGGCGGGCATCGAAGCGGTCATAGGCCTCGACGATACGCTGCACCAGTGGGTGACGAACCACATCTTTGGGTTGGAAATGGGTGAAACTGATCCCCGGTACGTCCCTGAGCACCTCGATCACATGGGCCAGGCCCGACTTGGTGCCACGTGGCAGGTCGACCTGGGTGATGTCGCCGGTGATCACCGCAGTCGAGCCAAAGCCGATGCGGGTGAGGAACATCTTCATCTGCTCGAGCGTGGTGTTCTGGCTCTCGTCGAGGATGATGAAGCTGTTGTTCAGGGTGCGGCCGCGCATGTAGGCCAGCGGAGCGATCTCGATCACCTGGCGCTCGATCAGCTTGGCCACGTGTTCGAAGCCGAGCATTTCGTAGAGCGCGTCGTACAGCGGGCGCAGGTAAGGGTCGATCTTCTGGGCCAGGTCGCCAGGCAGGAAACCGAGCTTTTCGCCCGCCTCGACTGCCGGGCGTACCAGCAGGATGCGGCGCACCTGCTCGCGCTCCAGGGCGTCGACGGCGCAGGCCACGGCCAGGTAGGTCTTGCCGGTGCCGGCTGGACCGATGCCGAAGTTGATGTCGTTGGCCAGGATTTCCTTGACGTAGCGCTGCTGGTTGACGCCGCGCGGGCGGATATTGCCCTTGCGTGTGCGCAGCGAGACGCTGACCTCATTGACCGCCGGGTTATCGATGTTTTCCACCGTCGACTCCTGCAGGTACAGGTGCACGGTTTCCGGCGACAGGTCTGTGGCCTTGGCCTCGCGGTAGAGGCGGCGCAGCAGTTGCTCGGCAGCGGAAGTGGTCTTGGGTTCGCCGATCAGCTCGAATTGATTGCCGCGGTTGCGGATTTCAATGGCCAGGCGTTGTTCGATCAGGCGCAGGTGCTCGTCGAACTGGCCGCACAAGTTGGCGAAACGGTGGGCCTCGAAAGGTTCGAGGATGAAACGATGAGGTTGTATGGGTGCGTTCAAGGTCGTTTTTTAGCCGCTCGACGGCGATGGATGTGAACTCAAGAATAACCCTTGAAGAGCAGTGGCGAAAGCACTGAAACGTTCAACGGTATGTACTGCCTGTTCCGGCCCCTTCGCGGGCAAGCCCGCTGCCACAGGTTATCCGCAGCCCTCAGGGTGGCGCAGTACCTGTGGGAGCGGGCTTGCCCGCGAAGGGGCCGGTACAGGTATCATGCGCGCCATTTCTTACGCATGTGTTAACCCGCCGATCATGAGCAAACGCGAACCCGCCATTTATAAAGTGATCTTCCTCAACCAGGGGCAGGTCTTCGAGATGTATGCCAAGCAGATCTACCAGAGCGACCTGTGGGGCTTTCTGGAAATCGAGGAGTTCGTTTTCGGCGAGCGTACCCAGGTGGTGGTCGACCCGAGCGAAGAGAAGCTCAAGAATCAGTTCGAAGGGGTGATCCGCAGCTTCGTGCCGATGCATTCGATCGTGCGTATCGACGAGGTGGAGCGCCTGGGCACGGCCAAGATCAGCGAAGCCAAGGGCGGCGGCAACGTGATGCCGTTCCCCATGCCGATGCCGGAGAAGTAAGGATCAGGGGAGTGGCGAGAACGGCGTACGCCCTTCGGCGTTCTGCAGCTCCAGCAGGTACTTGCGGAAGATCTGGCCGAGCACCTGGGTGGCATGCTCCAGCTCGTCGCGGGGCATCTGCTCGGTTACTTCGTCGGCCATGTCCAGCGCATCTTCGGCGCCGTTGACCGCGGCCATTTTCAGCAGGATATAGGCCTGCACGTTGTTGGCCTTGACCCCTTCGCCATGGAAGAACATGGCGCCAAGGCGGTACTGGGCTTCGGCGTGGCCTTGCAACGAGGCCTTTTCGAACCAGTCCAGGGCCTTTTTCAGGTTTTTCGGCGTCAGCGTGTAGAAGTACTCGCCCAGCTCGAACTGTGCCTGGGCGTCCCCGGTCGCCGCCGTTTCCTCGCAGGCTTTCAGCGCGTTCTGCAGGTCTTCTGGCTGAACATTGAGCGTGCAGCGCCCCGTTGCCGGAATCAGCAACGAGTTACCGCCCTCCGCCAGGGCCAGCAGGGGCTGAAGAAGCAACAGGCAGCCCAAGGTCAGGGCGCGGCCGGTGCGGTTCATGGGGATCGACTTACCTCTGCAAAGCTGCGGCCAATGTCTCTGGTGGCACATTATGGGATAAGCAGCGCCAACCTTACAAAGTTTTACGCGAAATTCTGTATCGAAGAAGGGTCTGCTGGTTGCATTGGCATTTATTGCCTGCGCCGGCCTCTTCGCGGGTAAACCCGCCCCCACAGGTTACACGCATAACTTGTGGGAGCGGGTTTACCCGCGAAGAGGCCGGTGCAGGCGGCCAATCACTTCAGTGCGGCGAAGGCCTTTTCAGCCGCATCCAGGGTGATTTGCAGTTCTTTTTCACCATGGGCGATCGAAGTGAAGCCTGCCTCGAACGCACTCGGTGCCAGGTACACGCCACCGTCGAGCATCAGGTGGAAGAAGCGCTTGAAGCGCTCGGCGTCGCTGGCCATCACGTCATCGAAGGTGACGATGTCGTCGGCGCCACTGAAGTACAGGCCGAACATGGCGCCCGCCTGGGTGGTGACGAACGGTACGCCAGCGGCATCGGCGCGCTGCTGCAGACCGTCGAGCATACGGCTGGTGAAGGTGGTCAGCTCGTCATGGAAGCCAGGGCGGCTGATCAGCTTCAGGGTGGTCAGGCCAGCGGCCATGGCCAGCGGGTTGCCCGACAGCGTGCCGGCCTGGTAGACCGGGCCCAGCGGGGCGATGCAGCCCATGATTTCGCGCTTGCCACCGAAGCAGCCCACCGGCATGCCACCGCCGACGATCTTGCCGAAGGTCGACAGGTCCGGCTTGATCCCGTAGTAACCCTGGGCGCCGCCCAGCGAGACGCGGAAACCGGTCATCACTTCGTCGAAGATCAGCACCACGCCGTGCTTGTCGCACTGCTCGCGCAGGCCTTCGAGGAAGCCAGGCGCCGGCGGCACGCAGTTCATGTTGCCGGCTACCGGTTCGACGATGATGCAGGCCACGGTCTGGCCGACCTCGGCCAGGGTCTTCTCGACTGCGGCGATGTCGTTGAACGGCAGGGTCAGGGTGTGCTTGGCGAAGTCCGCCGGTACGCCTGCCGAGCTCGGCACGCCTTGGGTCAGCAGGCCGGAACCGGCCTTGACCAGCAGGCTGTCGGAGTGGCCGTGGTAGCAGCCTTCGAACTTGATGATGGCGTCACGGCCGGTATAGCCACGGGCCAGGCGGATGGCACTCATGGTTGCTTCGGTGCCGGAGCTGACCATGCGTACCATTTCCATCGACGGCACCAGCGAGCAGACCAGGTCGGCCATCTCGGTTTCCATCGCGGTCGGCGCGCCGTAGGACAGGCCGTGCTCCAGCTGGCGGCGTACCGCATCGAGCACGTCCGGGTGGCCGTGGCCGAGGATCATCGGGCCCCACGAGCCGACATAGTCGACGTAGCGCTTGTCGTCTTCGTCGACGACGTAGGCGCCTTCGGCATGCTTGAAGAACAGAGGGGTGCCGCCGACGCTCTTGAAGGCGCGGACCGGCGAGTTGACGCCGCCAGGAATGTGCTTCTGGGCTTGGGCGAACAGGGCTTCGGAACGGGACATGGGATCTTCTCTCGAAATCAGGAAGCGAACAGGGCGTTGAAGGCGCGGGCGCGGCGGGTGACTTCCTGCGCGCTGTCGGCACCGAACAGGCCGTGGATCACCGCCAGCAGGTCGGCACCATGGGCGATCAGCGGGGCGGCGTTGTCGAGGGTGATGCCACCGATCACGGCGATCGGCAGTTTTACCTGGGCACGGGCCTGCGCCAGCAGATCGACATTGGCAGCCGGCGCACCGGGCTTGGTGACAGAATTGAAGAAGCGGCCGAAGGCCACGTAGCTGGCGCCTTCGCTGGCCGCCTGGGTGGCCAGCTCAAGGCTGGCGTGGCAGGTGGAACCAATGATTGCCTGGCGGCCGAGCAGGGCGCGCGCCGGCGTCAGCGGGCCGTCGGTCTGGCCCAGGTGCACGCCGACGCCCAGGCGTGCGGCCAGTTCGGCGTCGTCGTTGATGATCAGCTGGGTGCCGTAGCGCTCGCACAGTTTCATCAGTGCTTCGGCTTCGCGCAGGCGGCGGGCGGCGTCGTCGCTCTTGTCGCGGTACTGCAGCAGGCACACACCGCCTTCCAGCGCGGCTTCGACGTGGGACAGGAAACGGCCGGCGAGCAGCTGGCTGTCGGTGATTGCGTACAGACCGCGTAGCTTCATTGAAAGCCTCGTATCAGGAGCAGAAATCCAGGGGCAGGCGGCGCGGGACGAACTGGCCCTTGCCCAGCTGTTCGGCATCACGCAGGGTGCGCCAGGTGTAATCCAGGGCGCTTTTCACCGCGCTTTGCAGTTGCTCGCCAAGGGCCAGGCGACCGGCCAGGGCGCTGGCCAGGGTGCAGCCCGAGCCGTGGTAGCTGCCCGGCAGGCGCTGGCAGGTCCAGGTGTGGCTCTGGCCGTCGCGGCTGTACAGGCGGTTATGGATTTCGTCTTCGTCGCCGTGACCACCGGTAATCAGCAGGTGTCTACAGAACGGCAACAGTTTTTCGGCACATTCGTCGGCGGTGCCTTCAGGCAGCTCGGCCAGGATGCGTGCTTCCGGCAGGTTCGGCGTGGCGATGGTCGCCAGCGGCAGCAGGCGTTCGCGCAGGGCATAGCCGACTTCGTCCTTGCCCAGGCGGCCACCGCCACCGGCACGCAGCACCGGGTCGCAGACCAGCGGTAGGTGCGGGTGGGCACTGAGCAGTTCGGCGACGGTGTCGACCATGTCGATCGAGCCGAGCATGCCCAGCTTGACCGCGGCGACCGTGGAGTCGGCCAGCACGGCGTTGGCCTGGGCCAGTACCCACTCACGGTCGAGCACGCGGAAGTCGGAAACGTTGACGGTATCCTGCACGGTCAGGGCGGTCACGGTAGGTGCGGCGTGACAGCCTTGGGCGATCAGGGCTTCGATATCTGCCTGCAAGCCGGCGCCGCCACTTGGGTCGTGGCCGGAGAGACAGAGGACAACGGGGCGGGAGCTGTAGGTATTCATGGTCGGCGAGCTTACCACCAAACCCATTTGTGCGGATCGTCCTACAAACGAGATTTGTTGATCGAGCGGTCAGTTTTTTTCTTTTATGTGCTCTGAAAGCATTGATATAGAGCCTTTTCTTTGAAAAATGGAGTGGCCCATCGCCTGCGTTGAAAGCTATGCTAGAGTGCTCGGATAACTCGACAAACGGGCTCTGCCGGATTTCGTCGTCTCAAAAGGATTGGAGGCCATCGCGACGCGACCGGACAGGCCATGCTGGGGCTGTATGCGCTATTTGCTGATTGTGCTTCTGGGCTTGCTGCCCGTGCTGGCCGGAGCCGTCGAATTCGACGAGGCGACCCGGCATCTTCCATTGGGCAAAGTCATGCAGGTCTACGAGGACCGCGATGGCAGCGCCAGCATTGCCCAGGTCAGCGCGCCTATCTTCGCCAGCCGTTTCCGCACGCACCACCAGGACGTGCTGAACGCCGGTTATTCGACTTCGGTGTTCTGGCTCAAGGTCGACCTGCACTATCTGGCCTCTGCCAATGCGCAGCCGCGGCAGTGGTTGCTGGAGCTGGCATACCCGCCCATGGATCATATCGAGCTGTACCTGCCGGGCAGCGATGGCGAGTTCCGCCTGGCCCAGCGTACCGGCGACGCCTTACCGTACGACAGCCGCCAGATACGCCAGAACAACTACCTGTTCGAACTACCCCTGCAACCCGGGCAATCGACCACCGCCTACCTGCGCCTGCACAGCCAGGGTTCGGTACAGGCACCGCTGGCGTTGTGGTCCGCCGAAGCCTACATGGAAGACCAGCCGACCCGCCTCTATGTGCTGGGCATGATCTACGGTGTGTTGCTGGTGATGGCGGTGTACAACCTGTTCATCTACCTCAGTGTGCGGGACGTCAGTTACCTCTACTACATTCTCTACATTGCCTCGTTCGGCTTGTATCAGGTGTCGGTGAACGGGGCAGGGGTCGCCTACTTCTGGCCGGACAGCCCGTGGTGGGCCAATGCTGCGACGCCTCTGTTCATCGGCGCTGCGGGCCTGTTCGGTTGCCAGTTCGCGCGTCACTTCCTGCAGTTGGGCAAGATCAGCAGCGGCTTCGACCGGTTGCTGCAGCTGCTGATGCTCGGTGGCGTGCTGGTAATGGTGTTGTCGGTGAGCATGCGCTACGGCATCGCCTTGCGCATGGCCACGGTGCTGGCCCTGCTGTTCACGGTGAGCATCTTTGCCGCCGGGTTGTATGCCTGGATGCGTGGCCTGCGCGTGGCGCGCTGGTTCATCATTGCCTGGACGGCGTTTCTGCTCGGTGGGCTGGTCAATACCCTGATGGTGCTGGGTTACCTGCCCAACCTGTTCATCACCATGTACTCCAGCCAGCTGGGGTCGGCGCTGGAAGTGGCGTTGCTGTCGCTGGCCCTGGCCGACCGCATCAACGGCATGCGCGAACAGCAGGCGCAGACCTTGCGTGATACCGGCCAGGCGCTGGAGCAGATGAACCAGCAACTGGCCCGGAGCAATCACCTGAAGGACGAGTTCCTTGCCACCGTCACCCACGAACTGCGCACGCCGATGAATGGAGTGATCGGCTCGCTCGAACTGATGCACACGCTGCCCATGAGTGCCGAGATGGCCCAGTACCACCGTACGGCGGTCGGTTCGGCCCAGGACATGATGGACATGGTTGACGACATCCTCACCTTGACCGAACTGCAGGCCGGCCGCATGCGGCCACAGGCGCTGCCGTTCAGCCTGCGGCGCATGCTGCAGGACCTGCGTGCCGGCTATGCCGGAACGGCCCTGGGCAAGGGGTTGTACCTGAGCCTGGACATCCCCGCCGAGCTGCCGGACGAGTTGCTGGGCGATGCGCACAAAGTGGCCCGCTGCCTGGGTTGCCTGGTAGACAACGGCCTGAAGTTCACCCATCAGGGCGGAGTGATGGTGCAGGTCCGCGGCCGCCGCCTTGGCCCTGACAGCCTGGCGTTGAGTTTCACCATCAGCGACAGCGGCATCGGTTTCGATGATCTGGACCAGGCGATTCTCTACCAGCGGTTCTTCCAGGTCGACGGCTCGATGACCCGGCGCTATGGCGGGTTGGGTATTGGTTTGTCGATCTGCCGGCAACTGGCCGAGTTGCTGGGCGGCAAGCTGTCCCATGAGTCGACGCGGGGACTGGGGAGCCGGTTTGAGCTGACGTTGAATGTGGCCATTGCCCAGGTGCAGATGCCGCCGGGGCGGGCGGTTTCGGGGGGGACGCAGTTCTAGGTGCATGCCTTGAGAGGTTTGCCGCCTGTGAGATCGAGCGCCGCCCGCGCGGCGCATCGCGAGCTGCGCTCGCTCCTACGTTTGTTTCTGGCCAGTAACGCCTGTGACAGGCGCGCGCGACCGCCCTGTTGGTACGACGCGATATCGCGCCATGCGCCAGAGCGTTCGCGCGCAAATCCCGCAGGATTGATTGGCCCGAAACAAACGTAGGAGCGAGCGCAGCTCGCGATGCGCCGCGCGGGCGGCGCTCGATCTCACAGGCGCTGAGGCTGTTGCGGCGAACCCTTGTCAGTCCTGACGCGATTCCCCCAACCACATGTTTAGTCATTATTGTCACTTTGACTGACCCGCAGGGAGTGCTTCACTGGGCCTTTCAGGCATGCCCGGATCCAGGAGCTACCGATGAACCTGCACCAGTACGCTGAAACCCACGAAGTCACCAACCAGCCGCCGTCACTCGACGGTGCCAACCTGTACCGCCTCGACCTGCCGCTACAGGAATGGTCGCGGCGTTTCGGGGCCGGTTGGGCCGAATCGCGGATCGACGCCTATGGTGCCCTGGCGGGTGGGCCGCTGATGGCCGCGGGCTTCCTGGCCAATGCGCACAAGCCGGAATTCAGCAGCCATGACCGCTATGGCCATCGCATCGACCTGGTCGAGTTCCACCCTGCCTATCATGAGCTCATGCGCACTGCCGTCGAACACGGCCTGCCTTCGTTGCCCTGGGCCGAACCTCGCCCCGGAGCCCATGTGGCGCGGGCGTCGATGACCTATTTGCACAGCCAGGCCGAGGCCGGTACCGGTTGCCCGCTGACCATGACCTTTGCTGCCGTACCCGCACTCAGGCTGCAGCCCGAGCTGGCCGAATACTGGCTGCCGAAGATCCTTGCCTGCGAGTACGACCCGCGCAATGTCGGAGACCGGCACAAGGCCGGGGTGACCCTTGGCATGGCCATGACCGAGAAACAGGGCGGCACCGACGTGCGCGCCAATACCACCCGTGCTTACCCGGTCGGCAGCCCTGGCCCGGGGCAGGCCTACGAGCTGGTCGGGCACAAGTGGTTCTGCTCGGCGCCTATGTGCGATGCTTTTCTTACCCTGGCCCAGACCGACAAAGGTCTGAGCTGCTTCCTGTTGCCGCGCCACCGGCCCGACGACAACCGCAACCAGTTCTATATCCAGCGTCTGAAGAACAAGCTGGGCAACAGCTCCAATGCCTCCAGCGAAGTCGAGTTCCGCGGTGCCTTGGCGTGGATGGTGGGCGAGGAGGGGCGTGGCGTGCCGACCATCATCGAAATGGTCGCCATGACCCGCTTCGACTGCATGGTCGGCTCCAGTGCGCTGATGCGCCAGGCGCTGACCCAGGCGGCACACCACTGCGCCCATCGCAAGGTCGGTGGCCGGGTGCTGAACGAGCAACCGCTGATGCAGAACGTGCTGGCCGACCTGGCCCTGGAAAGCGAGGCCGCGCTGGCCCTCAGCTTGCGCATGGGGCAAGCCCTGGAGCAGCTTGACGATCCGCAGCAGGCGCATTTCGCACGGCTGGTCACGGCGGTGGGCAAGTACTGGATCTGCAAGCGGGCGCCGGCCATGATCAACGAGGCCGCCGAGTGCCTGGGCGGCGCCGGTTACGTCGAAGACAGCATCCTGCCGCGGCTGTACCGCGAAGCGCCGGTCAATTCGACCTGGGAAGGTTCTGGCAACGTGCAATGCCTGGACGTGTTACGCGCGTTGTCCAAGGAACCTGGCGTGCTCGATGCACTGTTCGCCGAGCTGGGCGATGGGCATGGCGACCCGCGCCTGGCCGCGCATATTGGCAACCTCAAGGGGGCGTTTGCTGATACCAGCGATATCCAGTACCGGGCACGGCAGTTGACCGAGGACATTGCCCTGGCACTGCAGGCCAAGCTGCTGCTGGAGGCGGGGAATGCCGTGGTCAGCGATGCGTTCATCGGTAGCCGGCTGGCCGCTGGTGGGCGGGTGTATGGCGCATTGCCGCGCGGCGTTGATGTCGAGGCACTGGTGGCGCGGGCGACACCGGCCTGGCCGAGTTGAATGCTACGGCTGACTATCGGGGGTGTATTTAGCAACAAAGGCAGGCAAGATGGCTGACATGCATGTCCAGACAGGAAGCCCAGTGTGAGCCAAGCTTTTGTAGTCGTTGATACCCCCGAACAGGCCGTCGACCGTCTGGCGGCCCTGCATGAACAGGCCACCGGGGCCCTGAGCCAGGCCCTCAAGCGTTATCTCAAAGACCGAACCGAGCCCGGTGCCGATGAGCGCGCCCTGTACCGCTACCCGGCTCTGCGCCTGACCTACTATAGCCACGGCGAAGTGGCCGCCACCACCCGCGCCTATGCCAAGGTCCAGGTGGCGGGCACCTACAGCGTCACCGTCACCCAGCCCGCGGCATTCCGCGGTTACCTGCTGGAGCAGCTGCGCCCGTTGATGCATGACTACACGGTGACCGTGGAAGTCGGCGTCAGCGAACAGAACATCCCGTACCCCTATGTGGTCGACCAGGGCGATGAGCTGGCCGGCAGCGGCATCACCGCCGCCGAGCTGGCGCGGGTGTTCCCCAGCACCGACCTGTCGGCGGCCACTGACAACATCGCCGATGGCCTGTACGACTGGGGCAACGCCGAAACCCTGCCGCTGGCGCTGTTCGATGCCGCCCGCGTGGATTTCTCCCTGCGTCGCCTGGTGCACTACACCGGCAGCGACTGGCGCCACGTGCAGCCGTGGATCCTGCTGACCAACTACCACCGTTATGTCGACCAGTTCATCAGCCACGGCCTCGAGCAGCTGCGTGAAGACCCGCGCTTCGTGCGCATGGTGCTGCCGGGCAACGTGGTGATCGAGAAGGGCATGGACCACGGCGAAGCCCAGGCCCTGGTGGCCAGTGTGGTCTGGCACCGCTACCAGATGCCGGCCTACCACCTGATCGCGGGTGACGGTGATGGCGTGACCCTGGTCAACATCGGCGTTGGCCCGTCCAACGCCAAGAACATCACCGACCACCTGGCGGTGCTGCGCCCGCACTGCTGGCTGATGATCGGCCACTGCGGCGGGCTGCGCCAGTCGCAGACCATCGGCGATTACGTGCTGGCCCACGCCTACATGCGCCGCGACGGCATTCTCGACCGCGTGGTGCCGCCTAACATTCCGATCCCGGCACTGGCCGAAGTGCAGCTGGCGCTGCAGGAAGCCGCAGCACAGGTAACCGGCGAGCGTGGTGAAGAACTGAAGAAGCGCCTGCGTACCGGCACCGTGCTGACCTACGACGACCGCAACTGGGAGCTGCGCTGGGCCCAGGAGCGCCCCTTGATCAACCTGTCGCGTGCCGTGGCGGTGGACATGGAAAGCGGCACCATCGCTGCCCAGGGCTATCGCCTGCGGGTGCCGTACGGCACCTTGCTGTGCGTGTCCGACAAACCGTTGCACAGCGAAATCAAGCTGCCGGGTTCGGCCAACGCCTTCTACAACCGTGCGGTCAGCCAGCACCTGAAGATCGGCATTGCCGCCCTCGACCTGCTGCGCACCGAGCTCAATTCGTTGCACTCGCGTAAACTGCGCAGCTTCGATGAGCCGCCGTTCCGCTGAGGATCCATGCCACTGCCACCCCGTTCCAAGCCGCGCCGCCCCCAGGCGCGGCCTGCCGGCCCCCGTCGCCAGGCCAAGGCGCCGCCGGCCGAGCCACGCCTGATCCTGTTCAACAAGCCGTTCGATGTACTGACCCAGTTCAGCGACGGTGAGGGGCGCGCGACCCTCAAGGATTTCATCGACATCCCAGGCGTGTACCCGGCCGGGCGGCTCGACCGTGACAGCGAAGGCTTGTTGCTGCTGACCAACGATGGCGGGCTGCAGGCGCGCATCGCCGACCCGAAGCACAAGTTGCCCAAGACTTACTGGGTTCAGGTGGAAGGCGAGGCGAGCGACGAACAGATCCAGCGACTGCGCGATGGCGTGGAACTGAATGACGGGCCGACCTTGCCCGCCGAAGCGCGGCGCCTCGACGAGCCGGCCCTATGGCCACGCAATCCGCCGGTACGTTTTCGCAAGAGCGTGCCGACCTGCTGGCTGGAGCTGGTGATTCGCGAGGGGCGTAATCGCCAGGTACGGCGGATGACTGCAGCAGTGGGCTTGCCGACCTTGCGCCTGGTGCGGGTGCGGATCGGCGACTGGGCGCTGGATGGGCTGGAGCAGGGTTGCTGGCGTGAAGTCGCGCCAAAAATTTAGGACCATTCGCGGGTACTGCACTGCCTTGAAGGCTGCACTTTACCTGTGGGAGCGGGTTCACCCGCGAAGAGGCCCCGGAATTTTCAAACGCCTTCGAGAAACGCCACCACCACGCTCTTGATGATGAAGGCCAGCACGCCCAGCCCGAGCACAAAGAACAGGATCATCGTGCCAAAGCGCCCTGCCTTGGATTTTTTCGCCAGGTCCCAGACGATGAAGCCCATGAAACCGATCAGTACGGTGACGAGGACGATCATCATCCATTCTTCGAATACGGCGGGATCCATCTGTGTTCTCCAGGCAGGTTGAGCTTCCGATTATACGCGGGCGAGCGGGCGTTTAGCGCAGGTGGGTCAATGGCAGCTCGGTGCTCGCCAGCACCTGGTTGAGCACGAAGCTCGAACGCACGCTGGTCACGCCTTCGATACGGGTCAGGCTGCCTAGCAGCAGTTTCTGGTAGTGGTCCATGTCCGGCACCACCACCTTGAGCTGGTAGTCGGCATCCATACCGGTGACCAGGCTGCATTCGAGCACCTGCGGCAGGTTGCGGATAGCGGCTTCGAACGTCTCGAAGCGTTCCGGGGTGTGCCGGTCCATGCCGATCAGCACGTAGGCGGTCAGGCTCAGGCCGAGCTTCTTGCGGTCGAGCAGGGCGACCTGGCGCGAGATATAGCCGTCGTCTTCCAGTTGCTTGACCCGACGCGAGCATGGCGATGGCGACAGGCCGATGCGTTCGGCCAGCTCCTGGTTGGAGATGCGCGCGTCGCGCTGCAATTCGGCGAGGATGCTCAGGTCGTAGCGGTCAAGTTTGCTCATGGAAAAGGCCTTTTCTGTTCGGATTGCGGTGAATTATCGATCCAGGGTTAAAAATTGCGCAAGTGCTATTTATCTGAGCAATCTTCGCAATCCTCTGCCGCAGCCACTCCCGTATCGTTAACTCCAGAATCACTGCCCGGACATCAGTCCACGGCGACGCGCCCTAGGCGGGCGGTCGCGGCCAGCCATCCAACAGGATCTGCAGGCCCCCGGGCTACACAGCTTCCAGAAGACGCTGTGAGGTGAGCCGGCGCCACAAGTGCCGAGCACGGACGACAATTCTCAAAGGGAGGCCAATGGCCTCCCTTTTTTCATGGCCGCGATTTCATCTGCCCGTGGCGCCAGCGCGGTAGACTGGCGGCATGCCGTATTCTTTACCGTGAGGAACAACATGAAGTCGCGCATCTGGCAGTTGGCAGGTGTTGGTTTGCTGGGTTTGAGCATCAGTCTCGGGGCCATGGCCGAAGGCCCGGGCGAGGGGCATGGCGAGGGGCGTGGCAACGAAGGTGGCCCCGGCCGCTCGCTCAACTCGCGTGACGAAGTGCAGCAGACCCAGCCCGCGCGGCAGGGCTATTACCAGGATATCCCCCGGCATAACGGTGACAACCGGCACTGGCAAGCCGGCGGCCCAGGGCAACGGCCCGGCGGCGACTGGCAGGGGCGCCCGGATGGCCACGGCAATGGCTGGGGCCCCGGACCGCAGTATCGCCCAGGGCACACGGTCGATCACTTCCCGGACCGCTACTGGAAGGTGCCGTACCGCGGCAACGACTACTTCTATTCCGGGGGCTACTGGTATCGCCCGCACGGTGGCAGCTACGTGGTGGTGACACCGCCCTACGGCGTGCGGGTCAACTACCTGCCGTCCTATGCGCGGGAAGTCTGGCTGGGCGGCGCACTGTTCTTCCTGGTGGCCGACACCTACTACCAGTACCTGGCCGACAGCCAGGAGTATGTCGTGGTCAACCCGCCCGCCATGGCCCCGGCACCATTGCCAGCGGCAGCCCCGGCCAGCAACGGCTACGACGTGATTGCCTACCCGATGTATGGCCAAGGGCAGGAGCAGCAGGACCAGGACCGCTACCAGTGCCACCGTTGGGCGGTGAGCCAGTCAGGCTTTGACCCGGCAACGGCGCCTTATGCGCCACCCGTGGAAGTGGCGAGCAACTACCGACGGGCACTGAGTGCCTGCTTCAGTGGCCGAGGCTATAGCGTCAACTGAATCAGCAAGGCATGCACTGTACTTGTGGGAGCCGCGCTTGCCGGCGATGGGCCGCGGAGCGGCCCCAGGATTTCAAGGTTGTTGCATAAATGGCTGGGGCTGCTTCGCAGCCCATCGCCGGCAAGCGCGGCTCCCACAGGGATCGCGCCAGCTAAGAAACTGAGTAGAGATCACACCGGATCGGCATGCACCATCACGTCCGCCTGTGGATAACGCTGGCGGATGACCGCCGAGGCCCGCACGCACAAGTCGTGGGCCTCATGCAGCGGCAGCTGCCCCGGCAGCTCAAGGTGCAGTTGCACGAACCACTGGTTGCCCGACACGCGCGTGCGCAGGTCGTGCACGCCTTTCACACCGGGAATGCCCAGGACCAGTTCGGCCATCCCTTCGCCGATGTCGCCGGGCAATTCCTTGTCCATGAGAATCGCCGTGCTTTCGCGGGCAATTTGCAGCGCACTCCAGAGGATGTAGAACGCGATGCCGAGGCCGAACAGCGCATCCAGCTGCGGCCAGCCAACGCGCGCCAGCAGCAGGGCGAGCAGGATGCTGCCGTTGAGCAACAGGTCGGAGCGGTAATGCAGTGAATCGGCGCGCACGGCCGTGGAACCGGTCAGGCGAATGACCTTGCGCTGCAATGCCAGCAAGGCGACGGTCAGCGCCAGCGACAGCAGCATCACGGCGATGCCGATGGCCGTGTCGCCCAGCGGCTCTGGTGCTCGCAGGCGTTCGACAGCCTGTACCCCGATCAACACAGCGCTCACCCCGATAAACAGTGCCTGGGCCATGCCGGCCAGAGCCTCGGCCTTGCCGTGGCCGAAACGATGATCGTCATCGGCCGGGCGCAGGGCGTAGTGCACGGCAAGCAAGTTGAGAAACGAGGCGACGGCATCCAGTGCCGAGTCGGTCAGCCCGGCCAGCAGGCTGACCGAGCCGCTGAGCCACCAGGCCACGGCCTTGCTCAGGACCAGAATGCTGGCCACCGCCAGTGATGCGCGGGTGGCCAGGCGAAGTAAGCGCTGGTGTTCGGCCGGGGTAATCATGCCCAGGGTGATGTCCTTGTGAAGATCAGGCCGCAGGTACCAGGCCCAAGGCCGCCAACTGCTCGACGCTGCCGCGGTGCTGGATCAGCCGTGGATCATCCAGCGGCAGGCGCTGGCCCAGTTCGCTTTCGAGAATGGCCTGCAGCTTGAGGTTGTCGACCTTGCCGTCCGGGCTGACGGCGTCACGCAGTTTTACCGGGTCGATTTGGGCAGTGTGCCCGCCTTTGTAATAGATGGCGCCCGTGGCGAAGTCGATGCCGAAGGCGATCAGGCCCGGGATCACGTAGAACAGGATGCCGATGGCGTCCATCGCGGCAACCACGGGGTCGATCTTGCCGCCGATCTGGCCACGGCGCTCTGGATAGAAAATGGTACCGCAGGCCGTCAACTGGGTCAGCAGGGTGACGATCAGGGCGCCACCAATGACGCGGGATGGGATGCGCATGTAAATCTCCGAAAAGTTTTCAGCAGGGCAAGCGAAGCGCCAGCACCTGAAGCTAAGACCATGATAGAGCAGGCTGGGTTCGCCGTTATACTCGCGAGACTGTTCGAGGACCACCATGAATTCTTTACCGATCGATGCTGTCTTGCCCGCCTTGCGTCAAGCCCTGGAAAACCGTGACGAAGCCGTGCTCGAAGCACCTCCCGGTGCGGGCAAGACCACCCGCGTGCCGCTGGCGCTGCTCAACGAGCCGTGGCTGGCCGGGCAGACCATCCTCATGCTTGAGCCGCGCCGCCTGGCTGCGCGCGCGGCGGCCGAGCGCCTGGCCAGTGAACTGGGCGAAAAGGTCGGTGAAACCGTGGGCTACCGCATCCGCCTGGACAGCAAGGTCGGGCCCAACACCCGCATCGAAGTGGTCACCGAAGGCATTCTCACCCGCCGGTTGCAGGCCGATCCGGCACTCGACGGCGTGGGGCTGCTGATCTTCGATGAATTTCATGAGCGCAGCCTGGATGCCGACCTGGCCCTGGCGCTGAGCCTCAATGGCCGCGAACTGCTGCGTGACGACCCTGCGCTGAAGATACTGCTGATGTCGGCGACCCTGGAAGGCGAGCGCCTGTCGCGGCTGCTCGACGACGCGCCGGTGGTCAGCAGCGAGGGGCGCATGCACCCGGTGGATATCCGCTGGGGCCGGCCGTTCCAGCCGGGCGAGTTCATTGAACCTCGGGTTGTGGATAACGTGCTGCTGGCGTTGGCCGAACAACCCGGCAGCGTGCTGGTGTTCTTGCCTGGGCAGGCCGAGATCCGTCGTGTGCACCAAAGCCTGCAGGACGCCTTGGGCGAGCGCCCCGATGTGCTGCTCTGCCCGCTGCACGGTGAGCTGGACCTCAATGCCCAGCGTGCGGCCATCGACCCGCCGCCCAAGGGCCTGCGCAAGGTGGTGCTGGCCACCAACATTGCTGAAACCAGCCTGACCATCGACGGCGTGCGCGTTGTCATCGATGCCGGCCTGGCGCGCGTGCCGCGCTTCGACCCCGGCAGCGGCATGACCCGCCTCGACACCCAGCGGATTTCCCGCGCCAGTGCCACCCAGCGCGCGGGCCGTGCCGGGCGTCTGGAACCGGGGGTGTGCTACCGCCTGTGGTCCGAGGCTCAGCATGAACAACTGGCCGCACACGGCAGCGCTGAGATCCTCCAGGCTGACCTCGCTGGCCTGGCCCTGCAGTTGGCGCGCTGGGGTGTCACCCCAGGGCAGTTGCGCTGGCTCGACCAGCCACCTGCCGCGGCGTTTTCCCAGGCCCGGGACCTGCTGGGGCGGCTAGGCGCGTTCAAGCCAGGCAGCCACGACCATCTCAGCGAACACGGCCAGATGATGGCTGAATTGCCGGCTCATCCGCGCATTGCCCATCTGTTGCTGCGGGGTCAGCAACTTGGCCTGGCCAGCATGGCTTGCGATGTCGCGGCGCTGCTCGGCGAGCGTGATATCCAGCGCGGTGGTGGGGCCGACCTGCACAGCCGGTTGGCGCTGGTCAGCGGCGAGAGCAAGGCCGGCCGGGGCGGCCAGGGTGGCGTGCAGCGGGCCCGGCAACTCGCTCGCCAATACCGTGGCCTGTTGCGCGGCAAGGTCGGCGCAGCAGTGGCCGACCCTGATCATCCTCGCTGGCTCGGCGCCTTGCTGGCGCTGGCCTATCCCGACCGGGTCGCCCAGCAGCGGCGTGAGGGCGGTGCCGAGTATCGCCTGGCCAACGGCCGTGCTGCCTTGTTCGCCGAGGTCGATGCATTGATGAAATGCCCGTGGCTGGTGATCGCCGACCTGGGCAGCCGGCAAGGGCAACGGGAAGAGCGCATCTACCTGGCAGCCGAGTTCGACCCGGCGCTGCTCGATGACGTGCTGGCTGAGCAGGTCGAGCACGTCGATATCCTCGACTGGGACGAGCGTGAGCAGGTGTTGCGCGCCGAACGCCAGACCAAGGTTGGCGAACTGGTGCTGAGCCGCGAACCATTGCCCGGCCTGAATGATGAAGCCCGCGCCCAGGCACTGGTTGGCCTGGTGCGGCGCAAAGGCTTGCATCTGCTGAGCTGGACCCCGGAGCTGCGCCAGTGGCAGGCGCGGGTGGCTCTGTTGCGTCAGCTGGATCTGCTCAAGGATGGGCAAAGCGAATGGCCCGACCTGGGTGATGAGGCCCTGTTGGCCAGCCTGGAAGACTGGCTGCAACCCTATCTGGGCAAAGTCTCGCGGCTGAGCCATTTGGCTGCCCTGGACCTTTCATCGATCTTGCGCAATCTGCTGCCCTGGCCATTGCCACAGCGCCTGGATGAATGGGCACCGGCGCATCTGGCGGTGCCGTCCGGCTCGAGCATTCGCCTGGACTACAGCGAGACCCCGCCAATCCTTGCCGTACGCTTGCAAGAGCTGTTCGGCCTGGCCGACACCCCGCGCATCGCCAATGGTCGTCAGCAGGTGAAGTTGCACCTGTTGTCACCCGCTCGGCGGCCGGTGCAGGTGACCCAGGATCTTGCCAACTTCTGGCGTACGACTTATGCCGAGGTGAAGAAGGATCTGAAGGGCAGGTACCCCAAGCACTATTGGCCGGATGATCCATTGGTGGCTGAGGCTACCGCACGGGCCAAGCCGCGCGGCACCTGAGGGACAGTGTTCAGCTATCCTGCTTGAGCAGGAAGGTGATTGTTTCGCCTTCTCTTGTGTTCAGCAGGTACTGGGTCTGGCGGTTGTAATGCGGGGTGTCCCGGATGGCTCCCGCCCGGTAGCCCTGGTGATCACGCAGGTAACAGACCAGGCCGTATTCCGACAGCTCCAGCGGTTCGATCTTCCAGTAATCGGTCACTTCCGAGCGCTGGTAGAAGCCCAGGTAACCGTTCAGGCTCAAGCCCAGCTTCTTGGGGGGATTCGCATTGCCAGCGAGGCTGATGTGGTAGTGCAGTCGGTCTTCTGTCTGGGAGTCGAAAGCAAAATCCAGGCGTATGGAGCTCTGCTCACCGCCTGCCATGAGCCAGTCGTCCTGAGGCGTGATACCCCAACTCCATTTATCGCGGCTGCTGCTTAGCCGCAGGGGCACCTCTTCGAGGCAGGCCATTGCATACAGTTGGCCGCTGAACGACCTGGCATAAGTGTCTTGAATTAGCGAGTCCATGTGGAGTCTCCGATTGATTGAAACTCCACCGTATGGATCGGCTGTGCCAGATGGGAGGCTGAATGGCTTCCTATAAAGCCGTCAGGCGGGCTGTAAATGAGCATTCCGAGGCGAACTTCAACGCTGCATCACCGAGTATCAAGGCTAATCGTACAGCGCTTCGTGCCTTCCACTTTTGCATCAGCAACTCAGCTCAAGCGCGAAGGTAGCGACTTCACCTTCCTTGACGTTCAGCGGGGCCGGCGGGTGTTCGTAACCCCAGTAGCTGGGCGCATAGTTCATGACCTTTACCTTGTTTCCACTCTGGTCGCGCAGGTGGCAAAACAGTCTGTCACGGTCCAGGTACAAGGGTTCGATCTTCCAGTAATCGGTGACTTCGGCTATCTGGTAAAAGCCCAGGTAGCCATTGCGGCTGACGCCCAACTTCTTGTCTGGTTGTCCCGAAAGGTGGATGTGATAGTGCAGGCGATCTTCGGTGTGTGAGATGTATCTGAACTCCATCCCGGTCGGTATGGTACCTGCCTTCACCACTAACCAGTCATCTCCGGGGGTGAAATCCCAAGTGGATTTTTCTTTACTCTCGCTGAGGCGCACCGTGATTAAGTTATTGTTGAATTGCATCATGAGCGAAGCATGAAACGTCTTGGCATACTTATCTTGAATCACCTTGTCCATGACGCTTTCCTCGAATGGCATTGAAGGTTTGTTTACCCTAATGCCACCCTCGGGCGTGCGAGCAGAACGAAGATTTTCCCAGATGCGTCAGGCCCCGGCTTCACCTTCCAGCAGCATGAACAGGCGATACAGCACCACGGTGCTGAACAGTTGCAGGAAGCCGCTCAGGCTGTCCATGGCCAGTTCGACCCCCGGTGCGGGTTCGGGGAAAGCCATCAGCAACAGCCCGTCGATCAGCCAGATCGGTGCCAGTACTCCCAGCACGCAGATCATGATGCGCAGGAAGTGCCCGGTGGTCATGCGTGCGCTTTCGCGCATCGACTGCACCACCGGCAGGCCGCGCAACACCAGCAAGTACTCGGCGAACACCAGGTTGATCATGATCCACACGCCAGGGAAGACCAACAGGGCAAGGCCGGCCATGATCAGCAGCGAGCTGATCATGATCAGCAGGGCCAGTTGCGGCCATAGCTGCACGGCGCGAGCGAACAGGTCGCGCTTGGGGATCTCCTGGCCGTTGCTGCGGGTATCCAGGTAGAGGATCAGCGCCGCGCTGTACAGCGGGTAGAACAACAGGCTGATCAGCATTCCGTAAGCGGGAGAGGCCTCGTCGCCCAGTTGCCGGTACAGCAGCTGGGTCGTGAGGGCTTCGAGCACCACCAGTGGCAGGCACAGCGGGATGATGCTGGCCAGGTGGCGGCGGAAGAAGTACAGGGAGTCGCGCAGAACGCTCAGCGGATTCATCAGTCAACATCGCATGGCAGTAAAAACAGGGGCCTAACTTTAGCCCAGAGCAGTTACTTGCTGAAAAAAGTTTCACCTGCGCAGTGATTGAATCCGCAGCCCGTGCGCCCCATCTTTGCCGTGTCCGATGTCCTGCTAGCCCATGAGGTAGCCCAATGAACACTGATGAACAAAACCTGATCGACGGCCTGTTCGGCCGCATCAAGCAAGCCGAAGACCCGAGCCAGCCGCGTGATGTGCAGGCGCAGGCACGGATCGAGGAGCATGTCCGCCAGCAGCCGGCGGCGCCTTACTACATGGCCCAGGCGATCCTGGTTCAGGAAGCTGCGATCAAGCGCCTGGACGAACAGAACAAGCAGCTGGAGGCGGAGTTGAAGCAAGCCCGGGCCCAGCTTGAGGCAACCCGTGCCAGCAGCGGTAACGGCGGGGGTGGGTTCCTCTCCAGCATCTTTGGTGCTGGCGCACGCAACCCAGAGCCGGTTCAGCCGCAGCGCGCCAGCACGCCGGTAGCGTCGGGCGGTGGCTGGCGCGAGCCGAGTGCACCGGGCTTTTCCCAGCCGCAGCCGCAGCCGCAAATGCAAGCACAACCGCAAGCCGGTTTTGGCGCCGCGCCGGCGCGCAGTGGTGCCAGCAGCTTCCTCGGTGGTGCGATGCAGACCGCTGCGGGGGTTGCCGGTGGCGTGTTGCTGGCGCAAGGCATCAGCAGCCTGTTCAACCACCACTCGCAACCTGAGGAAGTGGTCGAGGTAATCAAGGAAGAGCCGGCACCGGCCAGTGACAGCGGCGGCTGGAATGACCAGGGCGGGCAGCAGCAGGTAGCCGACAACGGCGGCTGGGGCAACGACCAGGGCGGCTGGGCCGATACCGACTACGGTAGCGATGACGGTGGCTTCTTCTCGGATGACGATACGTTCGTCTGACCGGTCTGGCATACTGCTGGCATTTCCGGGGGGCGCCTTGCGCCCCTTTCGCGGGCAAGCCCGCTCCCACAGTGCAAACCTGAAGGTTGCACGTACCCTGTGGGAGCGGGCTTGCCCGCGAATTCTTCCAGACCATGGGGTTCCCAGGTGAAAAAGATCGCGCTGTTCGCCGATGTGCAGAACCTCTACTACACGGTGCGCCAGGCCTACGGTTGCCACTTCAACTACACCGCACTGTGGAAGGACGTCAGCCGCGAAGGCGAGATCGTCGAGGCCGTTGCCTATGCCATCGACCGTGGTGACAGCAAGCAGCAGCAGTTTCAGCAGATCCTGCGCAACCTGGGTTTTGACGTGCGCCTCAAACCGTTCATCCAGCGCAGCGACGGTTCGGCCAAGGGCGACTGGGACGTGGGCATCACCCTTGATGTGATCGATGCCGCCAGCCGGGTCGACCAGGTGGTGCTGGCCTCCGGTGACGGTGACTTCGACCTGCTGCTGGAGCGGGTGATCCAGCGCCACGGCACCGAGGCGGTGGTCTATGGCGTCCCTGGGCTGACCGCGTTGTCGCTGATTCGTGCCGCCACCCGTTATGTGCCCATCGAGGGCGCGCTGTTGCTCAAGCACTAAGGTTTTTCATGGAACGTATTGCTGTCATCGACTTTGAAACCACCGGCATCTCGCCTGGTGCCGGCTGCCGTGCCACCGAGGTGGCGGTAGTGATGCTCGAACGCGGGCGCATTGTCGAGCGCTACCAGAGCCTGATGAATGCCGGTGTGCCGGTGCCTGCCTTCGTCGCCGGGCTGACCGGTATCACCACGGCGATGCTGCGCACGGCACCGCCGGTGGACAAGGTGATGAACGAGGTGGCCGAGTTCGTCGGTGACACCCCACTGCTGGCCCACAACGCCGCCTTCGACCAGAAGTTCTGGGATTACGAACTGGGCCGCATCGGCCGCATCCGTCGGCAGTCCTTCGCCTGTTCCCTGCTGTTGTCACGGCGCCTGTTGCCAGCGGCACCGAACCACAAGCTGGGTACCCTGACCCGTTGGGCCGGGCTGCCGGACACCGGTACTGCGCACCGGGCCATGGCCGATGCCGAAATGGCCGCGAACCTGCTGCAACACCTGGCTGGTGTGCTGCGTCAGACCCACGGCGTGCAGCAGCTTTCCCACGAACTCCTGTGCCGCCTGCAGAAAACGCCTGCGGCGAAAGTCCGCGAAACCTTGGCCAGGTTCGCCTGATGCATGCAGCAAAAGTGTGCCGCTCATTTCGAGCTGTTTTGTAACTTATGTTTACGTGAGCACAGTCCTAAACTCGGTCACCCGAAAACGGATTTCTGAGTTGCCTGCCATGCCTGCCTCCCGTTGTTTCCCGTTGCTGCTGATTGGCGCCTTCCTGGCCTTGTACCTGGTCTGGGGTTCCACCTACCTGTTCATCCGCATTGGCGTCGAGTCATGGCCGCCGATGCTGATGGCGGGGGTGCGCTTCCTGATTGCGGGCGGCCTGCTTTACGGCTTCCTGCGCTGGCGCGGGGTGCCGGCACCGACCTGGCCGCAATGGCGTGCGGCAGGTGCCATCGGCTTTCTGCTGCTCAGCTGCGGCAATGGCGGTGTGACCGTCGCCGAGCATGCTGGCGTGGCATCGGGTGTGGCGGCGTTGGCGGTGGCCACGGTGCCGCTGTTCACCCTGCTATTCGGTTTGCTGTTCGGCCACCGCAACTCGCGCCTGGAATGGGCCGGGATCTTCCTTGGCCTGCTCGGTATCGCTTTGCTCAACCTGGGCTCGAACCTGCAGGCCAGCCCCATTGGCGCGGCGCTGATCCTGTTCGCGGCGGCGTCGTGGGCGTTCGGTTCGGTGTGGAGCAAAAGCCTGCCGCTGCCCCAGGGGCCGATGGCCAGTGCCGCCGAGATGCTGGTCGGCGGCGCGGTATTGCTGCTGGGCAGCGTGCTGTCGGGTGAGCGCATGACGCAGATGCCGACCGCCGCTGGCTGGGGCGCGCTGGCTTACCTGGTGTTGTTCGGTTCGATCCTCGCCTTCAGTGCCTACATGTACCTGCTCAAGAACGTGCGCCCGGCAGCCGCTACCAGCTACGCCTACGTCAACCCGGCGGTGGCGGTGCTGCTGGGCATCGTGTTCGCCGGCGAAGAAATCGGCGCGGAAGAATGCCTGGCCATGGCGGTGATCATCGGCGCGGTGGTGCTGATTGGCCTGCCGCAGTGGCGCAAGGCGCCCGAGCAGCCGTTGAAGGGCGAAATCTGCAAGTAGCCAGGGGCGATGCGGTAAACTTGCCGCCTTCGCTGAACCCCCTGACGGTATTGCCATGAATTTCGCCCAACTCGGCCTGATCGAACCGCTGCTGCGCACCTTGCAGCAGCTGGACTACACCACCCCGACCCCGGTCCAGGCCAAGGCCATCCCCGCCGTGCTGGCTGGCCGCGACCTGATGGCTGCGGCCCAGACTGGCACCGGCAAGACTGCCGGTTTCGCCCTGCCAGTGCTGCAGCGCCTGGCCCTGGAAGGGGAGAAGGTCGCCAGCAATTCGATCCGCGCGCTGGTACTGGTGCCAACCCGCGAACTGGCCGAACAGGTGCATAACAACGTGCGCGAGTATGCCGAAAACCTGCCGCTGAGCACCTACGCGGTGTACGGCGGGGTCAGCATCAACCCGCAGATGATGCGCCTGCGCCGTGGCGTCGACCTGCTGGTTGCCACGCCTGGTCGTTTGCTCGACTTGTTCCGTCAGAACGCGGTGAAGTTCAACCAGGTGCAGACCTTGGTGCTCGACGAAGCCGACCGCATGCTCGACCTGGGCTTTGCCGAGGAGCTGCAGTCGGTGTACGCCGCCTTGCCGCGCAAGCGCCAGACGCTGCTGTTCTCTGCCACTTTCTCCGAGCAGATCCGCATGCTCGCGGGCCTGGCCCTGAACGACCCGCTGAGCATCGAGGTCAGCCCGCGCAACGCGGCCGCCACCACGGTCAAGCAGTGGCTGGTGCCTGTGGACAAGAAGCGCAAGACAGACTTGTTCATGCACCTGCTGCGTAAGCAGCGCTGGAAGCAGGTGCTGGTGTTCGCCAAGACCCGCAATGGCGTCGATCAGCTGGTCGAGCGCTTGCTGGCCGATGGTGTAAATGCCGATGGCATCCACGGCGACCGCCCGCAGGCCACCCGCCAGCGCGCGCTGGACAGCTTCAAGGCGCGGGAGATCCAGGTGCTGGTGGCGACCGATGTCGCGGCCCGTGGCCTGGATATCGACGACTTGCCGCTGGTGGTCAACCTCGACCTGCCGATCGTGGCAGAGGATTATGTGCACCGCATCGGCCGTACCGGCCGGGCTGGCAACAAGGGGGAGGCGATTTCGCTGGTGTGTGCCGATGAAGTGCAGATGCTGTCGGCGATTGAAGTGCTGACCCGGCAGACCTTGCCGCGTCATGAGGAACCCGACTTCATCCCCGAGCACCGGGTACCGATGACCGATGCCAGTGGCCAGGTGATCAAGAAGCCGAAGAAGCCCAAGAAGCCGAAAGAGAACAGCGCCAAGCGTGGCCTGGGGCGGTGGATGGACAGCGCCGAGGCGGGAGCGGGTGAGCCGGCAGTGAAGGCCGTGCGCAAGGTGCCGAGCTTCAACAGCGGGCCGCGCAAGCGCAAACCGTAAGCAGGCCCTGTGGGAGCGGGTTTACCCGCGAACACGCGCGCAGCCCGTGCCATGCAGGGCGTCGAATTCTTCGCGGGTAAACCCGCTCCCACAGGTACAGCGCCAGGTTCAATGTTTGCGCTGTACCTGTGGGAGCAGGCTTGCCTGCGATGGGCTGCAAAGCAGCCCCGGCAATCGGTCAGGCAGACCGCACCAACCAATCCACCGCCGCACGCCCCGCACGCAGCCCGCTGGCAAAGCAGGCCGTCAGCAGATACCCCCCGGTCGGCGCCTCCCAGTCCAGCATCTCGCCAGCACAGAACACCCCCGGCATCTGGCGAACCATCAAGCCTTCATCCAACCCTTCGAAACGCACGCCACCGGCACTGCTGATCGCCTCATCCAGCGGTCGAGTCCGCACCAGCGTGATCGGCAAGGCCTTGATCGCCTGTGCCAGTGCCAGGGGATCTGCAAACGTCGCTTGATCCGTCAGCTCCCGCAGCAGGCCCGCCTTGACCCCATCGATCCCCAGCTGGCTGTGCAGATGCTTGGCCATCGACCGCGACCCGCGCGGCTTGGCCAGCGCCTGGGCAATCTTGTCCACAGGCTTGTCCGGCAGCAGATCGAGCAACAGCCTGGCTTGCCCCTCATGCTCGATGGCCTGGCGCAGCTGAGCCGACCACGCATACACCAGGCTGCCTTCGACACCCTGTGCGGTGAGGATGAACTCGCCCTTGCGCGGCGCCATGCCCGGCACACTCAGGGCAATATTCTTCAGCGGAGCCCCCGCAAACTTGTCCACAAGCAGTGGACTCCAACCTTCGACCTCGAAGCCGCAGTTGCTCGGCCGCAGCGGGGAGATATCCACAGTGCGTTCCGCCAGCAAGGGCTGCCAGGCCCCATCGGAGCCCAGCCTCGCCCAGCTGGCGCCACCAAGGGCCAGCACCACGGCGTCGGCCTTGACCTGCAATTCACCCTGTGGATAAGCAATTCGCAAGCTCCCGTCGGCATTCCAGCCCAGCCAGCGATGGCGGGTGTGGATAACTACACCATTGTCACGCAGGCGCTTGAGCCAGGCGCGCAGCAGCGGGGCCGCTTTCATGTCGGTCGGGAAAACCCGGCCTGAGGTACCGACAAAGGTTTCGATACCCAGCCCGTGAATCCACTGGCGCAGCGCATCGGCATCGAAGTCGCGCAGCAGCCCGTCGATCTCGGCCTGCCGTTCGGCGTAACGCGAAACGAACTGTGGATAAGCTTCCGAATGGGTGATGTTCATGCCGCCGACACCGGCCAGCAGGAACTTGCGGCCCACCGATGGCATGGCGTCGAACACTTCCACCGTCAGGCCCGCCTGGGCCATGGCTTCTGCGGCCATCAGCCCGGCAGGGCCGCCGCCGATAACGACGGCCAGGGGAGGGGAAGCGGGGGATTTTTCTGACATGGTAGGCAGCAGGGTGTGGAAAAGATCGCACATTCTAACGCAGCCGAGCCCATGGGAGCACTGAACAAAAAATGATCAGTGTTCTGCAGCCCAGGTGGGTAAAGGGCTGCAGCGCCTTTCCCGCAGGTTATCCACAAGCGGTTCCACAGTCATTGTGAACAACCGATGACCCGCGCCGCACTGTGGTGAAGAATACCGTGGCGCTTGGCCAAGGCTTCACGGTCCTTGCTGTAGCCCCCGCCGATCACCCCGACCACCGGGATATCGCGGCCCAGGCAGTGGCGCATCACCAGCTCGTCACGCGCCGCCAGGCCTTGGTCGGTGAGCTGCAGGTAGCCCAGGGCATCGTCCTTGTGCACATCGACGCCGGCGTCGTACAGCACCAGGTCGGGTTGATACAGCGGCAGCAGGTAGTTCAGCGCATCCTCCACCACCTTGAGGTACGCCGTGTCGCCCATGCCGCGTGGCAGCGGAATGTCCCAGTCGCTGTGGGCCTTGCGCGCCGGGAAGTTCTGCTCGCAGTGCAGGGACACGGTGATGGCATCCGGGGTGTCGTGGAGGATGCGCGCCGTGCCGTCGCCCTGATGCACGTCGCAGTCGAAGATCAGCACCCGGTGTACGCGGCCGGCTGCGAGCAGGTAGTGGCTGATCACTGCCAGGTCATTGAAGATGCAGAAGCCGGCCGGGTGGTCGTAGTGAGCGTGGTGGGTGCCGCCGGCCAGGTGGCAGGCGATGCCGTGCTGCAGCGCCATCTCGGCGGTCAGCAGCGAACCGCCCACCGCGCGCACGGTACGCCGGGCCAGGGCTTCGCTCCAGGGCAGGCCGAGGCGACGCTGGTCCTCGCGGGACAGCTCGCCGTTCATGTAGCGCTCGATGTAGCTGCGGTCATGGGCCAGGGCGAGGATATCGTTGGGGCAGATGTCCGGGCGCAGCAGGGCTTGGTCAGTGGTCAGCCCGCTGTCCACCAGGTGGTCGCGCAGCAGGCGGAACTTGTCCATGGGGAAGCGGTGCTCGGCAGGGAATTCCGGGCTGTAGTCTTCGTGGTAGATCAGCGGCAACGGCATGGGGAGTTCGCAATCGGGGCCAGCGCTGATCTTGCCATGGCCGGGGCTGCTGCGCAGCCCAATCGCCGGCAAGCCGGCTGCCACACTTACAGCGCCGCCCTCGATTTCGGCGCTGTGCCTGTGGCAGCCGGATTGCCGGCGAAAGGGTTGAAGCTATTTTCCGACGCTGGCCAATACGCGTTGCCAATCCGGCTCGTTCAAGCGTCCGAGGATCCGCGCCTTGCCATTGGCGTCCACCGAGACGAACAACGCACTGGCATAGTCGCTTTCCCGCTCACCGCCAGCCACGCGATGCTGCCGGGCGAAATGGTCGATGCAGCCATTGTGGGTCACCAGCACCAGGTTGTGCCCGGCACGCTTGCGCGCCAGTGCTTCGCGGGCGAACTGGTTGTCGCAGCTTTCCAGCCAGGCTTCGCTTGCCACGGCCTGGCCAAGGATGAAGTGCGCCGTCTGCTGGGTGCGCACCTTAGGGCTGGCAACCACATCGGCATTGCTCAGGCCCAGTTGCTTCAGGCCTTGGCCTACTCGCGTGGCGGCCTCACTGCCGGCCACAGTGATGCCGGTGGGGTCGTTCAGGCACGGGCCGGGAGCACTGTCGCAACGTTCGGCATGGCGGATCATCACGATCACCGCACCGTCGGCCCAGTCCTGCAGCAAGCCGCTTTCACTCAACTGCTGCGGGTTGCCAAGGTCGACGATATGGGACCTTGTCGCCAGCCAGGTGGTCACTGCCGCGATGACCATGCACAGGCCGAGCGCGGCACCGAGGGCTTTGCGTGACATGCGGCGCTTGCGACGGGCGTGGATGGCGGGGTGGCCCAGGGTGTTGCTCGGTTGCATGCGTCACTCCAATGGCGCGGTGTTGGTTTGCCGGCATTGTGCGCAGCCGTCTGTCGGGGGCCGGTGAAGGGGTTGTGAAAATTGCATTCCGGGCGCCGCCGGTTGCGTGAAAAACCCGGCCACGCCTACGCTGTAAAATGCCCCACCGCAAAACCGGAGTTCGCCCCATGACCCCCATCCTCCACCTGGAAAGTGCACGCCTGGTGCTACGCCAATGGCACGATGACGACCTGCGAGAGTTCGCCGCGATGTGTGCCGACCCGCAGGTGATGCGTTATTTCCCGGCACCGATGACGCGGCTGGAAGCGGCGGCGCTGATCGGCAGGATTCGTGGGCACTTCAACGAATACGGTTTTGGTCTGTGGGCCCTGGAGCGAAAGGACAGCGGGGCTTTCATCGGCATGACGGGGTTGCTCAATGTCAATTTCGACGCGCCGTTCGCTCCGGCGGTGGAGATTGGCTGGCGCCTGGCGCGGCGCCACTGGGGCCTGGGTTTTGCCAGCGAGGCGGCATGGACCTGCCTGCGTTGTGCTTTCGCCCAATTGCGCGTGGAGGAGGTGGTGTCGTTCACTAGCGAGAGCAACTTGCCGTCGCAGAAAGTCATGCAGGCCATTGGCATGGTCCAGGACGCCAATGGCAGCTTCGACCACCCCCGCCTGCCCATCGGGCACCCGCTGCGCCCCCATGTGCTGTACCGCATTGACCGCGCACGCTGGGAGCAGACCTTGCGTACTGAATGAGCCGCCATGCACGGCGTCGATGACAAACCCTGTATCATTTCCCACCTGAGAGCGCCGTAGAGCTGTGATGCCTTGCTAGGAGAACCCCCGATGAGTCATGTGTTGGACGACCTGGTCGACCTGTTGAGCCTCGAATCGATCGAGGAGAACCTGTTCCGTGGCCGCAGCCAGGACCTGGGCTTCCGCCAGCTGTACGGTGGCCAGGTACTGGGCCAGTCGCTGTCGGCCGCCAGCCAGACGGTAGAAGATGCGCGCCATGTGCATTCGCTGCACGGTTACTTCCTGCGCCCGGGCGATGCCAGCCTGCCGGTTGTGTACTCGGTCGACCGCGTGCGCGATGGCGGCAGCTTCAGCACCCGGCGGGTGACGGCGATCCAGAAGGGCCAGCCGATCTTTACCTGCAGCGCGTCGTTCCAGTACGACGAGGAAGGCTTCGAGCACCAGGCGCAGATGCCCGATGTGGTCGGCCCGGAAAACCTGCCGACCGAAGTCGAGCTGGCCAGCGCCCATGCCGACAAGCTGCCCGAGCGCATCCGCGACAAGGTGCTGTGCGCCAAGCCGATCGAGATCCGCCCGGTCACCGAGCGCGACCCGTTCAACCCCCAGCCCGGCGACCCGGTGAAGTACGCCTGGTTCCGCGCCGACGGCACACTCCCAGACGTCCCGGCGCTGCACAAGTACCTGCTGGCCTACGCCTCCGATTTCGGCCTTTTGACCACCTCGCTGCTGCCCCATGGCAAGTCGGTGTGGCAGCGCGACATGCAGATCGCCAGCCTCGACCATTCGCTGTGGTTCCACCGCAACCTGCGCGCCGATGAGTGGCTGCTGTACGCCACCGACAGCCCCTGGGCCGGCAATGCCCGTGGCTTCTGCCGCGGCAGCATCTTCAACCGCGCTGGCCAGCTGGTGGCCTCGTCGACCCAGGAAGGCCTGATCCGCCACCGCAAGGACTGGGCATGAGCCTGGGCGATATCCGCAACTGGGTGTTCGACATGGACGGCACCCTGACCGTGGCGGTGCACGATTTTGCCGCCATCCGCGTCGCCCTGGATATCCCGGCCGAGCACGACATTCTCACCCACCTGGCGGCGCTGCCAGCGGCGGAGGCGGCAGCCAAGCACGCCTGGCTGCTGGAGCATGAACGCGACCTGGCGATTGCCTCGACCGCGGCCACCGGGGCGGTGGAGCTGGTGCGTGAGTTGGCCGGGCGCGGTTGCCGCCTGGGCATCCTGACCCGCAATGCGCGGGAGCTGGCGCATGTGACGCTGGAAGCGATCGGCCTGGCCGACTGCTTCCAGGTCGAGCACATTCTCGGGCGCGATGAGGCCGAGCCCAAGCCGAGCCCGGATGGGCTGTTGAAGATCGCCGGTGCCTGGGGCGTGGCGCCAAGCGAGCTGGTGATGGTCGGGGACTACCGCTTTGACCTGGACTGTGGGCGGGCCGCTGGCGCGCGCACGGTGCTGGTGAACCTGCCGGATAACCCGTGGCCTGAGCTGGTGGATTGGCATGCCGCCGATTGCCTGGCATTGCGGGGGCTTTTGGGCTGAAGCTTCTGCAGTCTGTGAAGGCCTATTCGCGGGGCAAGCCCGCTCCCACAGGTACACCACAGGGCTCAGGTCTGTAGAGATCCTGTGGGAGCTTCTGCAGTCTGTGAAGGCCTATTCGCGGGGCAAGCCCGCTCCCACAGGTACACCGCAGTGCTTAGGTCTGTAGAGATCCTGTGGGAGCTTCTGCAGTCTGTGAAGGCCTATTCGCGGGGCAAGCCCGCTCCTACAGGTACACCGCAGTGCTCAGGTCTGTAGAGATCCTGTGGGAGCGGGCTTGCCCCGCGAAAGGGCCGGTAATGACTATGCTGAACCCCAGTCTTTCTCTAAATGGAGCTTCCAGTCATGACCAGCAAGGCCATCTATGTGCAACCCGGCGGCGGCTACGACAAGGTCGAGGTCGGCACTTGTGAGGCCCCTGCGCCCAAGGCCGGCGAGATCACCGTACAGCTGCACGCCAGCTCCCTCAACTATCACGACTTCGCCGTAGTCAGTGGCATGTGGGGCCCGAGCGAGCGGCGTATTCCGATGGCCGACGGTGCCGGCGAAGTGGTTGCGGTCGGTGCGGGCGTGAGTGAATTCAAGGTGGGCGACAACGTCGTCAGCACGTTCTTCCCTGACTGGCTCGATGGCCAGGCCAATGTCGAAGGCTTTGGCCGGGTACCCGGTGATGGCCTGGACGGCTACGCGCGCGAACAGGTGACCGCTGCGGCGACAGCCTTCACCCTGGCGCCTCAAGGTTTCAGCCACGCCGAGGCCGCGACCCTGACCACGGCAGGCCTCACCGCCTGGCGCGCGTTGATGAGCGATGACCACCTCAAGCCCGGCGACACCGTGCTGGTGCAGGGCACCGGCGGTGTGTCGATCTTCGCCCTGCAGTTCGCCAAGCTGGCGGGTGCCACGGTGATCGCCACGTCGTCCAGCGACGCCAAGCTCGAACGACTCAAGGCCCTCGGCGCCGACCACCTGATCAACTACAAGAGCACCCCGGCCTGGGGCGAGAAGGTGCGTGAGCTCACCGGCAATCGCGGCGTCGATCACGTGATCGAAGTGGGTGGGCCGGCGACCCTGGAGCAGTCGATGATCGCTGCGCGCATCGGCGGGCATGTGTCACTGATCGGCATTCTCACCGGCGTGGCCGGGCAGTTGCCGCTGGTGCAGGCACTGGTGCGGCAGATCCGCCTGCAAGGGGTGCTGGTTGGCAGCCGTGCGCAGCAGCAGGCGATGGTGCGGGCAATCGATGCCAATGGCTTGCGGCCGGTGGTGGACAAGCATTTCGAGCTGGAGCAGATCGTCGAGGCGTTCCGCTATCAGGAAAGCAACCGGCATTTCGGCAAGATCTGCCTGACCTGGTGAAACGGTAACGACGGTTCGACAAGCCCGATGCATTGCGCACATCGGCAAGGCAGTGCTGTTCGCAAGGGCGCCTGCAGGTGCTGGTGGATAGGGCATTGGCCTGAGCTTTTCCAGGGGCCTGCGCTGGCCTCTTCGCGGGCAAGCCCGCTCCCACAGGTTCCCCACAAGATTCGGGCCTTTGGGCGATCCTGTGGGAGCGGGTTTACCCGCGAACACGGGCGAAGCCCGTGCCATGCACCGCCGTCCCTAGTCCGGCAGCAACCGGTCCCGGCTGTTGGACAGGTGCAGGCAGATCGCTGCCCGCGCCGCGTCCGGGTCCTGCCGGCGGATGGCATTGAGGATCGCCTCATGCTCAAGGTTGGCCAGGTACGCATGCCGCGCCAGCTTGGCCCCGGCGCGTTCAGCCAAGGCCATGCGGTTACGCGGGATCAGACCATTGCCCAGCTGCGCCATCATCTCGCTGAAATACAGGTTGCCGGTGGCCTCGGCGATCAGCAGGTGAAAGCGCCGGTCCGCCTCGATGCAGCTGTCCCCGGCAGCCGCCAGGTCCTGATAGTCATCCAGCGCCTTGCGCATGCGCGCCAGCTGCTCGTCACTGCGGCGCACGGCGGCGAGGGCCGCCGCCTGGCCCTCCAGGCCGATGCGCAGCTCCAGCAGGTCACGCACGCTCGCGGCATTCTCCGCTCCCACCCGCAAACCCGCCTGGCCCTGGCGCGCCATCACGAACGTGCCGATGCCGTGGCGCGGCTCCACCAGGCCTGAGGCCTGCAACTTCGACAGCGCTTCGCGGACCACGGTGCGACTGACGCCATGCTCGCGTACCAGGGTGTTCTCCGAAGGCAGCTTGTCCCCCGGTTTGAAGGTGCCCAGCAGAATCTGCTGGGTCAGGCTCGACACCAGGTCATGGGCGCGGCTGTGGCTGCGTTTGGCGTGGGGAGTATCCATGGCGATTTCCGGGTCTGGGTTGCTTGTACGACAAGTTAACCAATAAAAATAATTTTTGCCTGGTTTTTCTCTGCAGGGTGCACGCCGGTTTCAAGCGATAGCGTCATATTCGATGCAGTACTGCTATTTATCTGCTTGTATTTTGCCATTTCAGCGACATTTGACATCTTGTCGTACAACCTCGCTGCGCATATGCTCCGTCCCACTGTCATGTCAGACAACTTCGACCCGCACAAAAACAATTAGTGGGAGATCTACCTGTGAACGACACCCTCGCTCCGTCTGCCCGGAATGAAGGCGACGCTTTGGCCAGTGCCGTGGCCAAGGTCAAGCGCCACGTCCTGCCGCTGTTCGTCATCATGTTCATCGTCAACTACCTCGACCGCGTCAACATCGGCTTCGTCCGGCCGCACCTGGAAAGCGACCTGGGCATCAGCGCCGCCGCCTTTGGCTTCGGCGCCGGGCTGTTCTTCATCGGCTACGCGCTGTTCGAGGTGCCCTCGAACATGTTGCTGCAAAAGGTCGGTGCGCGGCTGTGGCTGACCCGCATCATGTTCACCTGGGGCCTGGTGGCCACCGCCATGGCCTTCGTCCAGAACGAAACCCAGTTCTACGTGCTGCGTTTCTTGTTGGGGGTGGCCGAGGCGGGCTTCTTCCCGGGTGTGATCTATTACTTCACCCGCTGGCTGCCGGCCGCCGAGCGCGGCAAGGCGATTGCCATCTTCCTCAGCGGTTCGGCCTTGGCTTCGCTGATTTCCGGGCCGCTGGCCGGCGCGTTGATGCAGATCCAGGGCCTGGGCCTGCATGGCTGGCAGTGGATGCTGTTCATCGAAGGCATGGCCTCGGTGACCCTGTGCTTCTTCGTGTTCTTCTGGCTCGACTCCAAGCCGCAGGATGCCAAGTGGCTGAGCCAGGCCGAGCAGGACGCACTGGTCGCGACCATCGACCGCGAGCAGCGTGAGCGCGAGGCCGTCGGCGCGGTGAAACCTTCGGCCTGGAGCCTGCTCAAGGACCGCCAGATCGTGCTGTTCTGCCTGATCTACTTCTGCATCCAGCTGACTATCTACGCCGCCACCTTCTGGCTGCCGAGCATCATCAAGCGCATGGGCGACCTCAGCGACTTGCAGGTCGGCTTCTTCAACTCGATCCCGTGGCTGATCTCGATCATTGCCATGTATGCCTTCGCCGCCGGCTCGACGCGCTGGAAGTTCCAGCAGGCCTGGGTTGCCGGCGCCCTGGTGGTCGCTGCCATCGGCATGTTCATGTCCACCACCGGTGGCCCGGTGTTCGCCTTCGTCGCCGTTTGCTTCGCCGCCATCGGCTTCAAGTCGGCCTCGTCGCTGTTCTGGCCGATTCCGCAAGGCTACCTGGATGCCCGCATCGCCGCGGCCGTGATTGCCTTGATCAACTCGGTCGGCAACCTCGGCGGCTTCGTCGCCCCCACCACCTTCGGCCTGCTCGAGCAGCAGACCGGGTCGATCCAGGGTGGGCTGTATGGCCTGGCCGTGACTTCGGTGCTGGCGGCCATTGCCGTCTTCTTCGTACGCATTCGCCCAAAGGGCGCTCCTTCTGACGAGCTCAAGGCGCCTTCGGCCTTGGGCCAGACCCACTGATGATTGCGAGACAACAACCATGAACATGCAGACCAACCCCGCCGTTCACACCAGCACCCCGGTCGTCACCGAGCTGCGGGTGATCCCCGTCGCCGGCCACGACAGCATGCTGCTCAACCTCAGTGGCGCCCATGGCCCGTACTTCACCCGCAACGTCGTGGTGCTGCGCGACAGCGCTGGCAACACCGGCCTGGGCGAAGTGCCCGGTGGCGAGAAGATCCGCCAGACCCTGGAGGACGCCCGCAGCCTGGTGGTCGGCCAGCCGATCGGCCATTACCAGCGCGTGCTCAATGCCATGCGCCAGACCTTCGCCAACCGCGATTCTGCTGGCCGTGGCCTGCAGACCTTCGACCTGCGCATCACCGTGCACGCAGTGACTGCCATCGAGTCGGCGCTGCTCGACCTGCTCGGTCAGCACCTCAACGTGCCGATGGCGGCCCTGCTGGGTGAGGGCCAACAGCGCGAGGCAGTGAAGATGCTCGGCTACCTGTTCTACATCGGTGACCGCCAGCAGACCGACCTGGCCTACCGCAACGAAGCCGATGCCGATGATGACTGGTTCCGCCTGCGCCACGAGAAGGCCCTGACCCCGGAAGCTGTCGTGCGCCTGGCCGAAGCGGCCAAGCAGCGTTATGGCTTCAGCGACTTCAAGCTCAAGGGCGGCGTGCTGCGTGGCGAGGAGGAAATGGAAGCAGTGACGGCCTTGGCCGAACGCTTCCCCGAAGCGCGCATCACCCTCGACCCGAACGGCGCCTGGTCGCTGAAGGAAGCCATCGCCCTGTGCCGCGACAAGCACGCTGTGCTGGCCTACGCCGAAGACCCGTGCGGTGCCGAGAACGGCTATTCGGGCCGTGAAGTGATGGCCGAGTTCCGCCGTGCCACCGGCCTGCCGACGGCCACCAACATGATCGCCACCGACTGGCGGCAGATGGGCCATGCGATCCAGCTGCAGTCGGTGGACATCCCCCTGGCCGACCCGCACTTCTGGACCTTGCAGGGCTCGGTGCGGGTGGCGCAGATGTGCAACGACTGGGGCCTGACATGGGGCTCGCACTCGAACAACCACTTCGACATTTCGCTGGCGATGTTCACCCAGGTGGCGGCTGCTGCACCGGGTGAAATCACGGCCATCGACACCCACTGGATCTGGCAGGACGGCCAGCGCCTGACCCGTGACCCGCTGCGCATCGTCGATGGCCATGTGCGGGTGCCGGCGCGGCCGGGGCTGGGCGTGGAGCTGGATGAAGACCAGCTGGCCAAGGCCCATGAGTGCTACCGCAACATGGGGCTGGGCGCGCGGGATGACAGTGTGGCGATGCAGTTCCTGATCCCGGGTTGGAGCTTCGACAACAAGCGGCCTTGCCTGGTGCGTTAAGGCTGCCGGCCTCTTCGCGGGCACGCCCGCTCCCACAGGGTCTTGTGCAGTACCTGTGGGAGCGGGCGTGTCGGGGCGCCGAACCGCCGCGAAGAAGCCAACACCATTTACCCTGCTTCAAAGAATGCCCGCGCCATCGCCACAAAGGCCCCCAGCACCGGGTTCGGGTTATCCCGGCAAAACGCTAGAAAGATCTCCGCCTGCTGCTCCATTCCCACCAACGGCTTGAACAACACTTGCTCCAGGCGCAACGCCTGCGCCGAAGCCGGCACCACTGCACAGCCCAACCCGACATTGACCAGGCCCAGAATCGAATGCGTCTGCCCCAGCTGATGCAGATACCGCGGCTGCACTTCATGCCGGGCAAACAGGTTGGCGATGCGGTCATGGAAATAGCGCCCTTCGTTGGCGCTGTACATCACGAACGGCTGCTCATGGAAATCGCTCGGCCTGAGCCGCTCGCGGGCTGCCAGCGGATGCCCGGCGGGCAGGGCGGCGACGAAGGGTTCGCGGTGGATCGGCAGGTACTCCACGCGCGCGCTGGGCAGCACCTGGCGCACCAGGCCGACATCGATCAGACCGGCCTCCAGGTCGTGTACCTGGGTGGACGAGACGCGCTCGCTGAGCACCAGCTCGATGTCTGGCAAGGTTTGCCCGGCGTGCACCAGCAAGCGTGGGATCATGCTGTAGGCGCCGACGGCGGTGAAGCCCAGGGTCAGGCGGCCGGCTTCGCCATGGGCGATGCGCCGCGCCGACTGGCTGGCCGATTCGGCGACTTGCAGGATACGCCGGGCGTCGTCGAGAAAGCTTTGCCCGGCCAGGGTCAGGCGTGCCTGGCGGTTGTTGCGCTCCAGCAACAGCACCCCGAGAGAATGTTCCAGCAGCTGGATCTGCCGGCTCAGCGGCGGCTGGGTCATGTGCAGGCGGGTGGCGGCGCGGCCGAAATGCAGCTCTTCGGCCACGGCGACGAAGCAGCGCAGCTGGTGCAGCTCCATGATTCAATTCCTGAATTATTCAATCCAGTATCTATATTAGACCTGTATCAAATGCGGGCCTAGCATCGAGTCATGTCTTCGAACTGCCGGATGCCCAGGATGAACAACCTTTCCATCGACGTGCTGCTGACCCAGCCTGTGCCAGAGGCCATCGACGCCCAGTTGGTCAGCGCTTATCAGGTACATCGCCTTTATCAGCATGACCACCCGCAACAACTGCTCGCCGAGGTTGGCCCGCGCATTCGCGGCGTGGTCACCGGCGGCGCCAAGGGCCTGTCGAACGCGCTGATGGACCAGTTGCCTGCCCTTGAGATCATCGCCATCAGCGGTATTGGCACCGACGCCGTGGACCTGCGCCACGCGGCCAGCCGCGGCATCCACGTGACCACCACGCCGGGCGTGCTTACCGCCGATGTGGCCGACTTGGCCATGGGCCTGATCATCAGTACCCTGCGCCGCCTGGGCGAGGGGGAGCGGCTGGTGCGCGACGGTTTGTGGGGCACGGTCAACCTGCCCTTGGCGCGCAAGGTCAGCGGCATTGAACTGGGCATCGTCGGGCTTGGCCAGGTGGGCAAGGCTATCGCGCGGCGCGCCGCTGCATTCGACATGCGCATTGCCTACAACGGGCGGCGCGAGCAGGCAGAAACCGGTTACCGCTTTGAGGCCGATCTGGTCGCGTTGGCGCGCTCGGTGGATGTGCTGGTGGTTGCAGCGTCCGCCGATGGCGGCCAGGTGCTGGTGACGGCCGAGGTGCTCGATGCACTGGGGCCGCAGGGGTACCTGGTCAATGTGGCGCGCGGCAAGTTGGTCGATGAGGACGCGCTGGTCGAGGCGTTGCGTGAACGGCGAATCGCCGGGGCCGGGCTGGATGTGTTCGTCGATGAGCCCTACGTGCCGCCGGCGCTACGTGATCTGAACCAGGTCAGCCTGCAGCCGCATCGCGGCAGCGCCACGCTGCAGACCCGGCTGGAGATGGGGCGCATGGTGCTGAACAACCTTGAAGCCTGTTTTCGCGGTGAGCTGCCGCCGAATCGGGTGATCGACCTTTAGGGCCTCTTCGCGGGCAAGCCCGCGAAGAGGCCGGTACAGGCAACACAAGGCCCAAGAGCCACACCTTCTCCGCACAAGAACAATCGCTTCCACCGAGAAGCAAGAGGGTCCAAATGAACAGCAAATCCGCCGTCGCCGCATCGCAGGCCGTGGCCGGGATCGGTCGCCATCGCTTCCTGGTCCTGGCGCTGATCTTCGTCATCACCGTCATCAACTACGCCGACCGCGCCACCCTGTCGATCACCGGCACCGAAGTACTGAAAGACCTGGGCCTGGACCCTGTGATGCTGGGCATGATCTTCTCGGCCTTCGCCTGGGCCTACGCCCTGGGCCAGGTCCCTGGCGGCTGGCTGCTCGACCGTTTCGGCGCGCGCCGGGTCTATGGCGTCAGCCTGATCCTCTGGTCACTGTTCACCTTGCTGCAGGGCACAGTCGGCTGGCTGGGGCTGGCCGGTGCTTCGGCGGCAGTGGCGCTGTTTTCCATGCGCTTCATGCTCGGCCTGGTGGAGTCACCGGCGTTCCCGGCCAACTCGCGCATCGTCAGCTGCTGGTTCCCCACCCGTGAACGCGGTACGGCCTCGGCCCTGTTCAACTCGGCGCAGTACATGGCCGTGGTGCTGTTCACCCCGCTGATGGCATGGATGACCCACACCCTGAGCTGGGAGCAGGTGTTCATCTGGATGGGCGTGCTGGGGTTGGTGCTGAGCGTGGTGTGGTTCCGGCTTTATCACGAGCCGCACAGCGCGCCGGGGTTGAGCCGCGAAGAGCTGGACTACATGCGCGAAGGCGGTGCGCTGGTCGACCTGGAAAAGGAACGCAAGACGGCCAGGAGCAAACCGACCCGCACCGAGATCGCACAGCTGTTCACCAGCCGCAACCTGTGGGCGGTGTACCTGGGCCAGTACTGCATCACCGCGCTCACCTACTTCTTCATCACCTGGTTCCCGATCTACCTGATCAAAGGCCGTGGCATGACCATCATGGAGGCCGGCTGGGTCGCCGCGCTGCCGGCCATCTGCGGCTTCACCGGCGGCATCCTCGGCGGCTTCGTCTCGGACTGCCTGATCCGCCGCGGCGTGCACCCATCCAAGGCGCGCAAGACCCCGTTCGTGATCGGCATGGCGCTGTCTACCAGCCTGGTGCTGGCCAACTATGTGGAGGGCAACGCGGCGGTGATCGCGCTGATGACCCTGGCCTTCTTCGGCAAGGGCCTGGCGGCGGTGGGCTGGGCCGTGTTGTCGGATGTGGCGCCGAAGAAGATGGTCGGGCTGTGTGGCGGCGTGTTCAACGGCATCGGCAACATCGCCGGCATCGTCACCCCACTGGTGATCGGCTACGTAGTCGCCAGCACGGGCTCGTTCCACAACGCACTCTGGTTCGTGGCCGCCCATGGCGTGCTGGGAATCTTCGCTTACCTGTTGCTGGCCAGGCGCTTCGAGCGTACCGGGCAGGCGTAGGCAGACGCCTGAGCAACAGAGGCCCTGGGTGACCGGGGCTTTTTTGTGCGCGCGACAAACCCACCCAATTGAATTGCGAAAGCTTCAGACGGCCTGCTGGCGTGATTGGACAAGCCGTTCGCGAGATCTGGCGTTTATGGAAATGCGCTGTCGTGATCGAACAGTTCCGAGGCGTTCTCGTGTAATTTCCCACAGCCTCGCGGGGCTTAAATGAAGCCCGAACCGCACCGGCATCTTGCTCTGTGACGCGTGCCAAAGATCAACAACAGAGCACCAGCAACGTGTCGACTTATTGATTTGAAAGGAGATATTTTCGCCTACGCCTGCCCGTCCTTCCTTGTGTCAGCAAAAAGAGAACAACATCAATGAACACCGTGGGATCTGATGGCAACCTTGCACAAGGTTTCAAGCCACGTCATGTAACGATGCTGTCCATCGCCGGCATCATCGGCGCAGGACTTTTCGTCGGCTCCGGGCACGCCATTGCGGCGGCCGGGCCAGCCACCATTCTTTCGTATTTCGTGGCCGGCACCCTGGTGGTACTGGTCATGCGCATGCTCGGCGAAATGGCCGTTGCACACCCGGACACTGGATCGTTCTCCACCTACGCGGACCAGGCCATCGGCCGCTGGGCCGGCTATACCATCGGCTGGTTGTACTGGTGGTTCTGGGTGTTGGTGATCCCGATCGAAGCGCTGGCGGCGGGGCATGTGCTCAACGCCTGGTTCCCCGATATCCCCAGCTGGATCTTCGCCCTTGCCTCGGTGCTGTTGCTGGCAGGCACCAACCTGTTCAGCGTGGCCAAGTACGGCGAGTTCGAGTTCTGGTTCGCCATCCTCAAGGTCACGGCAATTCTCGGTTTCATCGGCCTGGGCTTCGCCGCGCTGATGGGCTGGCTGCCCAACCGCGAAGTCAGCGGCTTGAGCGGGCTGATGGCCGAGCATGGCGGCTTTGTGCCGAAAGGCTGGTCGGCGGTGATCGGTGCGTTCATCACCGTGATGTTCAGCTTCATCGGTACCGAGGCCGTGACCATCGCCGCCTCCGAATCCAGCGACCCGTCGCGCAACATTGCCAAGGCCACCCGTTCGGTGATCTGGCGGATCAGCACCTTCTATATCCTGTCGATCTTCGTGATCATCTCGGTGGTGCCGTGGAACGACCCGCAGCTGGCGGTGGTGGGTTCGTACCAGCGCGCGCTGGAAATCATGAACATCCCCAACGCGGCCTTCATGGTCGACCTGGTGGTGCTGGTGGCGGTGACCAGCTGCATGAACTCGTCGATCTACATCGCCTCGCGGATGATGTACTCGCTGGCCAAGCGCGGCGACGCCCCGGCGTTTCTCAACAAGACCTCCAAGGTCGGTGTGCCACGCGCCGCGGTGTTCGGCAGCACCCTGATCGGCGCCGCCATCGCCATCCTCAACTACTTCGCACCCAAGGGCGTGTTCGAGTTCCTGCTGGCCAGCTCCGGCGCCATCGCGCTGCTGGTGTACATGGTCATCGCCATCTCCCAGCTGCGCATGCGCCGCCGCCTGGAGCGCGAGAATACCGAGTTGAAGTTCCGCATGTGGCTGTTCCCGTACCTGACCTGGGCAGTGATCGTCTTCATCGCCGGTGCGCTGGCGGTGATGATGTACACGCCTGAGCACCGGGCGGAAGTGAGTTCGACCTTGGGCCTGGCGATCGTGATTTCCTTCCTGGGGATCGTCACCTCGCGGGGCCATGCGCAAATGGTGGGGGCGCGGTCGATGGGGTGATTGAGTTCACCTTGCAACAAGGGCGAGGGCACCAGTGGATGGGTGCCCTTCGTTTTTTGTGCCATGTCTGGAAATGTGAAGGGGCGGGAATGTGTTCGCCATGAACCCTTCAGCGCCTATGAGATCGAGCGCCGCCCGCGCGGCGCATCGCGAGCTGCGCTCGCTCCTACGTTTGTTTCGGGCCAGTAACGCCTGTGGCAGGCGTGCGCGACCGCCTTGTTGGTACGACACGGTATCGAGTCATGCGCCAAGGCGTTCGCGCGTAAATTCCGCAGGAAAAATTGGCCCGAAACAAACGTAGGAGCGAGCGCAGCTCGCGATGCGCCGCGTGGGCGGCGCTCGATCTCATAGGCGCTGAAAATATTGCGGTGAGCACCAGGCAGCAATAAAAGTCTCACCAGCGATGAGACAAATTGTTCGAGGTCTAGTCGCTTACCATCTCGATGTACCTGTTCACAGCCGGCGCTTTCTCGAAGCGCCGATAGACCAGGCTCAACCACGAACTGGCCTGGCAATCGGCAATCCGCCGGTAGTTCACCTGCGGCAGGCTGATGCGCTGCACCACCGACTCCGGCACCACTGCGATCCCTTGCCCCAGCGACACCAAGGTAATCACCGCCACCAGGCTACCCGGTTGTGGTCCGAGCCGAGGAACGAACCCACCCTGCGCCGCCGCCTCCAGCGTGCCGGAAATCTGCTCTGGCAGGATGAAGGTCTCGTTGGCCAGTCGCGCTGCCGGAATCTGCTGCAGTTCGTTGATCCGCGAACTGGCGGGCAGGGCGAGTACGAAACCCTCCTGGTGCAAGGCGATGGCTTCCAGTTCTTCCGGCAGCTCCATCGGCGATCGCACATAGGCCAGGTCGAGCAGGCCATCGCGAACCATGCCCGGCAGCTCGGCCATAGGCAGTTCACGGATGTTCAGGCGCACACCGGGGTGAGCATCACTGAAGCTGACCACCTGCCGCTGCAACATGCCCGAGTACGCCGCCGACGCCACGTAGCCCAGTTCGATACGCCCGCTTTCACCACGCCCGGCACGCTGCGCGCCCAGCTGCGCGGCATCGAACTGACGCACCGCCTGCTCAGCTTCAACCAGCAGCGCCTGCCCGGCGGCGGTGAGGTTCACTTCGCGCTGATTGCGCTCGAACAGCCGCACGCCCAGCTCGCGCTCCATGTCCTGGATCTGCCGGCTGAGGGTGGGCGGGGCGATGCCCAGCTGCTCGGCGGCACGGGTGAAGTGACCGTGGCGGGCGACACAGAGGAAGTAACGGAAATGACGAATTTCCATGCGGTGTTACCTGCAAGCTAATGAAGCGGTCCTTTGAGGCTAACAAGCTTCGGGGCCGAAGGCATTAAGGTGAGTCCAACATGCAGGGGACCGCTGCGCGGTCCATCGCCGGCAAGCGCGGCTCCCACAGGTACAGCGCCGCCCTTGGAGCCTGCACTGTACCTGTGGGAGCTGGCTTGCCTGCGATGGGCTGCAAAGCAGCCCCGGCGATCTCACAGGCCAACCAACCCGCTCGCCCCCGGAGCCTATCCATGCCTTCTGCACGCTTCACCCTGCTCACCGCCTCCCTGGTCTGTGCCCTGATCATCCTCGACACCAACATCGTCGCCGTCAGCCTGCCCAGCATCGCCCGCGACCTCTCCGGCTCGTTTGCCGATATCGAATGGGTGGTCAGCGCCTACCTGCTGGCCTTCGCCGCCTGCCTGCTGCCCGCCGGCAGCCTGGCCGACCGCTTCGGCCGCCAGCGCATGCTGCTGATCGGCCTGGCCGTGTTCGGCGTTGCTTCGCTCGCCTGCGGTGCCGCCCCCAGCCTGCTATTCCTCGACCTGGCCCGGGCAGCCAAAGGCGTGGGCGCGGCAATGCTGCTGACCTCAGCCCTGGCCGCCATCGGCCACCGCTTCCACGAACCGCAGGAGCGCCTGCGTGCCTGGGCGTTCTGGGGCGCCTGCATGGGCGCGACCATCACCTTCGCGCCATTGCTCGGCGGCGTGATCGCCAGCACCCTCGGCTGGCGCTGGATCTTTTACATCAACCTGCCGCTGGTGGCGGTGCTGGCGCTGATGGTGCTGCGCAGTATCGAAGAGTCTCGCGACAGCGCTGCCGCAAGGCTCGACCCGATGGGCAGCCTGACCTTCGCCGGCAGCCTGGGCTGCCTGATCTGGGCGATGATCGAGGCCAATCAGGTGGGCTGGACCAGCGTCGATACGCTCGGGCGCCTGCTGATCAGCGCGTTCCTGATGGGGCTGTTCATCATGGTCGAACGCAGCCAGGAACGGCCGATGATCGACCTGCAACTGATGCGCAGCGGGCGCTTCATCGGGGCCTTGCTGGGGATGTTCGCGTATGCCGCCTGTGCGCAAGTGATGATGACGTTGTTGCCGTTGTATCTGCAGAACGGGCTGCAGCTGTCGGCGCTGGCGGCAGGGGCGGGGATGCTGCCGTTTGCCGTGGCGATGTTGCTGGCGCCGCGCTGGGGGATGCGCTTGGCTGTGTGGTTGAGCCCGGCTCAGGTGTTTGCCCTGGGGCTGGTGTTGGTGGGGGTGGGGAATCTGCTGTGTGCCTGGGCTGTGGGTGTCGGGGGGTATGTGGCGTTTGCCTTGGCCAGCCTGGTGTTGGGGGCGGGGGCCGGGCTGCTGAATGGGGATACGCAGAAGAACATCATGGCTTGTGTGCCGCGGGAGCGTACGGGGATGGCTTCCGGGCTGAGCACCACCACCCGGTTTGGCGCCATTGTGCTCGCCATCGGCATTTTCGGTGGTGTACTGGCCACCCGTGGCGAGCAATTGTTGCGACAAGCGCTGCAGCAGGTGGCGCCCGAGCAGCTGGGCAATGTCGCCGCCATGGCCACACGCGTCGCCGCAGGTGATATGCCAGCAGCACTGGCAGGGGTCGAACCGGGCCTTCGCCAAGTTATCGCACCACTCGTCCTGCAGGCCTTCATGGGCGGGTTCCAGGCGATGCTGCTGTGTGCTGGCTGCGCAGCACTGCTATTCGCCGTGGTGGTCGGCGCGCTATTGAGCCGCCCGTTGCCCCGCCCCGCGCTGCAAACCGCGCGCTAAGGTGGCTTATTGGAACTATCTTTCCTGTGCCCCACAACTATTTGAAAGCGCGGATGTCACTTTCTGCAGGCCGGCGATGACATGGGGATACCGGCCTTAACGCACAGGAGCGAAAGGCACATGGCAGCACTGCACGGCAGCACGTTGGAAGCGATCAAGACCAATCAGGCACAATTGCTCAATGAATGGATTTCAAGCCTGGAAACCAGCGGCGCCACGCGCAACATCAAGGAACAGACGCTCAGCCAGGAAACCCGCGAGTTCCTCCAGCTGTTGACCGACGGCCTGCAAACAGACAGTGGCAACAACGTTGGCGCAGCAGGGTGGGACGAAATCCGCCGGTTCCTGGAAAAACTCTCTGCCAGCCGGGCCCAGCTGGGGCATGACTCGCACCAGACGGTGTATTTCATCTTCGCCCTCAAGGGCCCGCTGTTCGGCTTGCTGCAGGCCCATTACAGCAACGAACCCGCACGCCTGTCCGAGCAGCTATGGGTCATCTCCGAACTGCTCGACAACCTGGGCATGCACACCATCCGCACCTACCAAAAGACGCGCGAAGCGGTGATCAAGCGCCAGCAGGAAGAGCTGCTGGAGCTGTCCACGCCGGTGGTGAAGCTGTGGGACGGGGTGCTGGCATTGCCGTTGATCGGTACCTTGGACTCGCAACGCAGCCAGACCGTGATGGAATCGCTGCTGCAACGCATCGTCGACACGGGCTCGGAAATCGCCATCATCGACATCACCGGTGTGCCGACCGTCGACACCCTGGTGGCCCAGCACCTGCTCAAGACGGTCACCGCGATCCGCCTGATGGGCGCCGATTGCATCATCAGTGGCGTGCGCCCACAGATCGCCCAGACCATTGTGCATCTGGGGCTCGACCTGGGCACGCTGACCACCAAGGCCAACCTTGCCGACGCCTTGAAGCTGGCCCTGTCGCGCCTGGGTGTGAGCCTGGCCGAGCGGGTATAGGCCATGGACCGCATACCAATCCTGCAAATGGGTGAATTCCTGCTGGTGACCATCCAGGTCGACATGCATGACGAGCTGGCCATGCGCCTGCAGGACGACCTTACCGACCGCATCAGCAGCACCTCGGCCCGTGGCCTGTTGCTGGATATTTCTGCACTCGACATGGTCGACTCGTTCATCGGTCGGATGATCGCCGACATCGCCAGCCTGTCGCGGCTGATGGATGCCCAAGTGATGTTGGTGGGCATGCAGCCGGCCGTGGCCATCACCCTGGTCGAGCTGGGCCTCACCTTGCCGGGCGTGAGTACTGCGCTGAACGTCGAGCGTGGCATGCAACGGCTTCGCCAGACAGTGAGGCGCGCATGAGTGCCCAAGACAGTGGCAGCCTGCCGGTGCGTATCGAGCAGGATGTGGTGCTGGCCCGCCAGCTGGCCCGCAAGCTGGCCGGTGAGTGCGGTATGCGCCTGGTCGACCTGACCAAGCTGGTCACCGCCGTGAGCGAACTGGCCCGCAACACCGTGGTGTACGGCGGTGGTGGTGATATGGACTGGCAGGTTCTGGAAGAGGGAGGGCGCACCGGTTTGCGCCTGGTGTTCCGCGATGAAGGCCCCGGCATCCCCGATATCAACCTGGCGCTGACCGACGGCTGGACCTCCGGCAACGGTCTCGGCCTCGGATTGACCGGTGCCCGGCGCCTGGTCGATGAGTTCGAACTGGATACCGCTCCCGGCGAGGGCACACGGGTGACGATTACACGATGGGCATGAACATCCACGCCAGCCGTACGCTGGTGCTGCCACTCGAAGACAGCAGTCAGGTCGGTCACGCCCGACGCGTGGCGCAGAAACTGGCCGAGCAGCAAGGTTTCGATAGCGAGGACGCCGGCCGCGTGGCGCTGCTCGCCACCGAGCTCAGCAGCAACGTGCTCAAGCATGCGCAGCGCGGCGAACTGCACTTGCGCGCGGTGCCCGGCGCCCACGACTGCGGTATCGAACTGCTGGCGGTTGACCGCGCGCAGGGCTTTGATACCGCGCTCTGCCTGGCCGACGGTTATTCCACCGGCGGCACCCAAGGCATCGGCCTTGGTGCCATAGCACGCCTGGCCCAGGTGTTCGACGTGCACACCGATGCGCGTGGTTCGGTGATCATGGCGCGCTTGTACCGGCGCCAGGCCGCAGCCCTCGACGTGCGAATCGGCGTGAGCCATCACGCCTTGCATGACGACCCGGCCTGTGGCGACACCTGGCACGTAGCGATCGACGGCAACCGCCTCAGCGCGTTGCTGGTCGATGGCCTGGGCCACGGGCCAGACGCCGAAACAGCCGCGCAGGCAGGCGCTGCGGCCTTTGCCGCCGATGTATTCATCGACCCGCTGCTGCTGGTCGGTCGCCTGCATCAGGCGATGGTCGGCACCCGCGGTGGCGCCGTGGCGATCGCCCAGCATGATGCCAGCAAGAACCGCCTGACTTTCAGCGGCATCGGCAATATCGGCGCCAGCCTGATCCAAGGCACCCAGATGCGTGGCCTGGCCTCGCTGCCGGGCATCGTCGGCGGCCAGTACCGCAAGGCGCAAGCCTTCGACTACGCTCAGGTGAATGGCAACCTGCTCATTCTGTACAGCGACGGCCTGCAATCGCGCTGGAACCTTCAAGACTACCCTGGCCTGGTGCATCGCCACCCGGCCGTGATCGCGACCGTGCTGCACCGTGATTTCTGCCGTGGGCGGGATGATGTGACGGTGCTGGTCGTCGACCTGGAGCCCACCCATGGCTGAACCCCTGACCGAGCAGGCGGCACTGGTCGCCCGCCTGCTCGCCGAAAACCAAGCGCTGCGCGCTGAACTCGACGAAACCAACCAGGGCGTGCTGGCGTTGTATGCCGAGCTGGATATCCAGGCCGAACAACTGCGCCAGGCATCGGACCTGAAAAGCCGCTTCCTGTCCTACATGAGCCACGAGTTCCGCACACCGCTGGGCTCGATCCTGAGCATCACCAGCCTGCTGGCCGACGAACTGGATGGCCCCTTGTCGGAAGAGCAGCACCGTCAGGTCGCGTTCGTCAGCACCGCTACCCGCGAGCTGTCGGACATGGTCGACGACCTGCTCGACCTGGCCAAGATCGAGGCCGGGCGCATCACCATCTCGCCGGCCTGGTTCGACATGCTCGACCTGTTCGCGGCCCTGCGTGGCATGTTCCGGCCGATTGTCGACGCCAGCGCGGTAGACCTTATCTTCGAAGAACCGGTCGGCTTGCCAAGGCTGTACACCGATGACAAGAAGCTCGCGCAAATCCTGCGCAACTTCATCTCCAACGCCGTGAAGTTCACCTCTCGCGGGGAGGTGCGGGTATCTGCCCGACTACAGGGCGAAGACAAGATCTGCTTCGCCGTCAGCGACACCGGCATCGGCATCCCGTCCGGGCTGTTGAACACCTTGTTCGAGGATTTCGCCCAGGTCGACTCGCCGCTGCAGAAGCGCCTGCGCGGCACCGGCCTGGGCCTTTCGCTGTGCAAGCGCTTTGCCACGCTGCTGGGCGGTGAAGTGGGCGTGACCAGCGAACCAGGAATTGGCTCCTGCTTCTTCGTGATCATCCCGCTGGCCCTGGCCCAGGAGAACCCCGATGAAACCTGATGTGCGCCTGCTGATCGTCGACGACAACGCGGCCACCCGCTACGCCTTGCGTCGGCGCCTGGGTGTACATGGCTATGAGGTGCTCGAGGCCGGTACCGGCGGTGAAGGGCTGGCGCTGATCCGAGAGCAGCGGGTGGATGCGCTCATCCTCGACGTCAACCTGCCCGACATGAGCGGTTTCGACATTGTCCGCCAGCTGCGCGAGGATGCCCGCACCGCCTTGCTGCCGGTGATCCACGTGTCGGCGGCGTCGATCCAGAGCGGCGACATCATCACCGGCCTGAACGCCGGCGCCGATGCTTACCTGATTCACCCGGTGGACCCGGATGTCTTGCTGGCCACCCTGCGCACCCTGCTGCGCGTGCGCGACAGCGAACGGGCGCTGCGCGAGAGCGAGGCGCGCTTTCAGGAGATTTTCCGCAGCGTGTCGGCGCCTATCGCGGTGCTCGATGCCGAGCTCAAGGTGCATGAGTGCAACAATGCTTTTGTCCAGCTGGTGCAGGACAATCGCCACCCCGAATACCTGCGCGAATGCTTTGCCAGCCAGCAGGACGCCGCGCTGTGCGCGCTGCGCCAGCACATCGACTCGGGCGAGCGCTGGAAGGGCCAGTTGGGCATGCTGGTGCACGGCCAGCCCCGCGACACCGAGTGGCAGCTGTCGCCTTACCGTACCCCCGGTCTGTGCCTGGTCTTTGTCGAGGATGTGACCGAGCATCGTCATCGCGAGCGCTTTCACCTGGCCCGGCTGGACGATGCCACCACACAGCTGGCCAAGGAGGTGGCGGAACATGCCCGCACCGAAGCCCAGCTGTTGCAACTGCAGAAGATGGATGCCTTGGGCAGCCTCACCGGGGGCATCGCCCACGACTTCAACAACCTGCTGACCGGTGTGATCACCAGCCTTGAGCTGATTCGCAAGCGTGTCACCGAAGGCCGAACGGAAAATGTCCCCAAGTACATCGAGGCCGCGCTGGGTTCCGCCAGCAGCGCTGCCGTGCTGACTCACCGCTTGCTTGCCTTCGCCCGTCAGCAACCGCTGGATACTCGGCCGGTGGATGTCAACCAGCACATCCGCTCGCTGGAGGTACTGTTGACGCGGACCATTGGCGAACGCATCACCCTCAATCTGGATCTGTCCGAGCAGTCAGCCATTGCGCTGGTGGACCCGGTGCAGCTGGAAAGCGCCGTGCTCAACCTGGTGATCAATGCCCGCGATGCCTTGCCCAAGGGCGGGCATATCTGGGTCACCACCTGCACGGCGCGGGTCCAGGGCGACCCAAACCTGCGTGACGGGCCTTATGTCTCGGTGACGGTGCGTGACGATGGCTGTGGGATCGACGCGGCGCTACTGGACAAGGTGTTCGACCCGTTCTTCACCACCAAGCCGGTGGGGCAGGGCACGGGCCTGGGGCTGTCGACCATCTACGGTTTTGCCCGCCAGTCGGGTGGTCACGTGGCGTTGCACAGTGTGCTGGGCGAGGGGACCGACGTAACCCTGATGTTGCCCGCGACGGGTGACTGCGCTGTGGCCCCGCACCGTCAGGCAGCAGAAGATGCCCAGGGCAATGGTGAGCGTGTGCTGATTGTCGAGGACATGGCTTCGGTGCGCTTGTCGGTGGCCGAAGCGCTGGCCGACGCGGGGTACCGCTGCACATTGGCATCGACCATTGATGAAGCGCTTGAACAGTTGCGGCAAGAGCCGGGGCCGGATTTGCTGTTGACCGATGTGGGCTTGCCGACCTTGAGTGGGCGCGAGTTGGCGGACATGGCCAGGACCTTCAGGCCCGGGTTGCCAGTTTTGTTCATGACCGGGTATGCCGATGAGGCGCTGGACCGGCAGGCGTTTCTGGGGGTAGGGATGGATATGCTGGTGAAGCCATTCCGCTTGGGTGAGTTGTTGGAGAAAGTCAGGTTGGCGATGGCAGCAGGGCGAGGCTAAAGCCTCAGTTCCGGCGTACGCATACCCCCATCAACGGCCGCCACGACATCAGGGGGTACGGTCTGCCACAGGCGTAAACTGAGCAAGTCCTGCTAGGCACGCCTTCACCGCATTGGGTGATCCTGTCGCTGACCGCATAACCAGGAGCTTGCGCCCGGTGCCCGATATTCCGACTGTCTACGCCAAACGCTTCGATGCCGTGCTTGCTTACATCGATGGCCATCTTGAGGGTGACCTCTCGGTGAACACACTGAGCGAGGTGGCGCATTTTTCGGCGTTTCACTTCCATCGGCAGTTCACCGCCTATGTGGGGGTGCCGGTTGCACGTTATGTGCAGCTGATGCGCTTACGGCGCGCAGCGCATCGTTTGGCGTCCGCTTCGCAATGCTCGGTGTTGGACGCCTCGCTCGAAGCCGGCTTCGACAGCCCCGAGGCATTCAGCCGGGCGTTTCGAAGGGACTTCGGCATGACGCCCAGCGCCTTCAGACGGCAGCCGAACTGGCAGACCTGGCATGCGGTTTTCACTGTTCCCCACTTTTCCAGGAGCATTACCATGCAGGTACGTATCGTCGATTTCGCCGAAGTGCGGGTCGCCGCCCTTGAACACAGCGGCTCTCCCGCGCAGCTCGACGCGAGCGTGCGCCAGTTCATCCAGTGGCGCATGGGCAGCGGGCAGTCACCGGTAGGCGCGAGCCGCACCTTCGGCATTCCCTATGGCAACCCCGACACAACGCCGGCAGAAGAATTTCGCTTTGATCTCTGCGGCGAGATCGACGGGACAGTGGCACCGAACGACTACGGCGTCCGCGAGCTGATCATTCCCGGTGGCCGTTGCGTGGTCGTGCGCCACATCGGCTCGCCTGATCACATCGGCGAGAGCATCTATCCGATCTATCGCGACTGGCTGCCCGGCAGCAACGAAGAACTCCGTGACCACCCGCTGTTCTTTCACTATCTGAGCGTCTTTCCTGAGACGCCGCTGGACGAGTGGCAGACGGATATCTATATCCCGCTGCGGTAGCGCGGGGCGCCGTCAAACGCTGCACAAGGCCGCTCCCATAGATGGCTGCTGGAGTGGGCTGAGGTCATGGCTGCTTCATCATGCCGAGTTCGGCGTCATCCAGCAGGGCTTTGGCCAGGGCGCAGAGGTAGTGCGAGGCCCAGAGCAACTGAGGTTTGTCCTCCATCAGCCCGTCGATGGAAAGGTCGCGAGCGTAGCCCATCAGTTCCGAGGCCTGTTCGCGGGCGGCCCGGCAAGGGATGCCGGCTTCAATGCGAAACAGTGGGTGGGTCTGGTTTTCACCTTGGAAGAAGGTGGTTTGGCCGACGGTGAATCTGTTTTCTTCGGTGGGCATAGTTTGATCTCCCTGAGGTCATAGTTGCCTGGCCTGGCAGGCCAGGCGGATCATGATGCGGATCAGTGCAGTGTCTGCGGATCGGCGGGCTTCTGGATCTGGGCCAGCGCCGTTTCGAGCAATCTGCGCAAGCTATCGAGCTCGTGCATTGACGTCATGATCAGCAGCGACACAGGTGACTTTGGCTGCATCAGCATTGCTTGCTGGGCGACGGCTTCGGCGCATAACGCGTAGTCGGCGGCCATCATCAGCGTGTCTTCCAGGGAGTGGAGGAGGTGGGGTGGATCGGGGACTATCTTCAACATGATTGCTTCCATTTCAGGGCCGTCGCCTTCTGCTGTCAAACAGAGGGTGGCAGCTGTACGCGGGTTGACAGACCGGCGGAAACAACAAGTTCCGGCGCACGCACAGCCGCCATAACGACGAACCGTTTTGTTGTTTACCGTTGCGACCTGTCAAAGTCATGCCGTTGATGTGCAACGACCCACCGAGACTAGAACCCAAAAAAACGGACGGCAACGGAAAACTGGGGCAGAGAGTATCTTTTGGAAATGGCCTACAAGAAAGGGGGCAAATCTGATTATTCGCTGCATTTCGAAACAATCTGTAACGCCTTTATGGCAGAGTTCGGATTATTTCAGACACAAAAAAAGACGCCCAAGGGCGTCTTCTTTTTTGGTGCCGGGTAATCTGAATTGATAGCTTATCATGTTGAAAAATAATAAAAAATATTGGTTTGAAATTCCCTTGGAATACCATTTGGAATACCTGGCAGCTGAAATTGAGCTTAAGGGGGCGAGCAGTGCCTGAGCACTGCTCGAATGTCTTACCAGTCACGCCCGGGATTTTTGATGCGTTCCTTTGCCTCAGCTTTTTCAGCCTTGAGCTGCGCTTTTTTTATCAACCCTTCCAAGGTTTCTGAAATTGTTTTCCCTTGATTTCGAGCGAGGCGGTCAAGCTGCTGCTTCACACGCACGTCGAGCGTGAAGCTATACGCCTTTCTCTCCGCTAAGCCATCCCTGTACTGCTTCTGCCGCCATGCTGCTTTCATATTTTTGATAAGCAGTTCCATGGAAGGGCTATATCGTCGCCCTCTGCTCCACTCAATTATTACCTCTCGCGGGGAGGCGAGTCTGAGCTGGCTATCGATAAACCCCTTCCCCCTCAGGTAATCGACTGCCCATCGAGCCTTCTTTTCATCGAGAAGGCCAAGCCAAGACTGGAACAGCTCCTCTAGCTCGGTACTTTCATTACTACCAGCCCGATTATCGCGCATACAAGGTTACCTAATAGTTAACTGCGATAGGTTACCGAGTTGTGCTACCTAGTTACAACACTTGTAGTGGAACTTGGTTGCGTTACGCCGTAACGAATTTTGGTTTTTTTGGCTTCTTTATGGCGTTACGTTACTGCGTAATGAAGCGTGTTTTAATGTGGCGAAAGGTCATGCGGGCTTGGGTGTTTCCATCCATTTTAGAGATAATTTGCATCCGAATTGACTATTTTTTAGGCATTGCGGGCATGCCAATTGTTATCTGATTTTTCAAGAAAATCGCTTGATCCCAATCAGTCGTCTTCCTTTGCAAGCCGCAAGAGATCCTGAATATGACTGAATGGTCCGCTGCTGGCTGCCGCGTTGTCCTGATAGCAGTTCAGAGCTGCGCTTGGATTAGGCGTCGAGTTTGAGAGCATTTACTCCAGCGGGAGGGGCGATTTCGCTGTGGTCCATAGTCATTCCGCTCGATAGGTCGGGTCTGAGGTTTCATCGTTTTTTTTTACCATTTCTGCAGATCTTCTGAGCCAATTACAGGAGACCGCTCATGAGGATCATTCGTCTGAAAGAAGTCATCGATTCGACCGGTTTGGCCCGGTCGACCATCTACAAATACATGGCGGAAGGCAATTTCCCCAGACCGTTGTCACTAGGCGACCGCTGTGTCGGCTGGGTTGATAGCGAAGTGCACGATTGGATCCTGGCAAGGATAGAGGAGCGCGACTTAGCTAACGGTGCTTAGCCACGAGCGTGGCTAGCTGAAGGAGCCCTGGGCGCAGTGACTGGCTACAGCCAGTCACTGCGCTTATGCCGTTAGGAAGAAGGCATTCTCAGTTAACTCTCTCAACATGCGCTTTCTGTGAATATCACGGCTGGTTCGGTTATGTAGCACCCTATTGTCAGACCAGGCTGGGATTGCTACAGGTGATTGGATCGGGATCTAGTTATATAGCTATAAATAGCTATAAAGATTTCGCCTATCAATTACTAACTATTCAATAGGGGTGGCTGTGAGCTGAGCAGTACCTTCCGGTCTATGAGTAGCGCATAGGTAAAGAAATACACATTTCGTACTTAGTATGGGAATCACCTACAGGTACACAATCATGGCAAAACTAAGCATCAACATTCTGCAGTCTCAGTCTGATACCGCCATCCGAATTGAGCGCCTCATCAGTGCTATTCAGCGTACAGACAACAAAGCCTTCCGAAAGACATATTCGAAGTATGGAGATGAACAGGTCCGTGATACCAAACTGTCCAAGTACTACGGTGGGGTCGAGCAGATGATCACGCTGTTCGAGGGAGATGTGGATTATCAGTACAGCTGGCAGTTGGGGATTTTTCAGCAAGCCTGCCAGGTCATTGGAATTGAGCTCAGTCCATATGGAATTACCTGCTTAAGCGAAGATGAAACTCGCTATCTGAGTGCCAGCGAGACACTGGATGAGCTGACCAAGTGTATCCGTACTTTCCTTGCCAAGAAGAGATTCAAGCGTCGGGAGCATGATCAGCGCTACCTGGCCATTCAGCAAGAGATCGAGATTGGTCGTTACGTAGATGCCGTGCTTGATCGCTACGCCCGTACATGTGTGGTCAGGGTCGACCTGTATTACCGTGCGGAGGCTCAGACGAGATTGCGGGTGGAGCGAGTATTCGACGATCTGAGTCAGCTGATTGCTGAGCGTGAACGCAACCCGATTTTTGAGGGTGAAACTGGCTATATTTGCACCGTTGAGCAAGGTGAGGAGCGTGGGTATCACATCCATGCTGCCTTCTTCTTCAACGGCTCTGAGGTGAGTGCCGATGTCTACAGGGCAAAGCGGATCGGTGGGCTGTGGGAGCACATCACCCGTGGTCGGGGCTACTTCAACAACTGCAACCTTGATAAAGATAAATACCGAGGCAGGCTAGGGGTTGGGCTGATCCATCGGTGGGATCTAAGCGCGCGGAGTAAGGTGCATTACGCCATGCGCTATCTGGTCAAAAACAATCAGCATCTGCGGCTGAAACCGGCAGGTGCTCGCTGCTTGCGTAAAGGGCAGGCAAGAAGGGCCCCCCGGGGTAGTCATCAGTCCACCCCGTAGTGAGCGCGATTAATCTCCGAGGTCCTACAGATGTCTAGTACTGCCTGGGCCCAGACATGTAATTAGCGCTGGTTTGATCTATTTCGTTTGGTTATCATCATTTTTAGTATGACATCTGAGCTGAACGGAAAAAGCCTCCCTCGCATGCCCAATATCGCACTTGAAAATGCTTCGCCCAACCAGCGAGAGCGGCTGTGGCAGATCGACTTTCTGGCGCGTTTTCGTGGCCAGGTGACTCGGCAAGACTTAGTGAGGCGCTTTGGAATCGCGCTGTCTAATGCCACCCGTGATTTCACACTGTATCGCCACCTGGCACCGGACAATCTCGACTACGACCATCGCGAGAAGGTCTATCGAAGCACTCCGGAGTTCCGGCCGCTTTTCGCCTATGACCGCGAGCACACCCTTCAGGCCCTGACCTTGGGGCAGGGCGTGGGGTTCGAAGCTTGTGCTCAAACGATCATGGTTGATGCCGCACCGACGCTCAATCAGCCTGATCTTGAGACTCTGGCTTCGGTGTCTCGTGCCATTTACGCCGGCAAGGCCTTGGCTATTGGTTATGTATCGGTCAGTAGTGGCGAATCCAGCCGAGAAATCGTGCCGCATAGCCTGGTTAACACCGGCCTGCGCTGGCATGTCCGTGCCTACTGCAGAACTCATGCTCAGTTTCGTGACTTCGTATTAACCCGTATCACCCAGGTCCATGAGCTGGATGGCGATGTAGAAACCGCAGCCGAGTCTTGGGAGCGGGATAAAGAGTGGAATCATGAGGTTGTACTGGAGCTGATTCCCCACCCCAATGCTCCGCATATCCACGCCATCGAGCTGGACTATGGGCTGACGCCTGGGCAACCCATTCGAGTGCAGGTGCGGGCCGCTACAGCGGGTTATCTGCTGCGGCGTTGGGGAGTGGATTGCAGCGTGAGTGCCGGCTTAAACCCGGGCGAGTATCAGTTGGCTCTGCGCGAGCCTAAGAGCGTTGCGCTGCAGGCCAACCTCTCCATTGCTCCAGGATTTACCTCAGAGACCGACTGTCGATGACCAGTAACGCGACACAGCAGAAATTTGGCTTCAAGTTTGGCCGCAATGGTGCGCATGCCGCGCGCACCATGATGCTGGCTGAGCTCACCGAGTTGTTCCAAGGCCGCGAAGCTGAGGCGAGTACGGCGCAGTATCAGGAAGACATCGAGCTCTTCAATGTACTGCATAAACCGACAGAAAAGGCCCGTAAGCTGACCTGGCGTCACCTGGTTGATCTATACACGATGGACAAAAACGTCGTGCTATTCCGAGCCTTTCGCCGCTTGTGGGAGAGTGACGCGAGCGCACGCGCCTTGCTGACCTGCCAAATAGCCTTGGCTCGGGACCCACTGCTTAGGCTGTCGCAAGAAAAGGTTTTGTCGCTTGTGCTTGGGCAGTTGTTGCCGCGCGAGGAAATGGAACAGGCCTTTGAGGAACAGTTCCCCGACCGCTACAGCCCGGCAACACTCAAGTCTTTGGCGCAGAACGTCAACGGCACGTGGACCGATGCCGGCTACTTGCAAGGCCGAAGCAAAAAGCGTCGCACCGAGCCTGACATCCGCCCGGTGAACGTCGCCTTTGCGCTGTTTATGGGCTACCTGCAGGGTGCAACAGGTAACCGCCTGTTCAATACCGAGTGGACCAAATTGCTCGGCTGCCGTCAGGAGCGCCTACTGGAGCTGGCTCGTCAGGCCAATCACAGCGGCCTGCTGAATTTCAAACATTCCAGCGAAGTTGTGGAAGTCACCTTCCCCGACCACCTGACCAAGGAAGAGGAGGCTTGGTTGCATGAGTAACCGCCTGAACCGTTTGCTGAAAAGCTACAGCAACCACATTAGCCTGCCGTGGATCAGCGGCTTGGCCAATGAGCAGCGGGTGCTCTTTGCCGTCTACCACAAGGAGGATGAGCTCAAGCTGCGTGCCCGCATCGAAGAATTTCGCCTGGCTACTGAAAGTGCCGGCCACCCCTGGCTGGAGCTGGATATTACGCGCCTGTTTCCAGAGTGGATGGCGCAGCAAAAGTACCGCGAGGATTATTTCGAGGACCCCGACTCGCTCACCTCGAAGTACAAAACCTTTGCTCGCCAGTCCGTCGTAGCACTGGCAGAACGAATCCAGAACCAGGCCGACAGCAACACCTTGGTCGCCCTGGTTGGCTGCGGCACCCTGTTCGGGTTCGCCTCGGTCTCCGATTTCGTCAAGCAACTGGCCGAGCATGTGCCGGGGCGTTTGCTGGTGCTGTTCCCTGGGGAATACGTCAACAACACCTATCGCCTGCTGGATGCCCGTGATGGCTGGGGCTACCAGGCAACGGCCATTACCGCTGACAACTGAATACCGGCAGCAGCTGCCGCTTCGAATTGAATCGCGCATATGCGCACAGGGAGTACGCTCAGGATGTTGAACCGCGAGATTTACGATCTTGACCCGCAACAGAACCGTCTGGAAAACAACGGTGTCGCCGAGGTCAAAGACGACCAATCCCAGCAGGCCCTGAAAACGCTGCGCTACGAGCTGCAGACATTTGTCTGTGATGGCGAGTACCAGGCGGGTCTCGACAAGATCCTCTCTGCCTATCTGCGGAACCTGGGTGACGGCCATGAGCAGCCGGGTGTCTGGATTTCCGGCTTCTTCGGTTCCGGTAAATCGCACCTCGCCAAAATGCTTCGCGCCCTCTGGACCAACCAAAAGTTCAGCGACGACGTTGCTGCGCGCGACATTGCCGAGCTCCCGCAGGAAATCAAAGACTACTTCAAAGAGCTGAGCATCCAGGCCACGCGCTACGGCGGTGTGCATGCAGCCTCCGGTACCCTGGGCGCCGGCGCTAACAACAATGTGCGTCTGGCCCTGCTTAATATCGTCTTCAAGTCCGCCGGCCTGCCGGAGCAATACCACCAGGCGCGCTTTGTGCTCAGGCTGCAAAAGCAGGGCATCTTTGATCAGGTCAAAGCGCATGTCGAAGAGGCAGGGGACAATTGGGAAGACGAGTTGGAAGACCTTTACGTCTCCAGCAGTATCGCCCGTGCCTTGCTAGCCATCGATAGCACCCTGGGTGATGACGTCAAACAGGTGCGCCAGCTGCTGCGCGAGCAGTATCCCAATGTGCAGGATGTGACCAACCAACAGATGGTCGATGCCATCTACGACGCCTTAGCTAAGGATGACCAGTTCCCGCTGACACTGGTTGTGCTCGATGAGGTGCAGCAGTACGTAGGCTCTGATTCGGAAAAAGCCCATCAGGTGCAGGAGGTCGTCGAAACCTGCTGCAAGAGCTCCAAGTTCAAGAGCAAGATGCTGTTCGTCTCTACCGGCCAGAGCGCACTGTCAGGTATGGCCAACCTGCAGCGTCTGCTTGGCCGTTTCCAGATTCCTGTGCAGCTGTCGGATACCGATGTTGAATCCGTGATTCGCAAGGTCATCCTGCGCAAGAAGGCCTCAGCCCGTCCGCAGCTGGAGCAGGTCATGCAGTCCCACCTGGGGGAGATTTCCCGCCAGCTGCGTGGGACCAAGATTGAGCATCACCGCGACGACGAAAAGATCATGCTCGCCGACTACCCGCTGCTGCCCGTTCGCCGGCGCTTCTGGGAAAAGGTCCTGCGCATTGTCGATACCACCGGTACCGCTTCGCAGCTGCGTAATCAGCTCAAAGTCATCCATGAAGCCGCGCAGGCCACTGCGGATCAACCTATTGGTCATGTGGTAGCCGCCGACTTTATCTACAACCAGATTTCGGTCAACCTGCTGCAAACCGGGGTGATCTCCAAAGAAATCGCGGAAACTATCGGTCGCCTGTCAGCCGGCACTGCTGACGACAAGCTCAAGTCCCGCATCCTGGCCTTGGTGCTGTTGATCGGCAAACTGCCCACCGACCCGACGGCCGACTGCGGCGTGCGTGCCACCGCCGAGATGCTGGGTGACCTGCTGATTGATGATCTCAACCAAGGCAAAGAGATCATCCGCAGCCAGGTGCCCAAGCTGCTGCAAGAGCTGGCCGACGACGGGCTGGTCATGGCGATGCAAACCAGCAGCGGTACGGAGTATCGCCTGCAAACCCAGGAAAGTGCCCAGTGGTACGACACCCTGCGCCAGCAAGAGGCCGACTTGCGTGGCAACCTGCAGCGCGTGGAAAACATCCGGGTGGATCTGCTGCACAAGGAGCTGCGCAGCCAGATTGCCAAGGTGCGTCTGATCCAGGGCAAGTGCAACGAGCCGCGCCAGGTTATTGCCTGCTTTGAGCCCGAACTGCCCAAAGACGCCAGCGAGAAAATCTACGCCTGGGTTCAGGACGGTTGGGCCTTGGATGAAAAAAGCTTCACCAGCGAAGCCCGCAGCCGAAACCCCAGCGAGCCGACCATCTTCATTTATGTGCCGGCGCGTAATCGTTCCGAGCTGACCAACGCCATCATCGCTGAGCACGCCGCTCAGGCCACCATCGATAATCGTGGCTTGCCAGGGACCGATGCCGGTAAAGATGCGTATAGCGCCATGCAAACGCGCCAGCGTGAGGCGCATAAGCAGGTGCAAACCCTGTTGAGCGAAATCTTCGACGGTGTGCAGGTCTTGCAAGCCGGCGGTAACGAGGTGGATGGCAACAGCATCAGCGAGCGGGTGGATACGGCCGCCAAGGCCTCCCTGGTGCGCCTGTACCGTGAGTTCGATCAAGCCGACCACCCGGCCTGGGGTAAGGTCTTTGAACGGGCCAGCAAGGACGGTGGGCAGAACGCCCTGGAAGTGCTGGGCTACAAGGACGATGCCGAGAAGCATCCCGTCTGCGCCGCCATCAAGCGCTTTATCGGCGTATCGAAAAAGGGCAGCGAGATCCGTGAGTACTTCCTCGCCGCGCCCTATGGCTGGCCGCAGGATGCCATCGACGGCGCGCTCTATGTGCTGCTCGCCAGTGGCATCCTGATTGCCACCGACAACCGCAATAGCCCGGTCACCGCCAGCACCCTTGAACGCAAGCAGATCACCCAGGCCAGCTTCCGCCCGGAAAGCATCACCATTCGCGTGGCGGAAATGATCAAGATCCTTAGCCTTCTCAAAACCTGCGGCATTGACTGTCAGCGGGGCGAGGAGGCGAGCAAGCTCGCTCTGTTGGCCGAAAAGGGCAGAGAGCTGGCCAAGCGCGCGGGTGGCGCTGCGCCCCTCCCGGTAGCACCGGATACCAAGGTCTTTGACGAGCTGGCGCGTCAGTCCGGCAATGCCCAGCTAAAGCAGGCGCTGGATGAGCAGGAGGCGATCAAGCAAGCGATCAAGGAGTGGAGCGAAACCGCCAAGCTGATTGAAGCCCGTCGGGGTGATTGGACACTGCTGAGCAGCCTGCTGGAGGTCAGCCGTGGCTTGGCCTTCCACGCGACGATTCAGACTGAAGCGGATGCCATCATTCAGCAGCGCTCGCTACTGGATGAGCCCAATCCGACCAGCGCACTGATTAAGCAACTGGTGAGCAAACTGCGCGATGCCGTTCAGTTCCACGTGCAGGCCTATCTGGAGCGGCATGCCAGCTGCCTGGCCCAGCTGCAAGCCGATAGCCACTGGCAAAAGCTGAGCGATGAGCAGCAGCGCGCCATCCTGGAAAAACGCAAGCTGCTGACCTTGGAACAACCCACGTTGAACGATGCCGAGGCCATTCTCGACAGCCTCGGGGAGGTCAGCCTGGAACAGTGGACGGACCGTACCGACTCCCTGGCCAGCAAGTTCGACAGCGCCCGCCTGGAGGCCGCCGAACTGCTGCAGCCCAAGCTGCAACGCATCAACCTGCCGCGCCAAACCTTTGAAAGTGAGGCCGATGTGGATGCTTGGCTGGCCGCGGTCAAGCTACAAATTCTCAGCAAGCTCAATGACGGACCGGTGACTTTCTAATGACCCAAGCCCAACACCGCCAGCCCCTCGACAAAGCCCTGCGCCGGGCGCTGGAAGCCACCGTCATCAAGGCGCGTGATATTGCTGAACAGGCGGCTGCCCAGGCGCTTACGCGCCTGAGCGTGGCGGATGCCAAACCTGCGGATTACCTGAACGATGAGCAGCGCCGCCTGCGTACCCGGCTGCGTGCCCATGGCCGCCAGCTCGGCGATATCAAGCAGGACAATGACAAGCAAAGCATCAACAAGCTGATCACCGAGGTGGCCTACGAGCATTGGCACCGCATGTTATTTACTCGTTTTTTGGAGCAGAACCAGCTGCTGATGTACGACGAGCATTGGTCGCTGACCTTGGATGACTGCTCCGAACTGGTACAAGACCCTGACAGCCTGCGTGATGAGCTGGAGCGTCGTTGCCAAAGTGGTTGGGAGCTGGCCGGCGTACTTGCCTCAAAAATGCTGCCGCAGATCTTCCGCGTTGATTCGCCGGTGTTCGAGCTGGAGTTTGCCCCTGAGCATCAGCGCGAGCTGGAAAGGCTGGTCATTGGTTTGGCGGTAGAGATCTTCAAGGCACAGGACAGCCTGGGCTGGGTCTATCAATTCTGGCAAAGCAAGCGCAAGGACGAGGTCAACAAGTCGGAGGTCAAGATCGGCGCCGACGAGTTGTCACCGGTCACCCAGCTGTTTACCGAACCCTATATGGTCAGCTTCCTGCTGGATAATAGCCTGGGTGCCTGGTGGGCTGGCCAGCACCTCACGGCGGATGACTGGCAAACCGCGCAAAGCGAACAGGAACTGCGTGAAAAAGTTGCCATCCCCGGTATGCCGCTGAGCTACCTGCGTTTTGTCAAAGAGGAAAGGGCTCAGCAGTGGCAGCCGGCCTCCGGCACCTTTGACGCCTGGCCAAAACGGCTCAGTGAACTGAAAGCGCTCGACCCCTGCTGTGGCTCAGGCCACTTCCTGGTGGCTGCCTTCCTGATGCTGGTGCCCATGCGCATGCAGGCCGAGCAGCTGACTGCTCAGCAAGCGATCGATAAAGTACTCAGTGAAAACCTGCACGGCCTAGAGCTGGATCAGCGTTGCGTCGAACTGGCCGCCTTTGCCGTGGCGCTGGAAGCCTGGCGCTTCCCGGATGCTGGCGGTTACCGCAGCCTGCCAGAGTTGCACCTAGCCTGCAGTGGCCTGTCCATCGCCGCCGCCCGCGACGAATGGAAAGAGCTGAGTCGCAAGGCGGGCAAACAGAACCTGACCATTGCGCTGGACTGGATGTACCAGACCTTCAAGGATGCCCCAGTCCTTGGCAGCCTGATCAACCCACGCCGCAGCAAGGCTGCCCAAATTGCCCAGTGGAGTGAGTTGCAGCAACTGCTGGGCGAGGCTCTGACTCAGGACCAGGCCAATCAGCAAGGTCAGGCCGATGGCGAAACCCTTACCCTGAATAATCGCCTGGAAGCCGGCATTGTTGCTCAAGGCCTAGTCAAAGCCGCTGAGCTACTGGCTGGCCAATACACCTGGGTAATCACCAACGTGCCTTACCTGGCGCGGGGCAAGCAGCACGACACCCTCAAGAACTACTGCGAAAGCTATTACCCCGCAGGTAAGAACGATCTGGCCACGGTATTTCTCGACCGTTGCCTGGAGTTCTGTGTGCAGGGTGGCACCGCTAGTATTGTGCTCCCGCAAAACTGGCTATTCCTTACCAGCTACCGCAAGTTCCGCGAGAAGCTGTTGCAGAATGACAGCTGGCATTTGATTGCCCGTATGGGTGAAGGAGCGTTTGAGTCCTCAGCCGCTGCAGGCGCATTCGTTGCGCTGATTACTCTGAGTCGTGGCAATGGAGTGGGGCAGTCGGCGGATCTGCTGCGCAGTGGCGAGCCGGGCAACTGGATTCGTGGAGTGGATGTGTCCGAGCAACACTCTGCGCAAGAAAAGGCAGCTCAGCTCCAGCTAGATGAAATGAAATCCATGCTGCAGGCCAAGCAGCTTGAAAATCCTGATGCGCGGTTGTCGTTTGATGAAGCTAGAGACATCTCGCTGCTTAGCCAATATGCGGATGGCTTGGTAGGACTTCAGACTAGTGATGATCCGATGTTTGTATGCGCCTTCTGGGAACAGTCGGATATTGATCGGGCTATCTGGGAACTTATGCAAGGAACCCCTACTGAGTTAAAGCCTGACGCAGGGATGACCTGGTTGGTTCGGTGGGAACAAGGAAATGGATTATTACTGTCTTTGCCTACTGCTTATCCTACAAAGGGGCTTAAAGCTATTGGCAAAGAAGGTGTGGCTATCCATCGGATGAGGCAATTATACCCGTACACCTACGCCAAGGAGCGCTTTCATCAAAACGTTGCAGTGATAGTCCCAAAAGACGGATCACACCTACTTGCTATTAGGTGCTTCTGCGCTTCTCCTACTTACACCGAGGCCGTCCGGCGAATTGATCAAAAACTAAACGTTACTAACGCCACGCTCGTTAAAGTCCCCTTTGACTTGGAGTACTGGACAAAGGTTGCCGAAGAGCAATACCCCAATGGTCTGCCCCAACCCTACACGAACGACCCCACCCAATGGATCTTCCACGGTCATCCTTGTGGTTCGGTGATTTGGGACGAAGACAGCAAATGGACCGCCCATGGCGAACTGCGCGTTGATGACACCGTGCTGCAAGTGGCGGTGGCGCGTTTGTTAGGTTATCAGTGGCCAGCTGAATTAGACGCTGAAATGGAACTGGCCGCCGAGCAGAGGGCGTGGGTGGATCGCTGTGCGGAGCTGGCAGGGTTTGTCGATGACGACGGCATTGTCTGCCTGCCGCCAGTGCGCGGTGAAAAGGCTGCCGATAAGCGCCTGGATGCCCTGCTGCAAGCCGCCTATGGCGAGGCTTGGACTACGCCGCTAAAAAACCGTCTGCTGGAAACCGTCGGCAGCAAGTCCCTCAGCCTGTGGCTGCGCGACAAGTTCTTCGAGCAGCACTGCAAACTGTTCCAGCACCGGCCCTTTATCTGGCATCTCTGGGATGGCCTCAAAGACGGCTTCAGCGTGCTGGTCAATTACCACAGGCTCGACAAGGCTATCCTTGAGCGCCTGATTTACGTCTACCTGGGTGACTGGATCCGTACTCAGCAAGCAGGTCTGGTCAATGGCGAAGACGGCGCCCAAGAGCGCCTCGCTGCCGCTGAGGTCTTGAAGAAACAGCTGGAAGCCATCCTGGAAGGTGAAAAGCCTTACGATATCTTCGTCCGCTGGAAGCCCCTGGCCGAGCAACCTATCGGTTGGACTCCCGACCTCAACGACGGCGTGCGCTTCAATATTCGCCCGTTCATCTACGCCCGCGACGTCGGCAAAAAAGGCTCCGGTATCCTACGTTGGGCTCCTAACATCAAGTGGGCCAAGGACCGAGGTAAAGACGTCGAATCCGCTCCCTGGTTCACGCTCGGTCTGCAGTACGACGAAAGCGAAGGTGCGCGGATCAATGATCATCACCTGAGCTTGGCGGACAAGCGGGCGGCAAGGAACTAGCTGATGATCAAATCCGTCCACAACTACCCCGTCTCCACCTTGCTCGATATTGAAAGTGGGGTGATCTATGCCATCCCACGCTACCAGCGCGAGTACACCTGGACCCGCGCCCAGTGGGATGCACTGTTTGACGACCTGCTGGATAACGAGGCTAATTACTTCCTCGGCTCGATCATCTGCATCAACCAGTCGCAGGATGCTTTGTCGGTGCAAAGCCTGGAGCTCGTGGATGGCCAGCAGCGTATGACGACGTTGTCATTGCTGCTGGCTGCGATTTACGAAAGCTACAAGGCGCAACCCAATCTGGGCATGGAACAACAGATCGAGCTTTACAACCTTAAGCACAAACTGGTGCTGAAGAAAAAGCCAGATCAGGCCCGGATGATTCCCCAGGTACAGAACAACAACCAGCAGGATTACTTCGCGGTGCTCAACAGGGCTGGGATTTTGGAGGATGTGGAGCTGGTGCCGAATGCAGGTAACCGCCGCGTGCTGAAAGCCTACCGGCACTTTCTGTGGCGCATTGAGCAGTATCTGGTAGGGCTTAATGATCCGGTAGCTAGCCTGCAAGCTCTGCTTGAAAAAGTGAACACCGCCAACTTGGTCAAGATCGAGGTAGCAGGGCATTCCGATGCCTATACTTTGTTTGAGTCGCTGAACAATCGTGGCGTACCGCTAACGGCCATTGATCTGATCAAGAACAAGCTGCTGGCGGTATTGGAGTCCAAGGATCCTGGCTCTATCGACAAACAATATAACCGCTGGAAGAAGGTCATCGATGCTCTGGGTGATGACTACGCGGTGCAGGAGCGTTTTTTCCGGCAGTACTACAACGCGTTCAAGCCGGAGCTGAAAACTATTGTCTCGGTGCCGGTGGCGACCAAGTCGAATCTGATGCAGGTTTATGAGAAGCTGATCGCCCATGATGCTGAGAACTTTCTGCAGGCGATGATTCGGCTCTCGATCCATTACGCGCAGATTGTTGGCTACTGTGCCGTATCGGATCAGCCGAAGTTGTCCCGCCTGCTACTGTCGCTGGACCGTATCCAAGGTGCGGCGGCTTATCTGTTGTTGATGGTGCTGTTTGAGTACCGGGAGGCTTTGGCGCTTGATCATTCTCAGCTAGAGCAGGTTGTTCACTACTTGATTGCCTTCTTTGTGCGCCGCAATACCACCGACCTCCCACCTACCCGAGATCTGACACGCATCTTCATGGATGTGGCTGAGGCAATCATGGCGTTGAGAGGGGATGCTGTTGTCAGTCAAATCAAACATCGTCTGACCGCCGAAAGCGCAAGCGATGAGCAGTTTGAGAAGAGCCTCAAGGGACCAATCTACGAGGACAACAAAGCCGTTTGCCGCTTTGTACTTTGCGCGCTGGAAGAAAACCGTATGACCCGCGAGACGCAGGTTGATCTCTGGGCCTTGAAAGGCAAGCAATACGTCTGGACCATCGAGCACATCTTCCCGCAGGGGGAGAACATCCCTGATACCTGGGTGCAGATGATGGCCAGCGGTGACTCCGCCCTTGCTGAGCAGTACCGTCAGACCTATGCCCATTCTCTGGGCAACCTGACCATCTCTGGCTACAACAGTGCGCTTGGCAACAAGAGCTTTGCCGAGAAGCAGAACCGCGTGGATAGCCAGGGGCGGAAGGTTGGCTACAACAATGGTCTGTACTTGAACCAGGCGTTGGCCAACGAAACCAGTTGGACCGTGGATAAGCTCAAGGTACGAACGGATCTTTTGGTGCAAGAGTTGCTGAAGACGTATCCTCTGTCGGTTTTGTGATTATGTATTCAACCTTGTTTTGACTGGTACGAAGCCAACCGCCAAGGACTACTATGAAACTGATTGACCTGTTGGCCAACGAAGTCCGTGCCAGCGCTGCCTACAACTCTAACGTTCAAGCCGCACCCAACGTCATTCTTTGGACCGATAAGCTGCGCCAGTGGGAGCCAGCCTTGCCCTTGCTTCAGGCTGCCATGCCCGAGCTGATTGTGCTGGGTGACTATGCGCCTGAACGTAAAACCGGACCGGCTATCTGGATCAAATGTGTGGTAGAGGATGTCTTACCTGGCATTGAACTGCCCGCCGACCGTACACCCATTGTCTATTTGCCAGGCCATGAGCGGCGAGATTTACGCGCTATAGCTACGTGCCCGGAGGCGCTCAAGCCGCTGGCTGAGTTGCAGTACCGTGGTTGCTGGTGGATCTACAGCAATTCCGGTCGGGATTGGACGGTGAATGCCTTCCTGATATCTAGCAACGGCGGCGCTGGGCTGGATGTGGCTAAGGATGAAAAAAGCCAACAGGTCATGCTGCGTGTGCTGCCCGAGATTCTTGAAAGCGAACGCGATGAGTTGAGTAATCGCCGTCTGGAGGCAGCGGACTTCAACAAGCTTGTCAGCAGCGACCCGGTTCGAGATTTGCTTAGCTGGATGAATGACAGCCAAGCCAGCCGTGAGCGCTGGGAGCTTGCTCGTTGGCAGGCGTTGGTCGGTATTTGCGATACGGAATACCACTTTCATCCGGAGCAGGATGGCGAACTCACCGCTGCGGAGTTGCTGTGCCAACGCCAGGGCGTTTGGGATTCTGTCTGGCAGCGTTTTGTAGAGTCTTGTGCCCATTATCCCCAGTTACCGCAGTTGCTCTTGAAGGTTCAGGCCGATCTCGCTGCTAGCGGTGACAGCTACCCGTCGATCAATGCCAGTGAAGAACAACAGCTTGAGCGGGATTTAAGCGGGCTACTTCAGCAGGAGCCAGCCAAAGTGCGCTTGGCCATTGGGCAGCTTGAGGCTCGGCATGCTGACCGCCGTGAGTGGGTTTGGTTCTCGCTTGATATGTCCCCCTTAGCTGGGGTGCTACAGCATCTAGGTGAGATCGCGAAAGCCACTTCAACCACCTTCTCAGGTGCTGCCCCAGAGGAAATGGCAAGTCAATACAAAGACCACTATTGGCGGGCGGATGATCATGCCCTACGGGCGTTGGCTTATCCGCTGTCTTCAATGCAGCAGGGATTGGTCCAAGGCATCCTGGATTTGATTTATACCCCGTGGCTAGATGGAATTACATCCAATTTCCAGAACCTGGTTCGCAGCAAGGGCTACCCGGGGTCTGATCAGGTCAATGAAGCTACTGCTGACTATGCCGTAGCGGGAGAGGCGGTTTTCTTTGTAGATGGCTTGCGCTTCGATACGGCTCAGCGCCTAGCTGGCAAACTACAAGGTTTGGGCGATATTCAGCTCGCTTCTAACTGGGCGGCGCTGCCTTCGGTTACCGCGACTGCCAAGGCCGCGGTCACGCCAGTGCATGATCGCTTGACCGGTCGTTTGACTGATCGAGACTTTGAACCAAGTCTGTTGGATGATGATAAAGACTTTTCGGCCCACTATCTGCGCAAGCTACTGCAGGAAAAGGGCTGGCAATACCTGGAAGAAGGGGAGTCAGGCGACCCATCTTCGAATGCCTGGCTGCAGAGTGGTGATATCGATAAGGAAGGCCACGTAAAAGGGCTGAAACTTGCCGCGCGAATCGACATCCTGCTTGATGAGGTTGTGGAGCGGGCTGAGGAGCTGATTGCGGCCGGCTGGCGGAAGATTCGGATTGTCACCGACCATGGCTGGGTCCTGACGCCCAGACCGATGTCGAAAGTCGATTTGCCCAAGCATCTGACAGAGACTCGCTGGGGCCGCTGTGCGGTCATCAAGGACTCTGTTGAAACGGGTTATCAGCAGGTGGGTTGGTATTGGAATAGCGCTGTTAGCATCGCTGTAGCGCCAGGCGTCTGTAGCTTCAAGGCCGGTCAGCACTATGATCATGGTGGTTTAAGTCTGCAGGAGTGTCTAACCCCGGTCATTGAAGTTCGTAGCGCACAACCCGCTGTATCGGTATCTGCAGTTACCGCGACCCTGTCGGATATTCGCTGGTTGGGACTGACCTGCAAGGTACAGGCTGAAACCCAAGCAGACGGCATATTGGCGGTGCTGAGAACGCATCCGGGGGATCCGGATTCGGAAATCAGCAAACGCAAGCCACTCAAAGAATGCAAGTGCAGCCTAATGGTGGATGACCAGTATGAGGGCAGCTCTGCGGTGTTGGTGCTGCTGGATGATCAAGGCAATGTGCTAGCGAAGAAGCCGACATTGGTAGGAGACGAATAAGTGGAAATGGACACGCTGGACCGAAAGGCTGCTGAGGCCTTCGAGGGGTATCTGGTCCGCAAGGATCTGGTCCGAACTTTTGCCCGCCAGTTTCCGGTACCCACCTATGTAGTTGAGTTCATGCTGGGGCGGTACTGCGCGTCCACCAATCCTGAGGAAATCGAAGAGGGGCTGGAGATTGTGCAGCGCCAGCTGTCTTCCAGAACCGTGCGTGCGGGAGAGGAAGAGCTGTTCAAGGCGAGGGCCTACAAGACGGGTTCAGCAAAGCTAATTGATATTGTCAGCGTGCGCTTCGTGGAAAAGGAGGGGGGCTATCTGGCTAGTCTGCCCAGCCTGAACCTGAACCGGGTGCGTATCCCAGACCAGATTGTCGATGATAACGAGCGCCTGTTGACCGGTGGATTTTATGCTGAGGTCACCCTTGAGTACGACGGGGTAATTGCAGAGGAGAAGGGCAACGCCTTCGGTATCTCCGAATTGCGGCCGATCCAGATGTCCAAGCGCAATGTGCTAGATATCATGGCTGAGGCGCGCAGCAACTTCAGCAGCGAGGAATGGCGTGACTTTCTGGTTCGCTCCATCGGCTTGGAGTCCAGCGCTCTGACGCAGCGTGTCAAGGATGCCATCTTGCTACGGATGATCCCTTTCGTAGAGCGCAACTACAATATGGTCGAGTTAGGGCCGCGGGGTACCGGCAAGAGCCACCTGTTTCAGCAAGTATCGCCTTATGCTCACCTGATTTCCGGTGGCAAGGCGACTATCGCCAAAATGTTCGTGAATAATGCGAGCGGCCAGCGCGGCCTGGTATGCCAGTACGACGTGGTTTGCTTTGACGAGGTGAGTGGGATCTCCTTCGATACAAAGGAGGGGATCAACATCATGAAGGGCTACATGGAGTCCGGTGAGTTCAGTCGTGGCAAGGAAAGCATTCGTGCCGATGGCTCGATGGTGTTTGTCGGTAACTTCGATGTAGACGTAGAACATCAGCAACGCGTTGGCCACCTGTTTGGTCCGCTGCCCGCTGAAATGCGCGATGACACTGCGTGGATGGACCGTATTCATTGTTATCTTCCCGGCTGGGATGTGCCGAAGATGAACAAGGATCTAACCACTGATCACTTTGGTTTGGTAAGTGACTTCTTTTCCGAGTGCATGAGCCGGCTGCGGTTTGAGAGCCGCGTATCCGTTATGCAAAACCGTGTTCACCTGGGAGGGGCACTGAGTGGTCGTGACACCAATGCTGTTAACAAGACGGTGTCTGGTTTGCTCAAGCTGATGTACCCCAAACAGGATATGGCAGTCTCCGATGAGGATCTTGAGTGGGCAACCCGCTTGGGCCTTGAAGTTCGTCGGCGGGTGAAAGAGCAGCAGAAACGGGTAGGGGCTGCCGAGTTCCGCAATACCCATTTCAGTTACTTCATCGGCGGTGATGGCGTCGAGAAGTTCGTTGCAACCCCTGAGCTAAGAGCCGACAACGAGATCGGTGACGATCCGTTGGAGCCTGGTCAGATCTGGACCATCAGCGAAGGTGGGGCCGATATTGATGACAATGCCGGCCTGTATCGCATTGAGGTCAATGAGGGGCCGGGTTCTGGGGTGAAGATCCTCAACAACCCCGCACCACCCGCGTTCAAGGAGTCAGTACGCTACGCTGAACAAAACCTGTACTCACGCGCAGGGCAGTTTATTGGTGACCGCGATCCGCGTTCTCATGAGTTTTCCATTCAGCTGCGGGCTTTTGATGCAGCGAAGCGTGGCTCTAAGTTGGGCATGGCAGCGCTAATCGCCATGTGTAGTAGCTTGCTGAAGAAATCCGTCAAGGGCGGGCTAATCGTCGTCGGTGAAATCAACCTAGGCGGCTCCATAGAACCGATCAGCAACGCAGTAAACATCGCCGAACTGGCTGTGGAGAAGGGCGCCAGCGCATTATTGATGCCGGTGACCGCGCGCCGCCAGCTCTACGATCTCTCGGATGACATGGCCACCAAGATCGACATCCAGTTTTACCAGGATGCACGTGATGCTTTGTTTAAAGCGGTTGTGGAGTGACCGCTTAGCCATTTGTGATCTAGCGTTGAGACAAAAAAAGAAGAAGCTAGCCCACACCAACGTGAGCGGCCAAATGGCCGCTCACGTTGGTGTGGGCTGTTTACCGCGGGGTATGTTGTTCTGGGTTCCGCAGCCGAGCGAAGATCCAGCAAGCCAATATCACCGCGATCAAGAGTGGCGGAAAGCGCACCATCAAAATCACCAGCAGCAAGCTTGCCAAGGAGCCAGCAAGGATGCCGGCGAACACGACCACCGCTGCGAAGGTGCGTAGCAATATCTCCATGCAGCCTCCTTACAGGTAGCCCTGTTCTGCCAGCGAAACACAGCCTTCTTGGCCCACCACGATATGGTCTAGGGTTCGCACCCCAACCAGATCCAGTGCCTCCTTCAGTTTGCGGGTAAGGTTGCGATCCGCCAGGCTTGGCTCGGGATCTCCAGATGGGTGGTTGTGCACCAGGATCATTGCAGCGGCGTTGTGCTCTAGAGCTAACTTCACGACCTCGCGTGGGTAGACGCTGGCGCCGTCCAGGGTGCCCCGGAAAAGCTCGTGAAAGACGATGACGCGGTTTTTGCTGTCGAGCATGAGTAGGGCGAAAACTTCATGTTCATACTCGGCCAGCAGGGCTTGCAAGTGGCAGGTTACCTCCTTGGGTGATGTCAGTGCACGTCCTCGACGCAGGCGCAGATTCGCCAGCTGGCGGGCCATCAGCAGAATGTCGGTTTCGGTGACCGGCGACTCGACTAGGTAGGTGCCGGTCGAGTCACTGGCCTTCAGCTTGTGCAGTCGCATGCTGGGCTCCTTGGTAATGATCCAGCAGTGGGGTATGGCGCAGGGCTTGCGCCTCCAGCTTTTCGGCCAGGCTGTTTTTCACGGATCGCTGGGGAGTCTTGGCGATAGGGGATTGGCTCTCCTCGACGGGGTAGAACTCCTCGACGATGGTGCCGGCGTCTTCCTCGCTGTCCTCGAACGCGCCATTGGCGAAGCCACGCTGCGCCGCTTCATCCAACGCAGCTTGATCGAAGCCTGCTGCTTTCCGCTTCGCATCGAGCTCATTGGCGGCTTGTAGCCCCTCAGCCATGTCCATACCGCCGCGTACTGTCAGGTCGACGTAGAAGATCGGCGTGCCATGACTCTGACGAGTCGACTTGCCACGTAGGCGCAGCTCCAGCGGCAGGCACGCCAAACGGTTGCCGGAAATGGCCTGGAAGTAATACAGCCGGGCAGCTAGCGTGCGGATGCTGTTGAAGCCGGTGGTGCGGAACACAAAGCTACCTAGCGGATCCTCATCGCCAATGATCACGTTTAGCCGTCCGTAGGGCCTACAGGCATTACCCTTGGCCAGTGGGCAGGCATCCGGCGAAGGGCAGGGCAGAGACTGCATACCTTCTTGAGTGACGCGCTTGCAGGTCTCACCATTGCCCACGCACAGCGGTCGTCCGGACTGTCGATCAAATAGGGTGTAGTCGGCACGAAGGTTCAGCTCAGGCTCGTTGAACAGCAGGCGCACCGGAATGCTTCGCAGTTTGTCGTCCTTACCCTGACGAAGCCCGTCGTTGAGAGGGTGCAACAGCCAGCCGTCCTTGGCTTGTACCTGGGAGGTGATGGTGAACTGGTCATCCTTCTCCGGCAGACGCTTGCCATTTTTCTCGATGACCTTACCGATGGAGATGCGCCCGAGCACTGGGGGCGTCAGGGCTAAGCCTTTCAGCATGGTGGTTCTCCTGAAAATGAAAAAAAGCCAGCCACGCAGCGCGAACTGCATGAACTGACCAAGGGGGATGGAGTGAGGAATGTGAAAATCAGCCGACCAGGAAGTGCCGAGCACCAGCTTTCAGTAGTGGGTACTTGGCCTGCAAGTAAGGCTTGTCCTGGAGCAGTTGAGCGACATTAAGGCCGACGCTGTCCTTGGCTTTGCGCCAACTGACATAGCCGCCGGTGAACTCTGCCCGGCTGGCGTCGCCCATGGCCTGCTGTAATATCTGCTTGAGCTCGGCCTCGCGCTTTTCCTTGTCGGCAATCGACTGGCGGACGGCCTTGAGCTCGATGAAGGCAGCGCTCAGTCCGGCATGGTCACTGAAGTCTACGACTTGGCCGTTGTCCTCCGGATAAAGGCAGCGCAATGCGGATTCAGCAGAGGCGGTGCCATCGGTTGGCGGTGGCGTATCGGTCTCCACGTACTGCCAAAACTTGCGCTCTAGTTCGATCAGGCGCGTGATGAGTTGTTCGTCCCTCTCAATTCGATGGACCTCCAACGTCTGACCGCCGAGCAGCACCGCCACATCTGCAGCCTGTTTGCCGGTGACGGCGAGTTGGTGCATCACTTGAAGCTGAACATACTCGGGGACGCCCTCTTTCCAGAGGCGTGCCCCGTTTATTCCGACGGTCTTGCATTCGAGGATCTGCACATCGTCGGCACCGATCACCTCGCGGTCGATGTTGGCGAGCATCCAAGGCAACTCCGGATCCGAATGCTGCAGCACGGCGTTGATGCGACGGACTTTATGCCTGGTGCGTTTGCTGTAGTGCCAGGCCACGATGGGCTCGAGCATATTCCCCCAGTACATCGGGCTTTCCTCATCGTGGGGATTGGCCTTGGGCATGCCGGCATCGCGATCGGTTTTCTCCAGCCACAGCTCCAGCTGGGACTTGTAGGGATTCAGGCCTATGGCAGCGGCTGCATCCGAACTGCCGATGCCTTGCTTGCGTATCTGCAGCCAGTCCTCGCGAGGCAGCTCCTTGGTGCTGACCAGGCGCAGGGCTGGGCGTTTCTTGGTGGTGCTGCCGTTCAATGACGTTGCTTTCATGGTATTCACCTGCAGATATAAGAAGGCCCGATCAGCACAAGGCTGACCGGGCGCGAGGATTGAGGTGAGTGAGGGTTAAGCGGCGAGCTGCAGCGCAGCATCCAGGGCGCGTTGCTTGATTTGCGCGCCCTGGCCGAACCAGGCCGAGTCCATGCGGTACTCGTTGCTGCGCGCACGGCGCTCGTGGTCGACGTACTCGGTCACGGCGTTGAGCAGGCCCCAGGCGGTACCGCGCGCCGAGTCCAGCTGGCTGCCGCGACCACGACCTTCGTACAGCTCCTGAACCTTGCGCAGGGCGCGCTCGTTGGGCAGTTGCTCCGGCAGTACTCCGGTCGGACTGGTCTCGCACATCACGGTCATGAAGAAGCCCAATGCCTCATGCCACTGCACCTTGCGCTCAGCCAGGGCACGCATGCGGTGCATGAAGTCGTCCCATTGCGAGACGGCGATACCGAGTTGCTTCTTCACCGCCTTCGGATCGAAACGGGTGTTGTGCGGCACCTTGATCGCCCGGCAGGTGCCATCCAGGGCGATGGTCAGGGTGTTGTTGCACACGACGCGCACCGTGGTTGGTGTGGCTGTGGTGGCCAGTGTGCCGTCGCAGGAGGTCGCCAGCAGCAGATAGCCATTCACCTGGTCGTTGCCCTTGAGCGCCGCGCCTTGCCCAGTACGCGCCAGCGCCCAGAACTTGCGCCCACCCTTGAGCACGCCGGCCGTTTCCAACTCGTAGCCGGAAACTTCGGTGAGGTCACGATAAAACTCGAGTACCTCTCGGGGCTGCACCGTGTGATAGCGCTGAGAGACCACCGACAGCGGCGCCTTGCTGTCGGATCGATAGAGCACCTTTTGCTCGGGGAAGGAGTGGATCGCGCCCAGGTGGCCGATAGCATCCGATTTGAAATGCACGGGGCTTTCCAGAATCTGCCAGTCCATTCCAGCTTCGCGTTGCCAGACTTCGATAGGTTGCTTCTGACTGAGCGGATTACCCAGGCCATGCCACGGGGTAGTGCCAGCGTAGGCCATGGTTTCGATGAGATGTGCCATGTGGGTGATTCCTTTAGTACGGGCAGGCATAAAGCGCTGCGCGAAGCGCAGCACCGGACGTATAAATGAAAAGAGAAAGGGCCAATCAGGTCGGCAGGTTGAAGCGATGACCGCATTGCAGGCAGAGGTTGTGGGCCAAGACGTGGCGATCGAGTGATTCACCTAGCTGAGCGCCAAGCACGCAGCCACCGACACCGCCGGCCAGGCCGCCCAATATGGCGCCTGATACGGAGCCGAGGGTGATGCCGACCGGTCCTGCGATAGCACCGATGGCTGCGCCAGTCTGACCGGCAGATAGGGCCGCGCTGACGCCACGCGCAACACCGCCTACGGTGCCTATGGTCGCACCGACTTTCATAGCGTGATGGAAGGAGGCGATTCTAGGGGAGTGGCAGAGAGGGCATTGCAACGACATGGGGGTGAACCTCAATGGTGATGATGTCGTTGGGGTTATGTGTGATTGAAATTTTTTTGAGTCGATTTTTTGCTGAGTATCTTTCTCACGTCTGTCCGATCGGTGACCTCACTGTTGATTTCTATAGCAATTCATCAGCATTTAAAGGGCCAATTCGCCACTTTTGCTGAAAGAGTAAACGTGCCAAAGAGGAGAGCGTCCGAGGATAAATACAGACTTGAGTTGATGGCGGGCTAATGGCCATCATTGCGTCGGTTAGATAATCAAGAAATCCCTTTACAAGCCGATGACCTCACCAACATTGCGCGTGTTTCAACAGGAGTAGTTGATGAAAGCCCCCCTGATCAAAGACATGGAAACCGCTGTAGCCGGTGTGCTCAAGATCTCAGCCGAGCTGAAGACTCGTAGCAACCCCCGCCCAGCCTTGGTCTCGATCCTGCGCAAACTGCGCATTGCCCGCGAGCTATCTTCGGTCTACTACATCTGCGTAGCCGGCAGCCAAAGTGCCGGCAAAACTCGTCTGATCCGCGAACTTTACGCTCTGGGCGAGGGCTGGCTTGCAGACAACCAGGGTCGCGGCGAGCGTATCCCGGTGTTCATCCTCGAAAAGGACTGCGACACCCCCTACGCCGTAGTCGTCAAGTACGACGCCCAAGGCAACGAGCAAGAAGAAACGATCTCCAAGGAGGCGTTCCGAGCGCTGATCAGCGGCTACGACAACTCCGGTGACCTCGACTGCCTGTTCCCCAAGCTCTACGTGCCACGCCGCTACTTCGACGGACAGCGTTGCGGCTTCGTACTGCTCCCAGGCTACGAAATGCTGAATCCGGAGAACGTCGAGTGGCAGGGCCTCATGCGCCACACCCTGGTGCATTCCTTGGGCAGCATCCTGGTCACCGACCGCACCCGCGTCGCCGACAACAGCCAGAAGCAGATTCTCAACGATCTGGTCGCCCGCTACTTCCCCGATCGCAAACCCGCCATCGCCGTCACCAAGACCGAAACGCTTACTCCTGAGCAAATGGATGAATTGGCCGGCACCGTGGCCGAAGTTTTCCAGATCCGCTCTGACGAGCAAGACCGTGTGATCTTCACCGGCGTTGGCGACGAGGCCTACCGCTCTGCCTGGACCAGCCAACTCATCGAAGTCATCAACAAATATGCGCTGTCTGCAGGCGGTTCGGACGCAGGTCGTCTGCGGGAGCTGGAGAAGCTACTGGACACGGAACTGGCAACGGTCAAGGCTGCGTTGGAAAGTGAGATGGACGCGCAGAGCATCAGTGAACACCTGACCGAGCGCCAAGCCGAGCGGATGCGAGAGGTGTTTACCAAGGCGTCGGAGCGCTACCGGAACCGTTATGCCAAACGGCTGCGCGAGCACACTAATAGTTACCTGGGCCAGGTCAAAGACATCGCTGAGAAAAAATACAACGAAGAAGAAGAGGGCTTCACCAACAAGCTCAGGCACGCGGCGAACTTCCTCACGTTGCAGTCCGGTGAAAACGAGACTCGTTTCAGGTCGCGAATTATCGACTGCTGGTGCAACGGCACCAACACTCTTCAATCACCGCTGGAATCCGATTACTTGGCCATCTCTGATATGTCCGCGAAAGAGCTCGGCATTCAGGAAATCAAACCTACGGCGCTCGCTGCGATCAAGCACGAAGGCTTGAACAAACTGCTGGGTTACGAAGGTGCCTCTCTCGAAGTTCCTGCGGTGGGTACTCAAGAGCTGCAGCATGATCTGCGCCTGCTGCTTTCCAAGGGTAGTACTACCACCAAAGACGTCGAGCGATTCAAAGCGAAGCATGTCGAAGAGGTGCTGAAGGCGCTGCCCGCGATGACTATGGAGTACTTCCGCCTCAATCAGGCAGTTGCCATACGTACCCCTGAGTTGGCCCGCACCGAACTGGAAGCCTTCGACTTCGGCAAGCTTGCCTCGTCCATCCAGCAAGACCTCCCCAAGGTCACCGCATCGGCCAAACCGCTGCTCAATACCCTGGCGGCAATCCTCGCAGTGGACGTGGTCATCGACGGCTCCATCGACACCATCCCCGCCATCGCGGGCACGCTGACGGGCGGTCAGACTGCTGCTTCGCTGGGCGCTTCGTTGTCCATGGCCGCTGCGGGCGCGATCACCCTGGGTTTCATCGCCTATCGCGGTGCTACCGAAATTCAGCGTTATGATGCGGCGCGCAAGGGCTTCATCGCCGAAAGCCTCAACCAGTTCGCCGAGGCCCATATCAAGAAGGGCCTGGAGCTCTACGACGACCTGATGGAAACCCTCGAAGAGCGCCTGGTGCGCAACCTGCGGGTGGCCTATGGCCTGGGCGCCGACCTCACGGTAAAAGACGCACTGGCACGTGGGTTGACGCGCCTGGAGCACGCTCGGGTGAACCTGGTCAAAGCCATTGATGAGGCGCAAAGCCGCCATGTGGCTTGAGAAGTACAGCAACCGCTATCGCTGGGCCTATGACGCGTATCAGCGTTTCATCGGCGAGGTAGATCCAAGCCTGGCTGGAGACTTCAACCGCTCCAGCCATGTGACGGTCGCCGTCTATGGTGCGACCCAGGTCGGCAAGACCACGCTGATTCTGGACTTGCTGGGTGTGACCGGCGAGGCGTTGGAACGTGCTTCCAGCGTATTGCGGGGCGACCAGCGTATGGGCAAGTCTTCGACGGCCTGTGCCATTCGTTACGGCCGTTCGAAGGATGATTACTGGTACATCGGCGACAACAGTGGTGCGCTGGATGATGAAGCCGCGAGGGTGCAGTTTTCCGCGATACGCACCGAGCTGGAGGAAGGTAGAGCACAGTCCGTGGACGTGTTGTCCGTGCGGCTGCCATCAATGTTCTTCGAGCAAGGAGGAGGGGATGCGCTGAGTCTGGATCTGCGCATTCTCGATATCCCGGGCATCAATGCGGTCAACGAAGCCGAGCAGGCCCAGGTCGCGCGGGTGGCGGAGAAGTATGTGGCCACGGCCGATCTGATCTTGCTGGTCGGGCGTGCAGATGACTTGGGCTTCCTTCATCCCAACAAGCTCAAGTTGGCGGCGTTGGGAGACTGGATGCTGCAGCCCAACCGCTATCGGGTGGTGCTCTCCTATACGTTCTCGCCTGCCAGCTTCAAGACCTGGTTCGGCCAAGACGAGCGAACGCTTCAGCAGGTCAGGGCCAAGCTCTACCAGGAGCTGGGTACCCATGACTACAAACCGCCCAAGTCGGTCGAGGCGATGTTGTACCCACTGGAGTTCGGCGACTCGCTGCGAAGCCTGGGGGCGACGCCTGAATATCATCAAGCAGCCGTTACATTGATTCAGCAATTACGACGCGAGCTATTGGCAAGCATCACCGAGTCGGCCAGCCCCTACGGCCGGCTCGCGTCCGCGTTCAAGATGAAAACCTTGATCGATGCCAGGCTTGATCGAGAGCAGGTTCATTACGAGGAGCACAGGAAGGGGCTGGAAGGCGACCTCCAGCATGAACTGAATGCGTTGAAGCAGGCTGAGGGGCTATTGAGTGGCTGTCAGGAAGAAAGCGGCACGCTCGTTCATCACAGGCGTCGCCTGAACCGTTACCGGAAACTGTACAAGGGTAGTGATGTTCGTGGCTTCTTCGTTCAGCCTCTGCCGAATACTACCGAATCAGTCAGTGCCCTAAAGTTGGTTGCCATTCAGTTCGAAAACGGGATCCAGGCGAAATGGAAGGCAATGTGCGAACGTCACGCCCATCGTCAGGCCCATGTTCGGCTGGCTGAGCTTTCGCCACCCGCAACCACTGCGCTGAGCAGCTTCTATCAGAAGATGGACGGGTATCTCACCGACGGTTACTGGTGGTCCAGCGAGAACTTCCGTTCTGACCGGAGCATGCTTCTTGGAGCAGCTGTGAAGGTGGTGGATGCCTATGCCGAAGCCGCAAACTTGGAAATTAAGAAGTACTTTGAGCATCAGGAGAGTGGCCTGGAACGTAAGTATTCGGACTACAAGCGGCGGCTTGACGTCATGAAAAGAACCGTTGCAGAGCGTCAGCAAGCGGTGGAGGACATACAAGGCAAGCGCTATCACCTTGAACAGGCTCACGCGCAATTCAAAGCCCGCATGCAATTCAGCATGGACCACTCGCACAAGTTCGAACAATACATCCTCGAAGCTTTCAAGGCCGAGCTCGATCGTGTCCGGGAAGCCATCCGCCGTCCGCTCAGTGCGCTGGAGCAGATCTACGACATGTTCTACCTGCATGTACTGCTGGGCGAACTAGACAAAATGCTGGAAGGGAAGAAGTTCTGATGGAACGATCCGATTTGGATGCCGAAATCGCGGCTGCTGATCAAGAGCTGTCAGCGCTGCTGGAGAAGCATATCAATGTACCGGTGAAGCGGAGCATTGAAGAGGTGAGCGGCGGCCTGTCGCTCACGCTCAAGGGAGACTTCGAGGCCTGTGTTCTCAGCTTGCGGTCGGAGCTGAAAAAGCTGAACAGTGCCTTCGAAGAGTTGGGTGATGATCTTGGCAGTGTTCACAAGGTGTCCAAGCGCGTCGAGACATTGGTTCAGCAGGCTGAGGGGGCGCAAGACAGCCGGTTCGAGAGGGCTGGCGCGCAGGTTGCCGAAAGCGCTCGTCAAATTTCCGAAGGGATCGCCGGTGTAGAGGAGCGCCTGAGCAAGCTCGGCGCAGCACAACTGCATCACCTGAACACCGCGCTGAAAACTTTGGCCGCAGACTTTCAAGCTCAGCGCGCTGAAAGCCGCGATGCTCAACAGAAGTCGTTGGTCAAACTGGATGAGATCGCGTCAGCGATTGCAGCGCAGCAGACTGAGGCGCAGGCGACGAATGTTGTATCCAGGCGGCGCTTCATCTGGACGTGCGTGGGGCTTGCGGTGAACTTTGGAGTGCTTGTAGCACTTTTGGCCAAGGCGTTCCTGTAGAAGCTTCACAGGTGCCCGGCACAGTCGCGGCACCGGTGCATTGCAGTCGGATCGTCACCTTTCCTCTTCTTGAACCGGTCAAGGACAGCCCGTCGTGAGTTCCTCAAACGTACTTTCTTCCCCTGATGCTACTGCGCAACGCCTCGTAGACGAAGACGAACAAGCGCGCCAAGCTGACCTGCTTGGCCAGGTCGCCTTCGCTGATACAGCCTGCGCACCTAAGGCGGTTGCGGTCATCTGGAGCTTCATCCGATCCTACGACCAGCATCACAGCGAGATGTCACTGGATCAATGGCTCACCCAGGAATTCAATAAGTATCCGCATCTGTGGCAAGGCAACGCCGAAGTCGAGACTGTCGCGCGCTCGTTGATCAACTCCATCTCGCGCACCAACCAGCACAAAGCGTCATTGCAACGAAACCTCGACAGGGGAAAGAGCGCGGTCAATTGGTTGGCCAGAGAGCTGGAACAGGATGCTCAGAACAATCCCGAGTTGAACCTGAGCGAGTACGCGAGCCAGGTGCAGGGGATGCTGGCGTCAGCCAATGTGTCGCTGGCGCAGACGCTCGAGCCGGGTGTGCGTCATTCCACAGTGTCTGGCGATATGACCCATGCACCTTCGTCGATTCTTGCCGAAACCCAGGTGACCAATTGGGACGAAACATCCCGCTTGGAGATTTCCAAAGAGATCAACAAGCAAGCGCTGTTGAATGCAGCCCTGAACGCGTCGTATCACGGCGCGCGAATTCTCGGACAACGCACCTGGAATTGGCTGCGTGGTGAAGAAAACGAACCTGCCAGCGCGGCAATGCAGGCGTTTTTCAATAGCTCGCTGAAGTCGGCCGACCATGTTGGTGCACAGGTTGCAGTTTCTGGCGGGGTGATGGTCGCAGCAAAAAGCGGCTGGTTGAGCTTCTTCAATGGCACTTCCGCCGAGGAGGTCGCGATCACGACTTACGTTGGCCTGGAGCGGGCCAAAGCCCTGTACAAGCTCGGGGAAGGCGGCATTCTTGCGGATACCGCGATCAACGCAATCGAGCACACAACCATGGTGGCTGCCCGCTCATTGGCTCAGGTTGTGGAACAGAAAGGCGCTGAACTGGGAGCTCAGTGGGGGGCTACTTTAGGCGCTGTGTTCGGTCCCGGTGGTACGGCTATCGGTGGCGTTGTGGGTGGTGTCGTTGGCCGTGCGGCAGGGAGAGCCGTCGGTACACTCATCGAACAGGGTGGAAGGAAGGTTGTCGAGGTTGCTAAGAAGGTGGTTCGCAGCGTGGTGAGTACAGTCAAGGAAGTGGGAGCGAAGGTTGTTGGCGGCGCGATAAAACTCTTCACATCGCTGTTTGATTGAGGCTGAGTGATGACCGATAAAAAGGCTTTCGAAACCCAGTTGGAAGACCATTTCCTCGCTGGAGCTCCCGCCATCTACATTCAATCGGCCGAAGAAGCACGTGTCGATCAGTTGCTGCTGGGACTCAAGGAAAAGGCCAACCTCAAGCGCATCCACGAATGGAACCTTGGCTATGGCTGGGTGCATGTCGACAACAAGCTCCCGCTGAGTAACCTCGACTCAAGTAAAACGGAGCTGGAGCACGCTCTGTTGGCGTTGTTGGACGTGGATCTGGAAGAGACGCTGATCGTCATCAAAGGTGCTCGGTTGGCCCTGGAGAACAATACGCTTGCGGTGGCCCGGCTCAAACAGTTGTTGAATTCGATCGAGCGCAACTATGCAGGCGAGTGTTCGGTCATTCTGGTCTCGGAAGCGGTGTGCATCCCCGCGTCGATCGAGGCCCAGGTTACGTTGCTGCCGTTGCCTCTACCGAGCCGCACTGAAATCAAAGCGATGCTGGCCGAGGCTGAGTCTCGCGGGCAGCTCACCGTTCCGGATCACCTGAGTGACCTGGCCGTTTCTGGCCTGAGCGGGCTGACCTCCAGCGAAATGGCTCAGCTACTGAGGATGGTTGCGCGCCAGACCCAGACCATCGATGAACAGTCGTTGAATACGATCCTCCACGAGAAAGAGCAGATCATCGTCAAGAGCGGTGTGCTGGAGATGGTACGGGTCGATGTCGGCGTCAGCGATATCGGTGGCCTGGAAAACCTGAAGCAATGGCTTGAGCAACGTTCGACCATTATCCGCCGCCTGGACGAGGCAACGAGGCAGGGCGTCAAAACGCCCAAAGGCGTGCTCATCGCAGGCATGCCTGGCTGCGGCAAATCGCTCACGGCCAAGGTAGCTGCCGGTTTGTTCCAGCTGCCGCTGTTGCGTCTGGATATCGGTTCTCTGCTGGGTAAGTACGTGGGGGAGAGCGAGCATAACATGCGGCGCGCGCTCAGCATGGCCGAGACTGTCAGCCCCTGCATCCTGTGGGTAGATGAGCTGGAGAAAGCGTTTGTAGGCATGGGCGGTGGGAATGCCTCGGAGGTGACTGCTCGTCTGCTGGGCTATTTCCTGACCTGGATGCAGGAAAAGACCGGTGCCGTATTTGTCATCGCCACCGCCAACGACATCACCGCACTGCCCCCGGAATTGCTGCGCAAGGGGCGCTTTGACGAGATCTTCTATGTCGGCTTCCCCAACCCTGTGGAGCGAGAAAAAATCCTGAGCATTCATCTGGATAAATCGGGGCAGCAAGTCGCTGACCTGGAAATGGATGAGCTGGTGAATCTCTGTCGGGATTACTGCGGTGCCGACATCGAGAACTCGATCAATGAGGCCGTAGCCAACGCCTTCATCGGCGGAGGGGCATTGACGCAGCAGCATCTGAAGGACGCTATTCAGTCCACCATTCCTTTGCGCGAAACCTTGCGCGACCAGGTCGGCAAGTACGAGGAGCTATTCGAGAAACTGAAGCTGCGCCCGGCATCCGAGTATCAGGGGCTGAGCGTGGCGCAGATGATCAAGATGGCTGCTGACCCTAACCATGTGAAGCGGGAGGAGGTAGCCCGTAATCCTGATTGCCCCGGTGATCAGTTGGAGAAACTCTCCATGGATGCACAGCGCAGTGTGGCGGAGGCGGTCTATACAAATCCGCGGTGTCCTGAGCACGTGCTGTCGATTCGGCTCAATCTCGTCAAGGGTCAACCGCAGTATGACCATGGGATGTTCAAGCTGGCTTGCTTGAATGGCAATGCGCCGCAAGATTTGCTGATACGCATGATCGATGAGGATGTACTCGACGATGATTTACGTGCGTCCTTGGCGGCCTGTGCCAAAGGCGAAGCCCTCCAGTTCAAGTTGGCTCGCGACCGTCTTGCTTCGGTTGTTGCTGGCCTGATCTTGAATCCCTCGCTACTGAACAGTGTGAAGTCCAAGTTGCTTGAGGAAGGCAAAAGCAGTGTGAGGCAAGCGTTCGCCAAGCACCCTGGTTTGACTGAGGATGAACAGCGCTCGCTGCTCAGTAATGCGAGCCCTGCACTCAGGGGGACCCTCAGCAAAAATCCCAAGCTGTCTGCCGCCTTGCAACTGAACCTCGCTAACGATCCTGATCCGGATGTAAGAGAGAAGCTGGCCAGCAATCCTTCGCTGATCAAAGAGGCTCAGCAAATCTTGGCCGAGGACGGCAGTTATCAGGTCAAGCGAGCACTGTCAGACAATCCAGCCCTATGCCTTGATCACGAGCAAAAAATGAAGTTCAAGAAGCACATAATGGAGACCAGGCACCTGGGTGGGAGTGGAGGTGGTTTTTTCTCCAGCATTCATCGCAGTTTTTAGCAGTACCCACCCGTGAGCCAGGCTTGCGCTGGCTCACGTTCACATCCGGGATACTTCAGCCCTCGGGCGCCACTCCCAGCAGCATCTGAACCTGACGCCGCAGTTGCCCCACCAGCTCACGTTCAGCGCGCAACTCGGAGCGCAGTTCATTGTTCTCGTGCTCGTGAATCCGAGCGATGCGCTGCACATCCCGATCGTTTCTGACCACATCCCAGACCTCTCCCATCCGCGAGTGCACCAGCACGAGAACGAGCAGAGTGATGCCGCTTAGGCTCAGCAGTGCGAGCTGCAGGGTTTCCATTTATCGCTTCCTTGAGTAGTGGCTTTTTGCCGTTAAGTGAAACGATATGTCCACTAACGCTACATGTCTATATTGGCTACTTGTACAGGTAAAGGATTGGTGCAGATCCCGTCTGCGCTTGACTGGCGAGTGGATAGGAGGGTGAAGGCAATATGCTATTGTGCAGGCCGCGGATGGCATGGCCTCAAGAGGGAAGCGCTCTCGCAATGGAGATTTTCGACCGCCTGCTTGATACGTATAAATACTTTACATATCTAGCGCGTGTTGATCGTGATTTAGCAGACATGTAGGATTTCACGACACGTCATTTGTCTGGTCGCTACCCGCTGCCAATCATTCAGAGCCCACGATGAAACATAAGCAAAGCATGGATCAAATCCGCTGGGACCTTGCCCTGCGCTACCGCCTGATCGAAACGGTGGTCTGGTGGGAAGGGCGCCTGACTACCAACCACTTGATGCAGTGCTTCGGCATCAGCCGGCAGCAAGCATCGAAGGACATCAACACCTACATCACCGACTATGCCTCGAAGAATCTGGTCTACGACAAGCAGATCAAAGGCTACGTGCCAACCCAGCAGTTCAAACCGTTGTTCATCGACGACAGCGCCAGTGCCTACCTGGACCTGCTCAACCACAACGATGAGCGTGCGCCGCATATCGAAGGGTTGAACCTGGCTTACGCGCACACTGAAGTGTTGAAGGTACCCGATCGCTCAGTGAGGCCCGAGGTGCTGCGGCCACTGCTCAAGGCGTGTCGTGAAAAGCGGCGTCTGGACATCGAGTACGTGTCGTTCAAAACGCCGGAAGTGGAAGGGCGCACTATTGCGCCGCACACGTTGGTGTACACCGGGATGCGTTGGCACGTGCGGGCTTATTGCGAGAAGAACCGTGAGTACCGGGACTTTGTGTTGAGCCGTTTTCGAGGCGAGCCGGAACTGCTCGACGATCAGACGGAAAATGGTGTCGAGCACGACGTGGAGTGGAACACCAAGATCGATGTGATCTTCAAGCCGGACGAGCGCCTGACGCCGGCGCAACGGTCGATCATTGAAGTGGACTACGCCATGACTGATGGGCAGCTTGTGGTCAAAAGCTCACAAGCATTGGCGAAGTACGTAGTGAAACGGTTTCACGTAAATCCGAACCTGCATGACGCCCGCCCTGAAGCCCAGCAGTTGGTGCTGGCGAACCGGGCTGAGTTGAAACTCTGGCTGAGCTTAGACTAAAGCCATCCCTGGTCGACCTCGTGGTTTTGCCAGGCTAGGCATTCAAGCCGATGTATGAGTCATTATGTTCGAGGATAGATACATTGCCGTTGTTTCGGCTACGAGGTTGAGTAAAGCCTCATTAGCGATCACGCTGATCGCTGATGACCGCCTTTGGCCGTTAGGCTGTTGGGACTGCCCACTTTGAGGCAGTGTCAGCGGATCTAAACGACCTCCCTGTGCCGATTTTCTTGGATAGCTGACACTGACAGATTACCCGTCGCTGCTTCCTGGATATGCTCACTCCACCAGATCATCATCGGCCGTCTCCGCTCGATGTAGTCCGCGCGGTTGTAGGCACTGCGAACCTCGTCTTTATCGACGTGGGCAAGTGCTACCTCGATCAATTCGGGATCCCAGCCATGCTCGTTGAGGATGGTGCTGGCCATCGACCGCATGCCGTGGCTGACCAGACGCCCCTCGAAGCCCATTCGTTTTAGCGCCATGTTGGCGGTCTGGCTGTTGCAGTGGGTACGTGGGTTTCGGTCTGCAGGGAACACAAATTCCCGATGTCCACTGTAGGGCTTGATCGCTTCGAGGAGTGCAAGAGCCTGCTCCGTGAGCGGGACAATGTGCGCGCGGCGCTTTTTCATTCGCTCCGCAGGAATCGTCCAGATCTTCTTCTCGATGTCGATATCTGCCCAGCGGGTAGTCGCTGCTTCGACTGGCCGGGTCATGGTGTGAAGCTGCCACTCGATCAGGCAGCGTGTTGTTCTTTTTATGCTGGCATTGGCGATTGCCACCATGAGTTCTTTCAGCTCATCGGGGGGTAGTGCCGCCATGTTTTTCTTTTTCGGTTTCTTGAAAACGGAGCGGATGCCACTGAGCGGGTTTGCGTGAATCAGTCCCGAGTTGACCCCGTAGGTCATGATCTCGTTGAGCCGCTGTGTCAGTCGTTTTACGGTTTCAAGGCTGCCCTTGGTTTCGAGTGGGCGGAGCAGGTTAATGACCTGAGGGGCACTTATGGTCGATAGTGGTGTGTGTCCCAGATACGGAAAGATGTGCAGTGTGAGGGAGCGCCAGATGTCCTCAGCGTAGGCCTGTGTCACTGCATCTTTTTTCAGCTCATACCAGGCCGTCGCCACGTTCTGGAAAGTGTGCTCAGTCGCTGCCTTCTTAGCCTGCTGCACTGCATCCCGTTTCTCTTTGGGGTCGATGCCGTGAGCGAGGAGCTCGCGTGCCTCAACGGTACGCTTGCGGGCTTGCGCCAATGAAATTTCGGGGAAGGTCCCGAGGCCCATGTTGATCCGGTTCTTCGTCACCGGATGTCGGTAGTTGAAGTTCCAGAGTTTAGAGCCATTACTTCTCACTCGCATTTGAAGGCCGTCACCATCGCTTAGGACGTAGTCCTTCTCTTGAGGCTTAGCGGCTTTGACTTTGAGGTCCGAGAGGCGGGTGGCTTGAGCGCACATGCGGTATTCCAAAAGCGGTTTCGGTATTCCAAAAACTACCAGTAGATGGCTTGGAATACCACTTGGAATACCGAATCTCGTAGATCCTGTTGGACGCTATCGGATCCTGATGGCGCTGAAAGCCCCTTATTTACTGGGTTTCAGGCACAAAAAAAGACGTCCGTGGACGTCTTTGATTGATCATTTGGTGGAGCCGGGGGGATTTGAACCCCCGTCCGCCAGTACTCCGCTGTCGGTACTACATGCTTAGCCGTGTCTACTGATTTAATCCGCAGCCGCCCGACGGGCAGGGTGCTTTGGATGAGTTGGGTAAGTTTTAGTCGCTTTGCCCCCAACGTGCTACACGACGATCCTGTTCTGTATGACAATCATTTCGGGTTTACAGGCATCCCCTGATGATTGCTGGAGCCGAAGCTACCAGGAGAGCGGGCTCAGCTGCTTACGCAGCGAGAGCGTAGCCCTCGTAGTTTTCGTCATTGGCAACTATAGAAAGTTGCAACAGTGGATTTACGAGTTCTGTTACCAACTCGGCATGCACCTAGAGTTTCGCTACCGGCGTCGAATCCTGATCGGCCCCACACTAGCTCTTGGCTAACGCACCTTACGGCACGTGAGGCTGAGTATACGCCATTGCGCGGGCGACGTCGACAACCGGTCCCGGTCGTCCGCACTGCGAGGGCTCAAGCACCGCTGCCGCCGGCCGAACCGCCGCCTTTCTCGGTCTTTTCCAGGCGCTCCAGCACCTTGCTGGTGATGGCGATGCAGCCTTTGGTGTCACCTGAGGCCTGGGCGGACTTGGCCTTGTCGACCTGCTCGGTGAGGGCTTTGTCCAGGCCTTCGGAGGTGGCGCCGGCGGTGGCCATGCTGTCGTCGATCTTCTGCAGGTTGGTGGTGCACAGGTCATCGGCGGCGAAGGCCGGGGATGCCAGGAGGGTAGCGGCCGCGAAGAGGGCCGAAAGCGCGGTACCTTTCATGGGTGTCTCCTTTTATGGCCGCTGGGAGGTGGGCCTATAAAGGTGGACTGCCGGGGTTTTGCGAGGGTTCCATTGGGGTTATGGCTTGGCGATATGGCGGTGTGTGGCGGGATGTTGCAGTGGGAAGGTGGGTATTGGCCTGAGATGTTCAGCGTCTGGGAGATCGAGCGCCGCCCGCGCGGCGCATCGCGAGCTCCTACGTTTGTTTCGGGCCAGTGATGCCTGTGACAGGCGCGCGCGACCGCCTTGTTCGTACGACGCGATATCGCGCCATGCGCCCAGGCGTTCGCGCGCAAATCCCCCAGGAATCATTGGCCCGAAACAAACGTAGGAGCGAGCGCAGCTCGCGATGCGCCGCGCGGGCGGCGCTCGATCTCCCAGGCGCCAAAAACATCATGGCGAACTGCGCGGGCGGGTGACGCGGTCTACCAGGTAGACCAGGCCGTGATAGTCGATGCCGCTATGGCTGGACAGGCCGATTTCACAGGTCCGGCTGGTGGAGATACCTTCGCTGCAATACTGCACTGCATCCTTCAGGCTGCGCAGCGAGTGGGCATTGAGCTCGGGTGTGGTGAAGCCCTTGTCGCCGGCGAAACCGCAGCAGTGGATGCCTTCCGGCACCACCACCTGTTTGCTGCAACGGCGTGCCAGGTCGATCAACGCCTGGCTTTCACCCAGATGCTGGGTGCTGCACGTCACGTGCACGGCCACCGGTTCGTCCTGAGGGGTGAACTCCAGCTTGTCGACCAGGTGGGTGCGGATGAAGCGCACCGGGTCGTACAGGTCGAGCCGGGTTTCGCCCAGGTCTTGTACCAGGCGCAGGGTGCAGGGGCTGGTGTCGCAGTAGATCGGGTCGAGGCCGCCGCGGCTGGCGTGGAGCAGGGCGTTGATCAGCTCCTGGCGTTTGTGCTCGGCCTGCTCGGGGTAGCCCTTGGAGGCGAACGGCTGGCCGCAGCAGAGGCTGTCGGCGTTGTCCGGGAACACCACCTGGTAACCGGCCTTTTCCAGCAGGGCGCGGGTCTTGTCCAGCAGTGAGCTTTGCTCGCGGTCGGCGTAGGCGGGGCCCATCACCCGTGAAACACAGGCGGCAAGGTAGACCACGCGGGGCCGGGCATCGTTGCTCGCCGGGCCGAAGGCCATGGTGCGCAGTGGCTGCGGCATGGCCGGGGTCCATTGCGGCAGGCGGCCTTTGCTGGCCTTGCTCAGTGAGGCGCTAAGGCGGCCGAGGCGTGGGGCGCCGAGCAGCTTGCGGGCGGTGTTGGCGGCGGTCAGGGTGAAGCGGGCGCCGCCCAGGGCGGTGTGGAAATGCTCGGCCAGCCAGTCGGCGGTCTTGGCGTGCTCGGCGGCCTGGCTGCGCAGTTTCTTCACCAGCTCGCCGGTGTTGATACCCACCGGGCAGCGCTGGGCGCACAGGCCTGTGGCGGCGCAGGTGTCGATGCCTTGGTACTGGTAGGTTTGCAGCAGCTCGCGGGTGTCGACGCCAGCGCGTTTCTTTGCCTGGATGTCGCGCCACATGACGATGCGCTGGCGGGGGCTGAGGGTCAGGCCTTTGGAGGGGCAGACCGGTTCGCAGAAGCCGCACTCGATGCACTTGTCGACGATCTCGTCGGCGGCGGGCAGCGGCTTGAGGTTTTTCAGGTGGATGTCTGGGTCTTCGCTCAGCACCACGTCGGGGTTGAGGATGCCGTTGGGGTCGAGCAGGCGCTTGAGCTGCCACATCAGCTGGTAGGCGTCATGGCCCCATTCCAGCTCGACGAAGGGCGCCATGTTGCGGCCGGTGCCGTGCTCGGCCTTGAGCGAGCCGCCGAACTCGACGGCCACCAGTTGCGCGACGTCGTCCATGAAGGCCTGGTAGCGCGCGACTTCCTCGGCACTGTTGAAGCCCTGGGTGAAGACGAAGTGCAAGTTACCTTCCAGCGCGTGGCCGAAGATGATCGCTTCGTCGTAGTGGTGCTTGTCGAACAGCTGGATCAGGCGGTTCACGCCTTCGGCCAGTTGCTCGATGGGGAAGGTGACGTCTTCGATGATTACCGTGGTGCCTGTCTGGCGCACGGCGCCGACGGCGGGGAAGGTGTCCTTGCGGATCTTCCACAGCTGGTTGTACACGGCCGGGTCTTCGCTGAACTCGACCTTCTGTTCCAGCGGGTAGTCGGCGATCGAGGCCATGACCAATTGCAGCTGCTCGTGCAGCAGGCTCTGGCTGGCGGCGCGGGACTCGATCAGCAGCGCGCAGGCATTGCTTGACAGGCCTTTGACCCACATTGGCATGCCGGGCATGTTCTGCACCGAGCGCAGGCTGCGGCGGTCGAGCAGTTCCACGGCGGACACTGGCTGGTGCTTGAGCACGGTCACGGCGCGGCAGCAGCTTTCCACGCTGGGGAACACCAACAGGGCGCTGGCCTTGTGCGGGTGGTCGGGCACGGTGTCATAGGTGACGGCGCTGATGAAGCCCAGGGTGCCCTCGGAGCCGACCAGCAGGTGCTGCAGGATATCCAGCGGCTGGTCGTAGTCCACCAGGGCATTGAGTGACAGGCCGGTGGTGTTCTTCAGGCGGTATTTGTGCCGGATGCGCGCGGCCAGTTCGGTGTTGGCGCGGGTTTCGCGGCCCAGGCGCGCCAGCGCTTCGAGCAGTTCGGCGTGGCTGTTTGCAAAGGCCGCGACGCTGGCCGGGTCTTCGCTGTCCAGGCGGGTGCCGTCGGCCAGCACCAGGCGCAGGCCGGCGAGGGTGTGGTAGGTGTTCTGGGCGGTGCCGCAGCACATGCCGCTGGCGTTGTTGGCGACGATGCCGCCGATCTTGCAGGCGTTGATCGAGGCCGGGTCGGGGCCGATCTTGCGCCCGTACGGGGCCAGCCAGGCGTTGGCCTGGGCACCGATGACGCCGGGTTGCAGGCGGATCTGCTTGCCTTGGCCACGGATCTCACGGCCGTTCCAGTTATCGCCGAGCACGATCAGTACTGAGTCGCTGATGGCCTGGCCGGAGAGGCTGGTGCCGGCGGCGCGGAAGGTCACCGGCACGCGTTCGCGCTGGGCCAGTTGAATCAGCCCGACCACTTCGTCCTCGGACTCGACGCGTACAACCAGCTTGGGGATCAGCCGGTAGAAGCTGGCGTCGGTGCCGAAGGCCAAGGTGGAGGTCGGGTCGTCGAAACGGCGTTCGGCGGGGATCAGGCGCTCGACATCACGCAGGAACGCAGCGGGCAGGCTCATGCAATCTCCTCGCGGGGCCGCGGCGTCTGGTGCGCGGCGTGCCCCGGTCATTCAGGCGGTACTGTAGAGGGGCGCTCAGGCGCCCAGTTCGCGGACCAACGACTCGCGGGTGATCTCGCTGATCGACTTGGCGCCGGTCAGCACCATGGCCACGCGCATTTCCTTCTCGAACAGTTCGAGCAGGTTCTTCACCCCGGCCTGACCATGCACGGCCAGGGCCCAGAGGAAGGCGCGGCCGATCAGCACGGTGTCGGCACCGAGGGCGATCATGCGCACCACGTCGAGGCCGCTGCGGATGCCGGAGTCGGCGAGGATCTTCAGGTCGCCTTTGACGGCATCGGCAATCGCCGGCAGGGCGCGGGCGCTGGACAGCACGCCGTCGAGCTGGCGGCCGCCGTGGTTGGACACGACGATGCCGTCGGCGCCGAACTTGACCGCGTCACGGGCGTCGTCGGCGTCAAGGATGCCCTTGATGATCATCGGGCCGTCCCAGAATTCGCGGATCCACTCCAGGTCCTTCCACGAGATCGACGGGTCGAAGTTGTTGCCCAGCCAGCCGATGTAGTCGGCCAGGCCCGTGGGGTTGCCACGGTACTTGGAGATATTGCCCAGATCATGCGGGCGGCCCATCACGCCAACATCCCACGCCCACTCGGGGTGGGTCATGGCCTGCAGCACGCGGCGCATCGGGCCGTTCGCGCCGCTCATGCCGGAGTGGGCGTCGCGGTAGCGGGCGCCGGGAACCGGCATGTCGACGGTGAACACCAGGGTTTTCACGCCAGCGGCCTTGGCCCGCTCCAGGGCGTTGCGCATGAAGCCGCGGTCCTTGAGCACGTACAGCTGGAACCACATCGGCCGGTCGATGGCGGGTGCCACTTCTTCGATCGGGCACACCGACACCGTCGACATGGTGAACGGAATGCCGTGCGCCGCCGCGGCGCGAGCCGCCTGCACTTCGCCACGGCGGGCGTACATGCCGGTGAGGCCGACCGGGGCCAGGGCCACGGGCATGCTCAGGGTTTCGTCGAACAGGCGGGTGGAGAGGCTGAGCTCGGACATGTTCTTCAGCACGCGCTGGCGCAGGGCGATGCTGGCCAGGTCCGAGACGTTGTGGCGCAGGGTGTGCTCGGCGTAGGCGCCGCCGTCGGCGTAGTGGAAGAGGAAGGGAGGCAGCTTGCGTTGGGCCGCGGCGCGATAGTCGGTGGAGGCGGAAATGATCATGGATTCTCGCAGCGTGGGTTGAAGGAGATGCCGGGCGCGTCTGGGCGCCCGGCCCCTTTCACTTTAGTGATGAACCAGCATGCCGGTCAGCCAATAGGCCTGGATCAAGGTGATCAGGCCGACGATGGTGGCGAAGAACAGGCTGTGCTTGACGGTGAAGCGGAACAGGTCGGATTCCTTGCCGACCAGGCCGGTGGCGGCGCAGGCCACGGCGATCGACTGCGGCGAGATCATCTTGCCGGTCACGCCACCGCTGGTGTTGGCCGCAACCAGCAGGGTGTCGTTGACCCCGATCTGGTGCGCGGTGGTTGCCTGCAGCGAGCTGAACAGGGCGTTGGACGAGGTGTCGGAACCGGTCAGGAACACGCCCAGCCAGCCAAGGAACGGCGAGAAGAACGGGAACGCGGCGCCCGTGCCGGCCAGCACCAGGGCCATGGTCGAAGACATGCCCGAGTAGTTGGTGACGAAGGCGAAGGCCAGCACCATGCCGATCGACAGGATTGGCCAGCGCAGCTCCCAGAAGGTCTCTTTGAAAGTGGTCAGACCAGTTTTGAAGTTGATCTTCAGCACCCACATGGAGATCAGCGCCGAGAGGAAGATCGCGGTGCCGGTGGCAGAGATCGGGTCGAGCTTGAACACCGCTGGCATGGCAGTCGGCGCGGTGACGATCGGCGCGGTCTTGATCACCAGCTGGTCGAGGTGCGGGATGGCGAAGTTGAACACGAAGTTGTACATCGCGCCGCCTGGGGCGAAGGCCGCCTTGAACGGCTTCAGGGTCCAGATGGTGACCAGCACGGTGAGGATCAGGAACGGCGACCAGGCCTTGAAGATCTCGCCGAAGCTGTACGGGGTCGGCTGGCTGCCGCTTGGCTGTACCACGGCGGCGCCGACGCTGCCTTTGGCTTCGGCGAACGCGCGCTTGGGCTGCCAGACTTTCAGGAACAGCGTCAGGCAGATCAGGCTGGCCAGGGCCGAGGTGATGTCCGGCAACTCAGGGCCGATGAAGTTCGAGGTGAAGTACTGGGTCACGGCGAAGCTCAGGCCGGCGACCAGGGCAGCGGGCCAGGTTTCTTTCACGCCGCGCAGGCCGTCCATCATGAACACCAGCCAGAAGGGTACGAACAGCGACAGCAGCGGCAGCTGGCGGCCGGTCATGGCGCCGATGTGGAAGGCGTCGATGCCGGTAACCTGGCCGGCCACGATGATCGGGATGCCCAGGGCGCCAAAGGCTACCGGTGCAGTGTTGGCGATCAGGCACAGGCCGGCGGCGTACAGCGGGTTGAAGCCCAGGCCTACCAGCAGCGCAGCGGTGATTGCCACCGGGGCGCCGAAGCCGGCCGCGCCTTCGAGGAAGGCACCGAAGCAGAAGCCGATCAGCAACACCTGCAGGCGCTGGTCGTCGGTGATCGACAGTACCGAGCTGCGGATCACTTCGAACTGGCCGCTCTTGACCGTGAGTTTGTACAGGAACACCGCGGCAACGATGATCCAGGCAATCGGCCAGAGGCCGTAAAGGAAGCCATAACCTGCAGCAGCCAGGGCCATGTCGACAGGCATCTGGAAGGCGAAGATCGCCACCAGGATCGACAGGGCAAGTGTGATGCTGCCAGCCACGTGGCCTTTGAGGCGGAACACGGCCAGGGCCAGGAAGAAGAACACGATAGGGATGACCGCCGCCAGCGCGGACAGGCCGAGACTACCAAGCGGGGTATAGAGTTGTTGCCAGGTTTGCATATGGGGTGGCCCCTAATTGTTGTTGGTCAGGCACTGGCATTGGATAATTGGTAAGACCAATTTACAATGGCTGGTCGCTAGGTTAAAAGCGCTGTCGTGGGTGTGTCAATTTGTCCCGTGCAAAACTTTGGTCGTGGGTCGATGAACGGGCGCTTGGAGCCTTGTGAAAATCGTCGGTGATACGTGCTGGCGCGGCGTGGATCGGCGAGAATAGACGCCCCCTGAAATTGGCCGGGGGTTTGTGGAGAGCATGTGATGGTTTTTGATCAGGTCCGCCAACGGCGCCTGTCCGACGACATCGTCGATCGGTTGGAAGGGATGATTCTGGAAGGCACGCTGACCTCCGGGCAGCGGCTGCCGGCGGAGCGTGTCCTGGCCGAACAGTTCGGTGTGTCGCGCCCGTCACTGCGTGAGGCGATTCAGAAGCTGGTGGCCAAGGGGCTGCTGGTGAGCCGCCAGGGGGGTGGCAATTACGTAGCCGAATCGCTCGGCTCGACGTTCAGCGACCCATTGCTGCAGTTGCTCGAGCAAAGTGCCGAGGCGCAGCGCGACCTCCTCGAGTTTCGCCATACCCTGGAGGCGTCATGTGCCTATTACGCGGCCCAGCGAGCCACCGAGCCGGATCGTGCGCGCCTGAAGGCAGCGTTCGATACCTTGCAGGATTGCTACGCGCGGGCTGACGAGGTGACGCGGGCGGAGGAGGGCGCGGCCGATGCGCGCTTCCACCTGGCGATTGCCGAGGCCAGCCATAACGCGGTTTTGCTGCATACGATCCGTGGCTTGTTCGACCTGCTCAAGCGCAACGTGGTGACCAACATCGGTGGCATGTATCAGCAGCGCACGGAAACACGCGACATGCTGATCAGTCAGCACCGCGAGTTGTACCTGGCGATTGTCGAGGGCAGGGCGGAGGATGCGCGGGAGGTGTCCAGCCGGCACATTCTGTATGTGCAGGAGGTGCTGGAAGAGGCGCAGGACGAGGCCCAGCGGGTGGCGCGAGCGGAGCGGCGCAGCGGGCGCTAAGCTCGGTGCTGGATTCTTCGCGGGGCAAGCCCGCTCCCACAGGTGCAGCGCTGAATTTGAATTCGACGCTATCTCTGTGGGAGCGGGCTCGCCTGCGAAGAGGCCGGAACAGGCTTAAGAAGATTTACTCTTCCTTGCCCTTGTTCCGCACCGCACGCTGCAGCTCGCGGTTGGAGTCGCGTTCGCGCATGGTGTCGCGCTTGTCGAACTCCTTCTTGCCCTTGCCAAGCGCGATCTCGCACTTGATCAGGTGCTTGCTCCAGTACAGCGCCAGGGCCACGCAGGTGTAGCCCTTCTGCGCCACGGCAGCCTCCACGCGCTCGAGCTCGCGCTTGTTCAGCAGCAGCTTGCGGGTACGCGTGGGGTCGGCGATGACGTGGGTGCTGGCGGTTGTCAGCGGGGTGATGTGGCTGCCGAACAGCCAGGCTTCGCCATCCTTGAGCAGCACGTAGCTGTCGGTCAGGTGCGCCTTGCCGGCCCGCAGGCTTTTTACTTCCCAACCGGACAGGACCAGTCCGGCCTCGAACTTGTGTTCGATGAAGTAATCGTGTCGCGCCTTTTTGTTTTGCGCGATGGTCCCGGTCGGATGTTTCTTTTGTTTAGCCATAGGGGCGGCATTATAGGCAAGTCATCACGTGGTCGGCTATGGGATTTCGGTGTGCTTGAGCCACTGCAATGAATACCGGACAATACAAGGCCTGTTCTATGCACAGAACCTGTTTTCGGCACGCTGCGAAGCGCCGCCAACCAGCCTTGGAAGTGACGCCTGGATGACTACCCATATTCAACGCTCCGCCCTGCTGCCGTACCCTGCCCAGGCGCTCTACGATCTGGTCAATGATGTGGCCAGCTACCCTGAATTTCTGCCCTGGTGCTCGGCGTCGACGGTGATCGAGGCCAGTGGCACGCACATGCGGGCGAAGCTGGAAGTGGCCAAAGGCGGCATGAGTCAGCAGTTCGTCACCAGCAATGTGCTGGTGCCGGGGCAGTCCATCGAGATGAACCTGGAAGAGGGGCCGTTCACCCAGCTGCATGGCCTGTGGGTGTTCAAGCCACTCGGTGAAAAAGCCTGCAAGATCAGCCTGGACCTGACCTTCGACTATGCCGGGGCGATCGTGCGAGCCACGCTGGGGCCGCTGTTCAACCAGGCGGCCAATACCCTGGTGGATGCCTTCTGCCAGCGTGCCAAGCAGCTCAATGGTTAAAGTCGAGGTGGCCTACGCTACGGCCGAGCGCCAGTGGCTGTTGGCCTGTGACGTGCCGGATGGGACGACCGTGCGTGAAGCGCTACGCCTGTCCGGGATTGCCGTGCAGGTTGGCGGGCTGGATGTCGAGCAATGCCCTGTGGGCATTTTCGGCAAGCAGGTAGCGGACGCGCACGAGCGCCTGGTCGAGGAGGGTGATCGCCTGGAAATCTACCGGCCCCTGCTGCTCGACCCCAAAGAGGCGCGCAGGCAGCGCGCTGCACAGGCCAAGGCCAAGCGCTAGCTGAACTGGCTGGCAATAAAAAGCCCGGACCATGGTCCGGGCTTTTTCATCTGGCCGGCAATTACTGCGGCGAGGTTTCCAGCGGTGCCGGTGTCGGCACTGGGGTGGTCTCGATGGTGTCGATCTCGCGCTGGATGGACTCTTCCGTCGAGCCTGGCTTGGCGGGTTTTTCTACCGGCTGCGGCTTGGCCTGCTCTGGCTGGGTGCTCGGGCTGACAGTTGTGTCGCTGCTGCCGCCGAGGATTTCCTGGTCGCGGCTTACGCCTGGCATGAAATCGCCGGACAGGCTGACCAGTTGGTCGCTGTCGTTGAAGAAGATGCTCATGCGTTCCTGCTGGCGTTTGCCGCCACCCGGTTGCAGGCTGTACAGATAATCCCAACGGTTGGTGTTGAAGGTGTCCTGAAGCAGCGGGTTGCCCATGATAAACCTTACTTGCCGACGGGTCATTCCGGGGCGTAATTGGTCTATCATGTCTTGCGTGACGACATTGCCCTGCTGGATGTCGATTTTGTAAACCCCGGGAAACGAGCAACCGGCGAGTGCGAGCAGTCCCGCGAGGGCGAGGCTGTTTAGCAAGAGCTTGGTGTTTTGCATCGGTGGGCGACTTCCACTATCTTGGCTGGACAACGTAAACCCCGATCATACCCGTATTAAGAGAAGCTGCGAAGCAGCATCGGCGAGAAAGCTGACCATGGTTGAAAATAGCGAATTGCGCAAAGCCGGTCTCAAGGTGACACTGCCTCGAGTCAAGATCCTTCAAATGCTCGACTCTACCGAGCAACGTCACATGAGCGCCGAGGATGTCTACAAGGCGCTGATGGAGGCTGGCGAGGACGTCGGTCTGGCAACCGTCTATCGCGTACTGACCCAGTTCGAAGCGGCTGGCTTGGTGGTACGCCACAACTTCGACGGTGGCCACGCGGTGTTCGAGCTGGCTGACGGCGGTCACCACGACCATATGGTCAACGTGGATACCAGTGAAGTGATCGAGTTCATGGACGCTGAAATCGAGCGTCGCCAGAAAGAGATCGTGGCCGAGCATGGCTACGAGCTCGTGGACCACAACCTGGTCCTCTATGTGCGTAAGAAAAAGTAACGATTTAGCGCGTTATGAATGACAAAGGCGACCTTCGGGTCGCCTTTGTGCGTTTGGGGCAGGCAGAAAGATGCACTGCTTCTACCGGCCTCTTCGCGGGCAAGCCCGCTCCCACAGGATTTCGGCAGGCTTAAGGCCTATGAAGGTCCTGTGGGAGCGGGCTTGCCCGCGAATTGGGCGAAGTAGATCTCAAGCCTTGCCGGAAACCACCATCTTGCGCGCATGGGCCAGGGATTCCTTGGTCAGGTCGATGCCGCCCAGCATGCGGGCCACTTCCTCGACCCGCTCGCGCTTGCCCAAGCTAGCCACTGCGGTGTGGGTGGTATCGCTGTTGCGCACCTTGTGCACGAACAGGTGATGGTGACCCTGTGCGGCCACCTGTGGCAGGTGTGTCACGGTCAGTACCTGCCCGCGCTCGCCCAGGCGGCGTAGCAGCTGGCCGACGATTTCGGCCGTCGGGCCGCCGATGCCGACATCCACTTCGTCGAACACCAGAGTGGGAATGCGCGAGGTCTGCGCCGTGATTACCTGGATCGCCAGGCTGATACGCGACAGCTCGCCGCCGGACGCCACCTTGGCCAGGCCCTTGAGCGGCTGCCCGGGGTTGGCACTGACCAGCAGTTCGATCTGCTCCAGGCCGTGCGGTGACAGGTCGTTGCCTTCATTGGGCGTGAGTTCGATGCAGAACCGGCCGCCCGGCATGCCCAGGCGCTGGATTTCCTGCTCGACCGCGACGGCCAGCTGCTTGGCTGCCTGCTGGCGCAGGGCGCTCAGCTCCAGTGCCTTCTCTTTATAGTGCTGGGCAAAGGCGTCGAGCTCCTCGCCCAGGCGCTCGATCGACTCGTCGCTGGCGTTCAGGCCTTCCAGTTCGTCCATCAGCTGTTGCTGCAGGTGCGGCAGCTCGGTGGGGTGCACGCGGTGCTTGCGCGCCAGCGTATAGATTGTATCCAGGCGCTCTTCCAGGGCTTGCAGACGCATGGGGTCGGCATCGAAGTTGTCGAGGAAGCGGTTGAGTTCGCCCATCGCTTCTTCTACCTGAATCTGTGCGCTGGCGATCATGTTCGCGGCCTCGCCCAGCGCGCGCGGGGCGTTCGCTGCGGCGCCGAGGCGGTTGAGGCTGGAGGTGAGGGCGCTGAGCACGTTGCCCGAATCGCTCTCGCTGCACTGATCGATGACCTGGCGGCAGATGCCGAACAGGGCTTCGGCGTTGGTCAGGTTCTTGTGCTCCTGCTCCAGTTGCTCCAGTTCGTTTTCGCCCAGGCCGAGGTTATCGAGCTCTTCAAGCTGATAGCTGAGCAGCTGGTGGCGGGCGCGTTGCTCGTCGCCGGAATTGCTCAGCCGCTCGAGTTCCAGGCGGGTCTGGTTCCAGCGCTTGGCGGCAAGTTGCACCTGGCGGGCCAGGTCGATGGCGCCGGCGTATTCGTCCACCAGGCGGCGGTGGGTGTCGGTTTTGAGCAGCGACTGGTGTTCATGCTGGCTGTGGATGTCGATCAGCAGCTCGCCCAGCGCCTTGAGGTCGCCAAGCGGGCAGGGGGTGCCGTTGATGTAGCCGCGGCTGCGGCCTTCGGCGGTGATCACCCGGCGCAGGATGCACAGCCCGTCGTTGTCCAGGTCGCGCTCGGCCAGCCAGGCATGGGCTTCGGGGATGTCCACCAGGTCGAACGTGGCAAGGATGTCCGCCTTGTCGGTGCCGGGGCGCACCACGCCACTGTCGGCACGGTCGCCCAGGGCCAGGCCGAGGGCGTCGAGCATGATCGATTTGCCTGCACCGGTCTCGCCGGTGATGACCGACATGCCGCGGGCGATTTCGAGGTCGAGGTGCTCGACGATGGCGTAGTTGTGAATGGACAGGTGCACCAGCATGGGGGCGGCTCCCGAAGTTCAGGTCTGGTTATTTATACAGTACTTTTTTCAGCCCTGCCAATGCCCTCTGGCGGATTCTGTTGCGGCCTGCAAAACCCACTTGCCCCTTGAAGCTGGTTTTTCCGGCCCCATATAGCCGGCAGACACGGCGAGCTTTGCTCGTACAACAGAAATTGCCCAGGAGAGAACCCATGGCTGACGAACAGCTGAATGAGAAAGACCTTAATGCCGAAGAGGCTGGTGCACTGGATAACGGCGCCCGCGTTCAGGAGCTCGAGGAGCAGCTGGCCGCCGCCAAGGATCAGTCCCTGCGTGTCGCTGCAGAAGCGCAGAACAGCATTCGCCGCGCTGAACAGGAAGTCGACAAGGCCCGCAAGTTCGCCCTCGAGAAGTTCTCGGGCGACCTGCTGCCGGTGATCGACAGCCTGGAGATGGCCCTGACCCACCTCGACCCTGAAGACGAGCAGGTCAAGAACACCCGTGAAGGTGTCGAGCTGACCCTGAAGATGTTCCAGGACACCCTCAAGCGCTACAACCTCGAAGCCATCGACCCGCACGGCCAGCCATTCAATGCCGAGCACCACCAGGCGATGGCCATGCAGGAAAGCGCCGACGTCGAGCCGAACAGCGTGCTCAACGTGTTCCAGAAGGGCTACCTGCTCAACGGCCGCCTGCTGCGCCCTGCCATGGTGGTGGTGAGCAAGGCGCCGGCGGCCCCGCAACCTTCTATCGATGAGAAGGCTTGAAATCTGTCGGGGCATCCCCATCTAGGTGTCAAGCGTTCAAGTATTACCGCAGTTGGCCAGAAGTAGCCGCTGCCACCAAATTCAAGTTTCGGGAGAGATAACATGGGCAAAATCATCGGTATTGACCTGGGGACCACCAACTCGTGCGTCTCCATTCTGGAAAACGGTAACGTCAAGGTCATCGAAAACGCCGAAGGCGCGCGTACTACCCCTTCGATCGTGGCCTACGCCAACGACGGCGAAATCCTGGTGGGTCAGTCGGCCAAGCGCCAGGCTGTCACCAACCCGCACAACACCCTGTTCGCAGTGAAGCGCCTGATCGGCCGCCGCTTCGAAGAAGACGTCGTGCAGAAAGACATCAAGCTGGTTCCCTACAAGATCGTCAAAGCCGGCAACGGTGACGCCTGGGTAGAAGCCGCCGGCAAGGAAATGGCACCGCCGCAGATCAGTGCCGAAGTCCTGAAGAAAATGAAGAAGACCGCCGAAGACTACCTCGGCGAGCCCGTTACCGAAGCGGTCATCACCGTTCCGGCGTACTTCAACGACAGCCAGCGCCAGGCTACCAAAGACGCCGGTCGCATCGCTGGTCTGGACGTGAAACGTATCATCAACGAACCGACCGCTGCTGCGCTGGCCTACGGCATGGACAAGGCCAAGGGCGACCACACCGTCATCGTTTATGACCTGGGTGGTGGTACCTTCGACGTTTCGGTCATCGAAATCGCCGAAGTCGATGGCGAGCACCAGTTCGAAGTACTGGCTACCAACGGCGACACCTTCCTGGGTGGCGAAGACTTCGACATGCGCCTGATCGACTACCTCGTCGACGAGTTCAAGAAAGAGTCCGGCATGGACCTGAAGAACGATCCACTGGCTCTGCAGCGCCTGAAAGAAGCCGCTGAAAAGGCCAAGATCGAGCTGTCCTCCGCTCAGTCGACCGACGTCAACCTGCCGTACATCACTGCAGATGCCACCGGTCCCAAGCACCTGAACGTGAAGATCTCCCGCGCCAAGCTGGAGTCGCTGGTCGAAGACCTGGTCAACCGTACCATCGAGCCTTGCCGCATCGCCCTGAAAGACGCCGGCATCGACGCTGGCAAGATCGACGACGTGATCCTGGTCGGCGGCCAGACCCGTATGCCAATGGTGCAGAAGGCCGTTGCCGACTTCTTCGGTAAAGAAGCGCGCAAGGACGTCAACCCGGACGAAGCCGTGGCCATGGGTGCTGCCATCCAGGGCGCCGTACTGGCCGGTGACGTGAAAGACGTACTGCTGCTGGACGTCAGCCCGCTGACCCTGGGTATCGAAACCATGGGCGGCGTGATGACTGCGCTGATCGAGAAGAACACCACCATTCCGACCAAGAAGTCGCAGGTGTTCTCGACTGCCGACGACAACCAGAGCGCCGTGACCATTCACGTGCTGCAAGGTGAGCGTAAGCAGGCTGCGCAGAACAAGTCGCTGGGCAAGTTCGACCTGGCTGACATTCCGCCAGCGCCACGTGGCGTGCCGCAGATCGAAGTGACCTTCGACATCGATGCCAACGGCATCCTGCACGTGGGCGCCAAAGACAAGGCCACTGGCAAGACCCAGTCGATCGTGATCAAGGCCAACTCCGGCCTGTCGGACGAAGAAATCGAGCGCATGGTGCGTGACGCCGAGGCCAACGCCGAGGAAGACCGCAAGTTCGAAGAGCTGGCCGCTGCCCGTAACCAGGGTGACGCGCTGGTGCACTCGACTCGCAAGATGGTCGCTGACGCTGGTGACAAGGTCACTGCTGAAGAGAAGACCGCGATCGAAGCCGCCGTGGTTGCCCTGGAAGCCGCTGTCAAAGGCGACGACAAGGCTGCCATCGACGCCAAGGTCGAAGAGCTGTCCAAGGTTTCGGCTCCGGTTGCTCAGAAGATGTACGCCGAGCAGCAGGCCGAACAGCCTCAGGGCGGCGCCCAGCAAGCCGAGCCGGAAGCCAAGCACGATGACGTGGTTGACGCCGAGTTCGAAGAAGTGAAAGGCGACGACAAGAAGTAATCGTTGCATGCTGTCGACCCGTTCACCGGCGTGTGCCGGTGAACTGGTAGGATGTCGCCGCGCGGGGGCTTGCTCCCGCGTTGGTGTATCTGGAATTCGAGATTTTTTACAGCATTTGTCCGGGCCATTCGTGGCTTGCAGGCAGGTGCTGATGGCGCGGCGCAGATGCCAGACGCCCCACAAGGTGCAAATGACCTATGTCCAAGCGTGATTATTATGAGGTCCTGGGTGTCGAGCGCGGCGCCAGCGAAGCCGACCTCAAAAAGGCCTATCGCCGCCTGGCGATGAAGTACCACCCGGACCGCAACCCGGGCGATAAAGAATCGGAAGACAAGTTCAAGGAAGCCAACGAGGCCTACGAAGTACTGTCTGATGCGAGCAAGCGTGCAGCGTTCGACCAGTACGGCCACGCCGGCGTCGACCCGAGCATGGGTGGCGGTGGTGCCGGCTTCGGTGGCGCCAACTTCTCCGACATTTTCGGCGACGTGTTCAGCGACTTCTTCGGTGGTGGTCGCGGCGGTGGCCGTGGCGGTGCCCAGCGCGGCAGCGACCTGCGCTACACCCTGGAGCTGAACCTGGAAGAAGCGGTGCGTGGCACCACGGTCAGCATCCGCGTGCCAACGCTGGTCAACTGCAAGCCGTGTGACGGCTCCGGCGCCAAGAAGGGGTCGACCCCGTCGACCTGTCCGACCTGCGGCGGTATCGGCCAGGTGCGTATGCAGCAAGGCTTCTTCTCGGTGCAGCAGACCTGCCCGCGTTGCCATGGCCAGGGCAAGATCATCACCGACCCGTGCACCTCGTGCCACGGCGAAGGCCGTGTCGAGGAATACAAGACCCTGTCGGTCAAGGTGCCGGCGGGTGTCGATACCGGCGACCGCATTCGTCTGTCCGGTGAGGGCGAGGCGGGCACCCATGGTGGTCCGACCGGCGACTTGTACGTCGTGATCAACGTGCGTGAGCACGAGATCTTCCAGCGTGATGGCAAGCACCTGTACTGCGAAGTGCCGATCAGCTACACCGATGCCGCCCTCGGTGGCGAACTGGAAGTGCCGACCCTCGATGGTCGCGTGAAACTGAAAATTCCGGAAGGCACCCAGACCGGCAAGCAGTTCCGCTTGCGTGGCAAGGGTGTGGCGCCGGTGCGTGGCGGTGGTGCGGGTGACCTGCTGTGCCGTGTGGCGGTGGAAACCCCGGTCAACCTCAGCCGCCGTCAGCGTGAATTGCTCGAAGAGCTGCGCAGTTCGCTGGAAGGCGACAGCTCCCATTCGCCCAAGGCCAGTGGCTGGTTCGATGGCGTGAAACGCTTCTTTGGCGATCTTTGACAAGGAATAGGCTATGCGACGTATTGCGGTAATGGGCGCAGCAGGGCGGATGGGCAAGACCCTCATCGAAGCTGTGCAGCAAACCCCTGGTGCGGGGCTGACGGCGGCAATCGATCGCCCTGACAGCTCGCTCGTCGGTGCTGATGCCGGTGAACTGGCGGCCCTCGGCCGGATTGGCGTTCTGCTGTCCGATGACCTGGCCAAGGTCGCCGACGAATTCGACGTGCTGATCGATTTTACTCATCCGTCAGTGACCCTGAAGAACCTGGCCTTCTGTCGCAAACACGGCAAGGCGATGATCATCGGCACCACCGGTTTCAGCGTCGAGGAGAAGCAGTTGCTGGCCGAAGCGGGCAAGGATATCCCGATCGTGTTCGCGGCCAACTTCAGCGTGGGCGTCAACCTCAGCCTCAAGCTGCTGGATATGGCGGCACGGGTGCTGGGCGATGATGTCGACATCGAGATTATCGAGGCGCATCACCGGCACAAGGTCGATGCCCCTTCAGGCACCGCGCTGCGCATGGGGGAAGTGGTTGCCAATGCGCTGGGGCGTGATCTGCAGGAAGTGGCGGTCTACGGCCGTGAGGGGCAGACCGGCGCGCGTGATCGCAAGACCATCGGTTTTGCCACTGTGCGTGCCGGCGATGTGGTGGGTGATCACACTGTGCTGTTTGCCGCTGAAGGCGAGCGCCTGGAAATCACCCACAAGGCCTCCAGCCGCATGACCTTCGCCAAGGGTGCGGTGCGTGCGGCGCTGTGGCTGGATGGGCGCGAGCCGGGCCTGTACGACATGCAGGACGTGCTCGAGCTGCGCTAAGTCGTTCAAGCGGTGCTGGCCTGTTCGCGGGTAAACCCGCTCCCACGGGATTTATGCAGGGCTCAGGCGCTGTGCGGCCCCTGTGGGAGCGGGTTTATCCGCGAAACAGGCGACGCCGATGTCAGTCTGTCGCAATCATGTGTCTTGGAGGCACATATGCGGTAGACCGAAAACGCACTTTTCTGTAAGCTACAGCTTTAGTGTGTCCACTAAAAGCGCGCAGCGAATTGAATTCAGCACATAAAAGCGGGGTGACGTGTCCATACGTCACTCCGCTTTTTTGCAACCTGCGATCGCCCTTTCATGCTTGATTTACGGGAGGTCTTCTTGACAAAGCCAGCCATACTCGCCCTTGCCGACGGCAGTATTTTCCGCGGTGAAGCTATCGGTGCCGACGGTCAGACCGTTGGTGAGGTGGTATTCAACACCGCTATGACCGGCTACCAGGAAATCCTTACAGACCCTTCCTACGCGCAGCAAATCGTTACCCTGACCTACCCGCACATCGGCAACACCGGCACCACGCCGGAAGACGCCGAGTCGAACCGTGTCTGGTCCGCTGGCCTGGTCATCCGTGACCTGCCGCTGCTGGCCAGCAACTGGCGTAACACCCAGTCGCTGCCTGAGTACCTCAAGGCCAACAACGTCGTCGCCATCGCCGGCATCGACACCCGTCGCCTGACCCGTATCCTGCGCGAAAAAGGCGCTCAGAACGGCTGCATCCTGGCTGGTGACAACATCAGCGAAGAAGCCGCCATCGCTGCTGCCCGCGGCTTCCCTGGCCTGAAGGGCATGGACCTGGCCAAGGTCGTTTCCACCAAGGAGCGCTACGAATGGCGCTCCAGCGTGTGGGAACTGAAAACCGACAGCCACCCGACCATCGATGCTGCCGACCTGCCGTACCACGTGGTCGCCTTCGACTACGGCGTCAAGCTGAACATCCTGCGCATGCTGGTCGCCCGCGGCTGCCGTGTGACGGTGGTGCCTGCCCAGACCCCGGCCAGCGAAGTGCTGGCGCTGAATCCGGATGGCGTGTTCCTGTCCAACGGCCCTGGTGATCCGGAGCCATGCGACTATGCGATCCAGGCGATCAAGGAAATCCTCGAAACCGAGATTCCGGTATTCGGCATCTGCCTCGGTCACCAGCTGCTGGCCCTGGCCTCCGGCGCCAAGACCGTGAAGATGGGCCATGGTCACCACGGTGCCAACCACCCGGTCCAGGACCTGGACACCGGCGTGGTCATGATCACCAGCCAGAACCACGGTTTCGCCGTTGACGAAGCCACCCTGCCGGGCAACGTCCGCGCCATTCACAAGTCGCTGTTCGACGGCACCCTGCAGGGTATCGAGCGCACCGACAAGTGCGCGTTCAGCTTCCAGGGCCACCCTGAAGCGAGCCCAGGCCCGACCGACGTCGCGCCACTGTTCGATCGTTTCACCGATGCCATGGCCAAGCGCCGCTGAGCATCCTGCATCAAGGCCCCGGGCCGGCTCGCGCCGCGCCCGGAAGCGCCTGACCCAGATTGTTCAAGACGGCTTGCCGACTGACCCGCGGATTTGAGTGACAACCATGCCAAAACGTACAGACATCAAAAGCATCCTGATTCTCGGCGCTGGCCCGATCGTGATCGGCCAGGCCTGCGAATTCGACTACTCCGGCGCCCAGGCCTGTAAAGCCCTGCGCGAGGAAGGTTTCCGCGTCATCCTGGTGAATTCCAACCCAGCCACCATCATGACTGACCCGGCCATGGCCGACGCCACCTACATCGAGCCGATCAAATGGCAGTCGGTGGCCAAGATCATCGAAAAAGAGCGCCCGGACGCCGTACTGCCGACCATGGGTGGCCAGACTGCACTGAACTGTGCCCTGGACCTGGAGCGCCACGGCGTTCTGGAAAAGTTCGGCGTCGAGATGATCGGTGCCAACGCCGACACCATCGACAAGGCCGAAGACCGTTCGCGCTTCGACAAGGCCATGAAGGACATCGGTCTGGAGTGCCCGCGCTCCGGTATCGCCCACAGCATGGAAGAGGCCAATGCGGTCCTCGAGAAGCTCGGCTTCCCGTGCATCATCCGTCCGTCGTTCACCATGGGCGGCACTGGCGGTGGTATCGCCTACAACCGTGAAGAATTCGAAGAAATCTGCACCCGTGGTCTGGACCTGTCGCCGACCAAAGAGCTGCTGATCGACGAATCGCTGATCGGCTGGAAGGAATACGAGATGGAGGTGGTCCGTGACAAGAAGGACAACTGCATCATCGTCTGCTCCATCGAGAACTTCGACCCGATGGGCGTGCACACCGGTGACTCGATCACTGTCGCACCTGCGCAAACGCTGACCGACAAGGAATACCAGATCATGCGCAACGCCTCGCTGGCGGTGCTGCGTGAAATCGGTGTGGAAACCGGCGGTTCCAACGTGCAGTTCGGTATCTGCCCGAACACCGGCCGCATGGTCGTGATCGAGATGAACCCGCGCGTTTCGCGTTCGTCCGCCCTGGCTTCCAAGGCCACCGGCTTCCCGATCGCCAAGATCGCCGCCAAGCTGGCCATTGGTTACACCCTCGACGAACTGCAGAACGACATCACCGGCGGTCGCACGCCAGCGTCCTTCGAGCCGTCGATCGACTACGTCGTCACCAAGCTGCCACGCTTCGCTTTCGAGAAATTCCCGAAAGCCGACGCCCGCCTGACCACCCAGATGAAATCCGTGGGTGAGGTCATGGCCATTGGTCGTACCTTCCAGGAATCCCTGCAGAAAGCCCTGCGCGGCCTGGAAGTCGGCGCCTGCGGCCTCGACCCGAAAGTCGACCTGGCCAGCCCGGAAGCCGCCAGCATCCTCAAGCGCGAACTGACCGTGCCGGGCGCCGAGCGTATCTGGTACGTCGCCGACGCCATGCGTTCGGGCATGACCATCGAGGAAATCTTCCAGCTGACCGGCATCGACCTGTGGTTCCTGGTGCAGATGGAAGACCTGATCAAGGAAGAAGAGAAGGTCAAGACCCTGGCCCTGTCGTCGATCGACAAGGACTACATGCTGCGCCTCAAGCGCAAGGGCTTCTCGGACCAGCGCCTGGCCAAGCTGCTCGGCATCACCGACAAGAACCTGCGCCGTCACCGCCACAAGCTGGAAGTGTTCCCGGTGTACAAGCGCGTCGACACCTGCGCCGCCGAGTTCGCCACCGACACCGCCTACCTGTACTCGACCTATGAGGAAGAGTGCGAGGCCAACCCGTCGACCCGCGACAAGATCATGATCCTCGGTGGTGGCCCGAACCGTATCGGCCAAGGTATCGAGTTCGACTACTGCTGCGTACACGCTGCACTGGCCCTGCGTGAAGACGGTTACGAGACCATCATGGTCAACTGCAACCCGGAAACCGTCTCCACCGACTACGACACCTCCGACCGTCTGTACTTCGAGCCGCTGACCCTCGAAGACGTGCTGGAAGTCTGCCGCGTCGAGAAGCCGAAGGGCGTCATCGTTCACTACGGCGGCCAGACCCCGCTGAAACTGGCGCGCGCCCTGGAAGAAGCCGGCGTACCGATCATCGGTACCAGCCCGGACGCCATCGACCGTGCCGAAGACCGTGAGCGCTTCCAGCAGATGGTTCAGCGCCTGAACCTGCTGCAGCCGCCAAACGCCACCGTGCGCAGCGAAGAAGAAGCCATCAGCGCTGCTGGCGGCATCGGTTACCCGCTGGTCGTGCGTCCGTCCTACGTACTGGGTGGCCGCGCCATGGAGATCGTCTACGAACTGGACGAGCTCAAGCGCTACCTGCGTGAAGCCGTACAGGTGTCCAACGACAGCCCGGTACTGCTCGACCACTTCCTCAACTGCGCCATCGAGATGGACGTGGATGCGGTCTGCGACGGCACCGACGTGGTGATCGGCGCGATCATGCAGCACATCGAGCAGGCTGGTGTTCACTCCGGTGACTCCGCGTGCTCGCTGCCACCTTACTCACTGAGCAAGGAAGTGCAGGACGAAGTCCGCGTACAGGTCAAGAAAATGGCCCTGGAGCTGGGCGTTGTCGGCCTGATGAACGTGCAGCTGGCCCTGCAGGGCGACAAGATCTACGTGATCGAAGTCAACCCGCGTGCCTCGCGTACCGTGCCGTTCGTGTCCAAGTGCATCGGCACCTCCCTGGCAATGATCGCAGCCCGCGTCATGGCCGGCAAAACCCTGAAAGAGCTGGGCTTCACCCAGGAAATCATCCCGAACTTCTACAGCGTCAAGGAAGCCGTCTTCCCGTTCGCCAAGTTCCCAGGGGTTGACCCGATCCTCGGCCCTGAGATGAAATCGACCGGTGAAGTCATGGGCGTCGGTGACAGCTTCGGTGAAGCCTTCGCCAAAGCCCAGATGGGTGCCAGCGAAGTGCTGCCAACCGGCGGTACCGCGTTCATCAGCGTGCGTGACGACGACAAGCCGCAAGTGGCTGGCGTGGCGCGCGACCTGATCGCCCTGGGCTTCGAAGTGGTTGCAACGGCAGGCACTGCCAAGGTCATCGAAGCCGCTGGCCTGAAAGTGCGCCGTGTGAACAAGGTGACCGAAGGTCGTCCGCACGTGGTCGACATGATCAAGAACGACGAAGTGTCGCTGATCATCAACACCACCGAAGGCCGCCAGTCGATCGCCGATTCCTACTCGATTCGTCGCAATGCGCTGCAGCACAAGATCTACTGCACCACTACCATTGCGGCCGGTGAAGCCATCTGCGAGGCGCTGAAATTCGGTCCCGAGAAGACTGTTCGTCGCCTGCAGGATCTGCATGCAGGACTCAAAGCATGAGCATGACCAAGTACCCGATGACCGTCCAGGGCGCTCGCGCCCTGGAAGAGGAGCTGACCTTCCTGAGCAAGACCGAGCGCCCGCGCCTGAGCCAAGCCATTGGTGAAGCGCGTGAGCTGGGCGACCTCAAGGAAAACGCCGAATACCATGCCGCCCGTGAGGAGCAGGGCATGGTCGAGGCGCGCATCCGCGATATCGAAGGCCGTCTGCAGAACTCGGTGGTGATCGACGTCACCACCATCGCCCACACCGGCAAGGTGATTTTCGGCACCACCGTGGTGCTGGCCAACACCGAGACCGATGACGAAGTGACCTACCAGATCGTTGGCGAAGATGAAGCTGACGTGAAACAAGGCAAACTTTCGAGCAGCGCACCGATCGCCCGTGCCATCATTGGCAAGGAAGAAGGTGACACCGTGGTGGTCAAGACGCCAAGCGGTACGGTCGAGTACGAGATTGTCGAAGTCAAACACATCTGACCGGCGCCTGCGGGCGCCATCCCTCGAGGGGATCCTCTGGCAGCTGGCCCAGGTTTTCTGGGTCGGTGGCCTGTGGGTGTTCCATGTGGGGCTGGTGCCGGCGCTGAAAGTCAGTGGCCTTGCACCCTTGTTGGTGCAGGATGTCGCCGGGCAGATCGACCGCTGGTTGATCGGCGTGGCGTTGCTTGGCTTGTTGACCCAGCTGGCGGTGTTGGCGAGGGTGGACGGCCTGGCGGCCTGGTGGCGGCAGTTTCGCGGGCAGATGCTGTTGTTGGGCTTTGCAGCCTGCGTGGGGTACTACACCTTGCGCTACGGCATCTCGGTCGGCGAGCGCTGGCAGATGTTCTGTTTCCTGGTGCTGGGCTTCTCCGGCATCGTGCTGGTGGCCCAACCAGTCCCGGTCAGGGCGCGCCAGGCGCGCCACTGAGCGGAGCCACCGTCACTTGTAGCGGTGGATGTTGGACAGCTGCTTGTTTGGTTGTGGGTTCTTGCGGTAGATCAGCGCCTTCTTGCCGATGGTCTGTACCAGCTCGGCACGGCCAACCTTGCACAGTTCGGCAATGGCGGCGGCGCGCTCTTCGCGATCTTCCGAGCGAATTTCGACCTTGATCAGTTCGTGGTCGGCCAGCGCACGCTCCAATTCGGCGATAACGCCTTCGTTCAAGCCGTTGCCAGCAACGATCAGGACCGGCTTCAGGTCATGACCAATGGACTTGTATTGCTTCTTCTGCTCGTTATTGAGCGGCATAATCTGACCCTTTCCGTCTGATTCTGTAAAATTGACCGGCATTTTACCCGAGGGCCACCGGCTCCGCCCAGTCAATCACGACGCATATCATCGAGGTGCCCCGTGGTACAACGTTCCAAAAGCAGCGCAAACTGGCTGCGAGAGCATTTCAACGATCCTTTTGTGAAACAGGCACAGAAGGATGGCTACCGCTCGCGTGCGAGCTACAAACTGCTGGAGATCCAGGAAAAAGACCGCCTGATTCGTCCGGGCATGAGCGTGATCGACCTCGGCGCGGCCCCCGGAGGCTGGTCGCAGGTGACCAGTCGTCTGATTGGTGGCCAGGGGCGCCTGATTGCGTCCGACATTCTGGAGATGGACTCGATCCCTGATGTGACCTTCATTCAGGGCGACTTCACCCAGGATGAAGTGCTGCAGCAGATTCTTCAGGCGGTCGGGGATTCGCACGTAGACCTTGTGATTTCCGACATGGCCCCCAATATGAGTGGTACGCCTGCAGTGGACATGCCGCGAGCCATGTTCCTCTGCGAGCTGGCCCTGGATCTGGCGACCCGCGTGCTCAAGCCGGGCGGGGACTTCCTGATCAAGATCTTCCAGGGCGAAGGTTTCGACATGTACCTCAAGGACGTGCGTAGCAAGTTTGACAAGGTGCAGATGCGCAAGCCGTCTTCTTCGCGGGACCGTTCCCGTGAGCAGTACCTGCTTGGCAGGGGGTTCAAAGGGGCATGAGGCGTGTTGCGGGGTGGCTGATAGTTATTTCCAATCGGCCGCCCCGTCTGGATTGTCCGAACTTCGTGTAGTCTAGGTTTCACAAAGGGTTACAGACGGTGCCTGCGGATGCGTAGGTAATGTAGTAAGTTAGGGCGATGAATATCATGCGAGGCACGGCTGCGTCGTGCGCCGGCCTCAGAGGGTAGCGAATTGAACGACATGGCAAAGAATCTGATCCTGTGGTTGATCATCGCAGCTGTCCTGGTGACAGTGATGAACAACTTCTCCAGCCCTAACGAGCCGCAGACCCTCAACTATTCCGACTTCATCCAGCAGGTCAAGGATGGCAAGGTCGAGCGTGTGACCGTCGACGGCTACATCATTACCGGCAAGCGCGCTGACGGCGACAACTTCAAGACCGTGCGCCCGGCCATCACCGACAATGGCCTGATCGGCGACCTGGTCGACAACCACGTGGTCGTCGAAGGCAAGCAGCCCGAGCAGCAGAGCATCTGGACGCAACTGCTGGTGGCCAGCTTCCCGATCCTGGTGATCATCGCCGTGTTCATGTTCTTCATGCGCCAGATGCAAGGTGGTGCAGGTGGCAAGGGCGGGCCGATGAGCTTTGGCAAGAGCAAGGCACGCCTGCTGTCCGAAGACCAGGTCAAGACTACCCTGGCTGACGTCGCCGGTTGCGACGAAGCCAAGGAAGAGGTGGGCGAGCTGGTCGAGTTCCTGCGCGACCCAGGCAAGTTCCAGCGCCTGGGCGGCCGTATTCCGCGCGGCGTGCTGATGGTTGGTCCGCCCGGTACCGGTAAGACCCTGCTGGCCAAGGCCATTGCCGGTGAAGCCAAGGTGCCGTTCTTCACCATTTCCGGTTCCGACTTCGTCGAGATGTTCGTCGGTGTCGGTGCCAGCCGTGTTCGTGACATGTTCGAACAGGCCAAGAAGCACGCGCCGTGCATCATCTTCATCGACGAAATCGACGCCGTCGGTCGCCACCGTGGCGCCGGCATGGGCGGCGGTCACGACGAGCGTGAGCAGACCCTCAACCAGCTGCTGGTAGAGATGGACGGCTTTGAAATGAACGATGGCATCATCGTCATTGCCGCCACCAACCGCCCGGACGTGCTCGACCCGGCACTGCTGCGCCCTGGTCGCTTCGACCGTCAGGTCGTGGTCGGCCTGCCGGATATCCGTGGCCGTGAGCAGATCCTCAAGGTGCACATGCGCAAGGTGCCGGTTGGCGAAAACGTCAATCCGGCGGTCATTGCCCGTGGTACCCCAGGCTTCTCCGGTGCTGATCTGGCCAACCTGGTCAACGAGGCTTCGTTGTTTGCCGCCCGCTCCAACAAGCGCCTGGTCGAAATGAAAGAATTCGAACTGGCCAAAGACAAGATCATGATGGGTGCCGAGCGCAAGACCATGGTCATGTCCGAGAAGGAAAAGCGGAACACCGCCTATCACGAGGCTGGGCACGCGATTGTCGGTCGCCTGGTGCCTGAGCACGATCCGGTCTACAAGGTTTCGATCATTCCGCGTGGTCGTGCCCTGGGTGTCACCATGTTCCTGCCGGAAGAAGACCGCTACAGCCTGTCCAAGCGCGCGCTGATCAGCCAGATATGCTCGCTGTACGGCGGCCGTATCGCCGAGGAGATGACCCTGGGCTTTGATGGTGTCACCACCGGTGCATCCAACGACATCATGCGAGCCAGCCAGATCGCTCGCAACATGGTCACCAAGTGGGGCCTGTCGGAAAAGCTCGGTCCGCTGATGTATGCAGAAGAGGAGGGCGAGGTATTCCTCGGACGTAGTGCCGCCAGCCAGCACGCCAGTGTATCCGGCGAGACTGCCAAGCTGATCGACTCCGAAGTGCGCAGCATCATCGACCAATGCTATGCCACGGCCAAGCAGCTGCTGATCGACAACCGCGACAAGCTCGAGGCAATGACCGAAGCCCTGATGAAGTACGAGACCATTGATGCCGATCAGATTGACGACATCATGGCTGGTCGTACTCCACGCGAACCCCGTGACTGGGACGATGACAAGGATTCGGGCACCCCGACTGCCCAGAACGATCGCCCGGAATCGCCGATCGGCGGCCCGGCAGCTCAACACTAAGGGCATCTATGAGCTCAGTGCAGTACCCGACCCGGTTGCCTTGCGGCAACCGGGTTCTTGACCTTTCCCGTACCCATGTCATGGGTATTCTCAATATCACGCCCGATTCCTTCTCCGATGGCGGGCGCTTCAATCAGCGCGACGAGGCGTTGCGCCATGCCGAAGCGATGATCGCGGCAGGTGCCACGCTGATCGACATCGGTGGCGAGTCGACCCGCCCTGGCGCGCGTGCGGTTTCGGTCACCGAAGAAATCGAGCGCGTGGCGCCGATGGTCGAGGCCATCAACACTCGCTTCGACGTGGTCATTTCGGTCGATACGTCGACGCCTGCGGTCATTCGCGAGTCGGCGCGGCTGGGTGCCGGCCTGATCAACGACGTGCGTGCCCTGGAGCGTGATGGCGCGCTGGATGCTGCGGCGGACACTGGCTTGCCGGTGTGCCTGATGCACATGCGTGGCGAGCCCGGGAACATGCAGGACGACCCGCATTACGACGATGTGACCGCCGACGTAACGCGCTATCTTGAACAGCGGATGGCCGCTTGCGCCGCTGCGGGCATCCCCGCTGAACGAATCATCCTTGATCCAGGCTTCGGTTTCGCCAAGACACTGGCGCACAACCTCAGCCTGTTCAAGCACATGGAAGCGCTCTATCGCCTTGGTCGCCCGCTGCTGGTGGGCGTTTCGCGCAAGAGCATGATCGGCCTGACGCTGGATCGTCCGGTCGGTGAGCGACTGTACGGCAGCCTGGCGCTGGCGGCTCTGGCCATGACCAAGGGGGCCAGTATCCTGCGCGTCCATGATGTGGCCGAGACCGTCGATGTGGTGCGCATGATTGCCGCGGTACAGAACGCCGAATAAGAATTTGGAGTCCCTATGAGCAGAAAATACTTTGGTACCGACGGTATCCGTGGTCGCGTTGGCGAATACCCGATCACCCCGGACTTCATGTTGAAGCTGGGCTGGGCTGCTGGCATGGCCTTCCGCAAGCAAGGCAATTGCCGGGTGCTGGTGGGCAAGGACACGCGTATTTCCGGATACATGTTCGAGTCCGCGCTCGAGGCCGGTCTGTCAGCAGCCGGTGCTGACGTGATGCTGCTCGGGCCGATGCCGACACCTGCCATCGCATACTTGACTCGCACCTTCCATGCCGAAGCGGGCATCGTCATCAGTGCCTCGCACAACCCGCACGATGACAACGGCATCAAGTTCTTCTCCGGGCAGGGCACCAAGCTGCCTGACGAAGTCGAGCTGATGATCGAAGAATTGCTCGATCAGCCGATGACCGTGGTCGAGTCGAGCAAGCTGGGCAAGGTTTCCCGCATCAATGACGCGGCTGGCCGCTATATCGAGTTCTGCAAGAGCAGCGTGCCGACCAGCACCAGCTTCGAGGGCCTCAAGCTGGTGGTCGATTGCGCCCATGGCGCCACCTACAAGGTCGCCCCGAGCGTGTTCCGCGAACTCGGTGCCGATGTGACCGTGCTGCATGCGCAGCCAGACGGCCTGAACATCAACGAGGGCTGCGGATCGACCCACATCGAATCGTTGCAGGCAGCCGTGCTGGTGGGCCATGCCGATCTGGGCATCGCCTTTGACGGCGATGGGGATCGGGTATTGATGGTCGACCACACCGGTGCCATTGTCGATGGCGACGAGTTGTTGTTCATCATCGCCCGCGACCTGCACGAGCGGGGCAAGCTGCAAGGCGGCGTGGTCGGCACGCTGATGAGCAACCTGGGCCTGGAGCTTGCGCTCAAGGACCTGGATATTCCGTTCGTGCGGGCCAAGGTTGGTGATCGCTACGTGATGGCCGAGTTGCTCGAACGTGACTGGTTGCTCGGTGGCGAGAACTCCGGGCATGTGGTGTGCTGCAACCACACCACTACCGGTGATGCGATCATTGCCGCGCTTCAGGTGCTGATGGCGCTCAAGCGCCGTGATGAGACCCTTGCACATGCGCGGCAAGCCCTGCGCAAATGCCCGCAGGTGTTGATCAACGTGCGTTTTGGCGCCAGCAAGGTCGACCCCCTGGAGCACCCGGCAGTCAAGGAAGCCAGCGCCAAGGTCACCGAGGCCATGGCCGGGCGCGGCCGTGTGCTACTGCGCAAGTCCGGCACCGAGCCTTTGGTGCGGGTGATGGTCGAAGGTGACGACGAAAACCAGGTGCGCGGCCACGCCGAAGCCCTGGCCAAGCTGGTCACAGAAGTTTGTGCCTGAAAGAGGCTTGCCAGCGCAGATCGGGTTGGGTAAGATCTGCGCCCACTTTGACCGACGAGGTAAAGCATGCGTCGCCCCATGGTAGCTGGTAACTGGAAGATGCACGGTACCCGCGCCAGCGTCGCTGAGCTGATCCTGGGCCTGGGCAATATGTCCGTGCCAAGCGGTGTTGAAGTCGCGGTGTTCCCACCGACGCTGTTCATCAACCAAGTGGTTGATGGCCTGCAAGGCAAGGGGATCACTGTCGGAGCACAGAATTCTGCGGTAAAGCCCGAGCAGGGCGCGCTGACCGGTGAAGTTGCACCGAGTCAGTTGGTTGAAGCAGGTTGCAAGTTGGTCTTGATTGGCCACTCTGAGCGTCGCCAGATCATCGGCGAAAGTGAGGAAGTGCTGAAAGATAAGTTTGCAGCCGCTCAACTTAGTGGTTTAATGCCGGTGCTCTGCGTAGGGGAAACTCTCGAAGAGCGTGAGGCAGGCAAGACGCTCGAAGTTGTCGGGGGTCAACTAAGCAGTATCATCGACGCGTTCGGTGTTAAGGCTTTCGCCAATGCAGTAATTGCCTATGAGCCGGTTTGGGCCATTGGCACAGGTTTGACGGCTTCGCCTCAACAGGCTCAGGATGTGCATGCAGCCATCCGCGCTCAGTTGGCGGCCGAAGACGCCGAAGTTGCCGCAAACGTGCAGCTTCTCTACGGCGGCAGCGTGAAGGCGGCCAATGCGGCCGAACTGTTCGGCATGCCGGATATCGATGGGGGGCTCATTGGTGGAGCGTCCCTGAACGCAGACGAATTCGGTGCAATTTGTCGCGCCGCAGGAAACTGAACAAATGCTGGAAACAGTTATCGTTGTTTTTCATCTGTTGGCAGCGCTGTCGCTTGTAGTGCTGGTTCTGCTGCAACAGGGTAAGGGTGCGGAAGCAGGTGCATCTTTCGGCGCAGGTGCCTCAAACACTGTGTTCGGAAGCCAAGGCTCTGCTACCTTCCTGAGTAAATTAACTGCTATACTCGCTGCCACTTTCTTTTTGACAGCACTTGGGTTAGGATACTTCGCGAAGCAACAAGCTCACCAGCTTAGCCAAGCAGGTCTTCCAGATCCAGCGGTGCTAGAAGTGAAAGAGCCGCAGAAACCGGCAGTTAATGATGATGTACCGGTGCTCCAGGAGCAGAAGAGCGAAACCACCAGCAAAGGTGATGTACCTCCTCCGGCCGAAGAGCAGAAGTAACGGGTTTCAAGTAGTAGTATTGCCGAGGTGGTGGAATTGGTAGACACGCAACCTTGAGGTGGTTGTGCCCATAGGGTGTAGGGGTTCGAGTCCCCTTCTCGGTACCAATTGAAGCTTGAGAGCCCGCTTTAGCGGGCTTTCTTGCAGGTGAAGGTTTGGGTTTGACCCTTAAGCAGGTTAAGTCTTATACTTTCGCCCCAGCTTTGTCGCGGGGTGGAGCAGCTTGGTAGCTCGTCGGGCTCATAACCCGAAGGTCGTTGGTTCAAATCCAGCCCCCGCAACCAGCTTCAGCGGAGCCCCTTTTCAGGGGCTTTTTGCTAGCCGAACATTTTATGGCGTCGTTGTCCTACGGCGCTTTCAGGGATGGGCGCTTCGCCCATTTTTTATTTGCACAGCATGCACGAGGGGGTTCAGGTGTCGAGCAAGCTAGAACAGTTGCAGGCCTTGTTGGCCCCGGTGGTCGAGGGTCTGGGCTATCAGTGCTGGGGGATCGAATACGTATCCCAGGGTAAGCATTCGGTACTGCGCATCTATATCGACAAGGAAGACGGCATCCTGGTGGACGACTGCGAAGCAGTCAGCCGTCAGGCCAGCGCGATCCTCGATGTGGAAGATCCGATCAGCAGCGAATATACCCTTGAGGTCTCCTCTCCAGGCATGGATCGCCCACTGTTCACTCTGGAACAGTTTGCCTCGCATGCCGGCGAACAAGTGAAGATCAAGCTGCGTTCACCCTTCGAGGGTCGTCGTAACTTCCAGGGCCTTCTCCGCGGTGTGGAGGATCAGGACGTGGTGGTCCAGGTGGACAACCAGGAGTTCCTGCTGCCGATCGACTCGATCGACAAGGCCAATATTATTCCCAGTTTTGACTGAGACGTGCCGGGCCCGGCGGACTATCCGGGCCCAATGGCTTGCGCAAGGCGAGGCGTACGATGAGCAAAGAAGTACTGCTGGTTGTTGAATCGGTATCCAACGAAAAAGGTGTACCGCCCGGCGTCATTTTCGAAGCGCTGGAAGTGGCCCTGGCTACTGCAACCAAGAAACGTTTTGAGGACGAAGTCGACCTGCGTGTGGAAATCAACCGCCACACCGGTAGCTATGAGACTTTCCGTCGCTGGACCGTGGTCGACGAGAACGACCTGGACGATCCGGCGATCGAAACCTGGCTGGACAAGATCAAGGACACTCACCCGGAAGCGAAAGTCGGTGACGTGATCGAAGAAAAGATCGAGTCCATCGAGTTCGGCCGTATCGCCGCGCAGACCGCCAAGCAGGTCATCGTGCAGAAGGTCCGTGAAGCCGAACGCGCCCAGGTGGTCGACGCCTACCGCGAGCGGGTCAACGAGATCATCTCCGGCACCGTCAAGAAGGTCACCCGTGACAACGTCATCGTCGACCTGGGTAACAACGCTGAGGCCCTGCTGGCTCGCGAAGACATCATTCCACGTGAGACCTTCCGGGTCGGTGTGCGCCTGCGCGCGCTGCTCAAGGAAATTCGCACCGAGAACCGCGGTCCTCAGCTGATCCTGTCGCGCACCGCGCCACAGATGCTGATCGAGCTGTTCCGCATCGAAGTGCCGGAAATCGCTGAAGGCCTCATTGAAGTCATGGCTGCCTCCCGTGATCCGGGATCGCGTGCCAAGATCGCCGTCCGCTCCAAGGACAAGCGCATCGACCCGCAAGGTGCCTGCATCGGCATGCGCGGTTCGCGCGTCCAGGCCGTATCCGGCGAGCTGGGTGGTGAGCGTGTGGATATCGTCCTGTGGGACGAGAACCCGGCGCAGTTCGTCATCAACGCCATGTCGCCGGCTGAAGTCGCGGCGATCATCGTTGATGAAGATGCCCATGCAATGGACATTGCCGTTGCCGAAGACAACCTGGCGCAAGCCATTGGCCGTGGTGGTCAGAACGTTCGCCTGGCCAGTCAGCTGACTGGCTGGACCCTGAACGTGATGACCGAGAAGGACATCCAGGCCAAGCAACAGGCTGAAACCGGTGACATCCTGCGCAATTTCATCGAAGAGCTGGAAGTCGACGAGGAGCTGGCCCAAGTGCTGGTCGACGAAGGCTTCACCAGCCTCGAAGAAATTGCCTACGTACCGTTGGAAGAAATGCTCAACATCGATGGCTTTGACGAAGATATCGTCAATGAGCTGCGCGCTCGTGCCAAGGACCGTTTGTTGACCAAGGCCATCGCTACCGAAGAAAAACTGGCAGACGCCCATCCGTCCGACGACCTGCTCTCTCTCGAGGGCATGGACAAGGACCTGGCAGCGGAACTGGCGGTGCGCGGCGTGGTTAACCGCGAAGACCTGGCCGAGCAGTCGATTGACGACCTGCTCGACATCGACGGCATCGACGAAGAGCGTGCCGGCAAGTTGATCATGGCCGCCCGAGCCCACTGGTTCGAGTAATTAGGCGCGGCCTGAGGAGAGAAGTGCATGACGCAAGTCACGGTGAAAGAACTGGCCCAAGAGGTCGAGGCACCGGTAGAGCGCCTGCTGCAGCAGATGCGTGAGGCAGGTCTGCCGCACACCGACGCCGGTCAGGTAGTGACCGACAATGAGAAGCAGACTCTGCTGACCCATTTGAAGAGCAGCCACAAGAGCAAGGCGGAAGAGCCGCGCAAGATTACCTTGCAGCGCAAGACCACCAGCACCCTGCGTGTCGCCGGTAGCAAGAGCATCAGCGTAGAAGTACGCAAGAAGAAAGTTTTCGTGCAGCGCAGCCCGGAAGAGATCCAGGCTGAGCAGAAGCGTGAGCTGGATGAGCGCCGCGCGGCTGAAAATGCCGCTCGCGACAAGGTCGAGGCCGAAGTTCGCCAGCGCAACGAAGAGCAGGCTCGCCGTCAGGCGGCCGACGCTGCTGCTGCCGCTCCAGCCCCGGCGCCTGCCGCCAAGGCCGAGCCCGCGCCTGCCGCCGCTCCGGCCCCGGTAGTCGCCGACGTACCAGCGTCCGAAGACGCCGCAGCCCGTGCTGCCGAGCGCAAGAAGGACGAAGCCCGTCGCAACGAAGGCCGCACCCGTGACGAAGACCGTCGTGGTGGCGAGCGTCGTGGCGAAGCGCCGCGCGTGTCGATCAAGGTCAAGGTCAAGGAGAAGGAAAAGGCTCCGACGCCTCGCGCCGCACCGCGCACCACCGACGAAGAGAGCGATGGCGCTCGTCGTGGCCGTGGTGGCAAGAGCAAGCTGAAGAAGCGTAACCAGCACGGCTTCCAGAACCCGACCGGCCCCGTCATTCGTGACGTGACCATCGGCGAGACCATCACCGTCTCCGAACTGGCCAACCAGATGTCCGTCAAGGGCGCCGAAGTGGTCAAATTCATGTTCAAACTGGGTACCCCGGTTACCATCAACCAGGTGCTCGACCAGGAAACCGCTCAGCTGATCGCAGAAGAGCTGGGCCACAAGGTCACTCTGGTCAGCGATACCGCCCTGGAAGACTCCCTGGCCGAATCGCTGAAGTTCGAAGGCCAGACCGAGTCGCGCGCACCGGTGGTTACCGTCATGGGTCACGTTGACCATGGCAAGACCTCGCTGCTCGACTACATCCGTCGTGCCAAGGTTGCCGCTGGCGAAGCCGGTGGTATTACCCAGCACATCGGTGCCTACCACGTGGAAACCGACCGCGGCATGGTCACCTTCCTCGATACCCCGGGCCACGCCGCGTTCACCGCGATGCGTGCACGTGGTGCCAAGGCCACCGACATCGTCATCCTGGTGGTGGCGGCGGACGACGGCGTGATGCCGCAGACCCGCGAGGCCGTTCAGCATGCCAAGGCAGCTGGCGTTCCGCTGGTGGTTGCAGTGAACAAGATCGACAAGCCGGGTGCCGACCTCGATCGCATCCGCAACGAACTGGCCGTCGAAGGCGTGACCTCCGAGGACTGGGGTGGTGACACGCCGTTCGTCAAGGTTTCGGCGAAGATGGGTACCGGCGTCGACGAACTGCTCGAAGCCGTTCTGCTGCAGGCCGAGATCCTCGAGCTGACCGCCACCCCGACCGCTCCAGGTCGTGGCGTTGTGGTCGAATCGCGCCTGGACAAGGGCCGTGGCCCGGTGGCGACCATCCTGGTTCAGGACGGTACCCTGCGTCAGGGCGACATGGTCCTGTGCGGCTCCAACTATGGCCGCGTGCGCGCCATGCTCGACGAGAACGGCAAGCCTGTTAAGGAAGCCGGCCCGTCGATCCCGGTCGAGATTCTCGGCCTGGACGGTACCCCGGAAGCCGGTGACGAGCTGTCCGTGGTTGCCGACGAGAAGAAGGCTCGCGAAGTTGCCCTGTTCCGTCAAGGCAAGTACCGCGAGGTCAAGCTGGCCCGTGCTCACGCCGGCAAGCTGGAAAACATCTTCGAGACCATGGGTCAGGAAGAGAAGAAGACCCTCAACATCGTCCTCAAGACCGACGTGCGTGGTTCCCTGGAAGCACTGCAGGGCTCGCTGGGCGGCCTGGGTAACGACGAAGTTCAGGTGCGCGTGATCGGTGGCGGCGTCGGTGGTATCACCGAGAGCGACGCCAACCTGGCGCTGGCTTCGAATGCAGTACTGTTCGGCTTCAACGTGCGTGCCGATGCCGGCGCGCGCAAGATCGTCGAGCAGGAAGGTCTGGATATGCGTTACTACAACGTGATCTACGACATCATCGAAGACGTCAAGAAGGCCCTGACCGGCATGCTCGGCAGCGATGTTCGCGAGAACATCCTGGGTGTCGCCGAAGTACGTGACGTGTTCCGTTCGCCGAAGTTCGGCGCCATCGCTGGCTGTATGGTCATCGAAGGTACCGTGTACCGCAACCGTCCGATCCGCGTACTGCGCGAAGACGTTGTGATCTTCGAAGGCGAGCTGGAATCGCTGCGTCGCTTCAAGGACGACGCTTCCGAAGTGCGTTCGGGCATGGAGTGCGGTATTGGCGTCAAGAGCTACAACGACGTCAAGGTCGGCGACAAGATCGAAGTCTTCGAGAAAGTCCAGGTTGCTCGTACCCTTTAAGGGTGAGCAGGGCGCCAGCCCCCGCCGCAGGGCGGTGGGCAGCGCCTCAGTAGGTAGCGCCCGGTCAGGCTCCAGCCTGACCGGGCGTTTGCCGCTTTAAGTTACAGGTAGCAAGAATGGCCAAAGAATACAGCCGTACCCAACGTATCGGTGATCAGATGCAGCGCGAGCTGGCCGAGCTGATCCGCCGTGAAGTCAAGGACCCACGCGTCGGTCTGGTCACCATCACCGCTGTGGATGTCAGCCGCGACCTGGGCCATGCCAAGGTCTTCATCACCGTCATGGGCGAAGAAACCCCGGACGCCGTGCAGCAGTCGCTCAAGGCACTGAACAGCGCCGCCAGCTTCCTGCGCCTGCACCTGGGCCGCTCGATGCAGCTGCGCAGCGTGCCGCAGTTGCATTTCCACTTCGATGAAAGTGTCAGCCGCGGTGTCCACCTGTCGGCGCTGATCGAGCGTGCAGTGGCCGAAGACCGCCTGCACAAGGAAGCCGACGAGCCGGACGCCAAGGAGTAAGCGGTGGCCCAGGTCAAACGTATCCGCCGCAACGTCAGCGGCATCATCCTGCTCGACAAGCCGCTGGGCTTCACCTCCAACGCCGCGCTGCAGAAAGTCCGCTGGTTGCTCAATGCCGAGAAGGCCGGCCACACCGGCAGCCTCGACCCACTGGCGACGGGTGTGCTGCCACTGTGCTTCGGTGAAGCGACCAAGTTTTCGCAGTACCTGCTCGATTCCGACAAGGGCTACGAAACGGTCATGCAGATGGGGCAGACGACCAGCACCGCGGACGCTGAAGGCGAAGTCCTGCAGACCCGCGAGGTGACCGTTGGTCGCGCCGATATCGAAGCCGTGATCCCGCGTTTTCGCGGTGAAATCCTTCAAGTACCGCCGATGTACTCGGCGCTCAAGCGCGACGGCCAGCCGCTGTACAAACTGGCGCGTGCAGGAGAGGTAGTGGAGCGCGAGGCGCGTTCTGTTACTATTGGCCGCTTGGAGTTGCTCGAGTGCGAAGGCACCCGTGCGCGGTTGTCGGTAGGCTGCAGCAAAGGCACCTATATCCGTACCCTGGTGGAGGATATCGGCGAGGCCCTGGGCTGCGGCGCTTATGTCGCCGAGTTGCGCCGGACCCAGGCCGGGCCTTTCGCCCTGGCCCAGACGGTAACCCTCGAGGAACTCGAGCAGGCCCATGCCGAAGGTGGCAACGAAGCGCTCGATCGCTTCCTGATGCCGTCCGACAGCGGGCTGCAGGACTGGCCACTGGTGTGCCTGTCCGAGCACAGTGCTTTCTACTGGCTGCATGGCCAGGCAGTGCGTGCGCCGGATGCACCGCAGTTCGGCATGGTCCGCGTACAGGATCACAACGGTCGCTTCATCGGTATCGGTGAAGTGAGCGAAGACGGGCGCATTGCGCCGCGTCGACTGATTCGGTCGGAATGACCGAAACCACAGGCCGAGGCTTTGGCTGAAACCGGTGGACCGAGGGTGGCTGTCAGTAGGCACGGTCACACCTCATTTTATTAATACAGGGTTTTGTCCCTGGCCTATTGGACCCCGCTTGCGGGATCCGTTTAATTTGGAGAAGCCTCATGGCCCTCAGCGTTGAAGAAAAAGCTCAGATCGTTGCCGAATACCAGCAAGCCGCCGGCGATACCGGTAGCCCGGAAGTGCAGGTTGCTCTGCTGACCGCCAACATCAACAAGCTGCAAGGCCACTTCAAGGCCAACGATAAAGACCACCACTCCCGTCGTGGTCTGATCCGTATGGTCAACCAGCGTCGTAAGCTGCTGGACTACCTGAAGGGCAAAGACACCACTCGTTACAGCGCCCTGATCGGTCGCCTGGGCCTGCGTCGCTAATAGCGGCCTGGTCAGTGGTGTGCATGGCGTGTCGCAGGCTTCGGCTATGCTGCTTTGCAGCATCGCCGTCGGGCACGCCACGCGTATCTCCGAGGTTGGCAGCCTGGTTTTGCTGAGCGGTTTACCGCGCAGCAGCCAGGCTCCCAACCTCGTGTTGTATCTGGACGGTCAATGGGGCCGATTCCCCGTTCTGCCCAAGAATTCGCAAGAAACCAGTTCCCCCAGAGCCACTGAAAAAAGGTAGGAAACCGTGAACCCGGTAATCAAGAAATTCCAGTTCGGTCAATCGACCGTTACTCTCGAAACGGGCCGTATCGCCCGTCAGGCAACCGGCGCCGTGCTGGTTACCGTCGACAACGATGTCACCGTGCTGGTGACCGTGGTTGGCGCCAAGCAGGCCGACCCAGGCAAGGGTTTCTTCCCGCTGTCGGTCCACTACCAGGAAAAGACCTACGCCGCCGGCAAGATCCCGGGTGGCTTCTTCAAGCGTGAAGGCCGTCCTTCCGAGAAAGAGACGCTGACCTCGCGCCTGATCGACCGTCCGATCCGCCCGCTGTTCCCTGAAGGTTTCATGAACGAAGTGCAGGTTGTCTGCACCGTGGTTTCCACCAGCAAGAAGACCGATCCGGACATCGCTGCGATGATCGGTACCTCGGCTGCCCTGGCAATTTCCGGCATTCCGTTCGAAGGCCCGATCGGCGCTGCCCGCGTTGCCTTCCACGAAAGCACCGGCTACCTGCTGAACCCGACCTACGAGCAACTGGCTGCCTCGAGCCTGGACATGGTCGTTGCCGGTACTTCCGATGCCGTGCTGATGGTTGAATCGGAAGCTCAAGAGCTGACCGAAGACCAGATGCTGGGTGCCGTACTGTTCGCCCACGACGAATTCCAGGCTGTCATCCAGGCTGTCAAAGAGCTGGCCGCTGAAGCGGGCAAGCCGACCTGGGACTGGAAACCGGCCGTTGCCAACACCGAACTGTTCAACGCCATCCGCGCCGAATTCGGCGAAGCCGTTTCGCAGGGCTACACCATCACCGTCAAGGCTGACCGCTACGCACGCCTGGGCGAGCTGCGCGATCAGGCCGTTGCCAAGTTCTCCGGTGAAGAAGGCCAACCTTCGGCGAGCGAAGTCAAAGACATCTTCGGCGAAATCGAATACCGCACCGTTCGCGAAAACATCGTCAATGGCAAGCCACGTATCGACGGCCGCGACACCAAGACTGTGCGCCCGCTGAACATCGAAGTCGGCGTGCTGCCGAAGACCCACGGTTCGGCGCTGTTCACCCGTGGCGAAACCCAGGCCCTGGTCGTTGCGACTCTGGGTACTGCGCGTGACGCCCAGCTGCTGGACACCCTCGAAGGCGAGAAGAAAGACCCGTTCATGCTGCACTACAACTTCCCACCGTTCTCGGTAGGCGAGTGTGGTCGCATGGGTGGTGCCGGCCGCCGCGAAATCGGCCACGGCCGCCTGGCCCGTCGTTCGGTTCAGGCCATGCTGCCAGCCGCTGACGTGTTCCCGTACACCATCCGCGTGGTTTCGGAAATCACTGAATCCAACGGTTCCAGCTCCATGGCTTCGGTCTGCGGTGCTTCCCTGGCTCTGATGGACGCCGGTGTACCGATGAAGGCGCCGGTTGCCGGTATCGCCATGGGCCTGGTCAAGGAAGGCGACAAGTTCGCAGTCCTGACCGACATCCTCGGTGACGAAGACCACCTCGGCGACATGGACTTCAAGGTTGCCGGTACCGCCAAAGGTGTTACCGCGCTGCAGATGGACATCAAGATCAACGGCATCACCGAAGAGATCATGGAAATCGCCCTGGGCCAGGCCCTGGAAGCGCGCCTGAACATCCTCGGCCAGATGAACCAGATCATTGGCGAGTCGCGTACCGAGCTGTCGGCCAACGCCCCGACCATGATCGCGATGAAGATCGATACCGACAAGATCCGTGACGTCATCGGCAAAGGCGGCGCCACCATTCGCGCCATCTGCGAAGAGACCAAGGCTTCGATCGACATCGAAGACGACGGTTCGATCAAGATCTTCGGCGAAACCAAGGAAGCCGCAGACGCTGCCAAACAGCGCATCCTGGGCATCACCGCCGAGGCCGAGATCGGCAAGATCTACGTCGGCAAGGTTGAGCGTATCGTCGACTTCGGCGCCTTCGTCAACATCCTGCCTGGCAAGGACGGCCTGGTGCACATCTCGATGCTGAGCGACGCTCGCGTAGAGAAAGTGACCGACGTGCTGAAAGAAGGTCAGGAAGTCGAAGTGCTGGTACTGGACGTGGACAACCGCGGCCGTATCAAGCTGTCGATCAAGGACGTCGCTGCGGCCAAGGCCTCGGGCGTCTAAGCGACTGACACGCCATGGAAAAAGGGCCCTTCGGGGCCCTTTTTTTTATGCGCGCCGGGAACCTTTTGCCCACTTGCATCTTGCACGCAGGTTTACCGGCCTGATTGCAAAATGCACGACGCACATCTACAGGCTGTCGATTTAACTAATTGATTTATATAGAAATAAGCGAAACGCAAAAGCTGGCACAGCACATGCAACTACACTCTTACCTGCCGCCAGGACTTACGGCGCAGACCTTTCGAAAAACAGGAGTGACCCACATGAAGAAGTTCGCCATTGCTGCCGCTACTGCAACCGCTCTGACCCTGACCATGGCTAACGCGGCATTCGCCCAACAGTCCACCCAGGCCCCGATGACGCTGGCGGCTGGTGAGGTGACCAAAGCCAAGGAAGCGACCTCGGACACCTGGATCACCACCAAGGTGAAATCGGACCTGCTGACCGAGAAGGGCATTCCTGGCAGCGACATCAAGGTCGAGACCAACAAAGGTGTCGTATCCCTGTCGTCGACCACTGCCATTACCGAATCGCAGAAGAAAATGGCGATTGATATCACCAAGAAGATCAAAGGCGTGAAGGCCGTTTCCGCTGATGGCCTTAAAGCCGAATAAGGAATGTCCCGTCGGCCAAACGGACTTGGCCACCTTCACCGATAAAGCCCCGGCCTGTGCCGGGGCTTTTTCATGGGCGCTCAGTACACCGGATTGCGGGCGATCACGTCGCTCTCGAAGCATTCCTGTTCGACGATCAGCGGCTCGACCAACGGGCGGCTGTCGCGGAAGTGAGCTGTTTGGGTATGCGCTTCGTACGCCTCATCGTCGCGGTAGATCTCGTACAGGTAGATAACGTCAGGGTCGACCCTGTCCTGGGAGACGTCGAACACCAGGCAGCCGGGCTCGGTAGCCACGGAGGCCGCGGCATTGACCTTGATGGCGGTGAGGAAATCGTCGGCGCAACCGGGTTTGACGCGGGTCTTGATGAACAGACTATACACAGGGCGATCCTTTTGTTTTAAATTCTATTCTTAATTGTATACAAAAATGGAGTCGCGCCAATGTCCGAATTACCTGCTCGTCCTGGCCGCCTGAATGGCCTGCGCCATATTGCCCTTCTGGTGCCCAACCTGGAGGAGTGCGAGCGTTTCTATGTCGAGGTGATGGGCATGGAGGTGCTGAACCGGGCCAACGAGGACCTGGTCTACCTGACCTGCGGTAACGACAACCTGTCGCTGGGCCGTGGGGCAGGGGCGGCCAATGGCCTGCAGACCCTCGACCATTACGGGTTCATCGTCGATAGCGTGGAGGAGCTGGAGGCCTGGTACCAGTACTTCAAGGCGCGGGGCGTGACCTTGCTCGACAAACCGTTCAACCATGGGGATGGTGCGCGCAGCTTCCACCTCCTGGACCCAGCCGGGAACAAGGTGCAGCCGCTTTATCACCCGGCGGTGTCGGGGCAGCAGCTGGTGTAAGCCTGTATCGGCCCTTCGCGGCTAAAGCCGCTCCTACAGGATTGTGCGGCCCCTTGTAGGAGCGGCTTTAGCCGCGAAGGGCCGATACAGGCTTACACCGCTTATTCAGCATCCAGGTGCATCGGGGTGATCACCCGCCCATCGCTCTCGGCCTGCCCCAGGTTGGTATCGATGAAGTACACCCGGTCATCCTCGAGCTTGCCCTTGTCGACCAGGTAGTCCTTGATGCTGCTGGCCCGCTCCTGGCCCAAGGTACGTAGCAATGCAGTGCTTTCAGCCCAGGACTTGATCACGGCCTCGCGCAGCTTGGTAGTGCGCTCGTCGCGGCTCAACTGCTCCCACTCGGCTGGCGGCTGCTGCTTCAGCCGGGTGCGGTAGATGCCTTCGAGCATCGCTGGTTTATCGCTGTCATCAACCTGCAGCATCGAGGCGTTGGCCGGTACCTTGTCGCCACGGCGCTGCAGGATCTTGTACCAGGTCGCCTGGTATTCACGTTCCAGGCGCTGCTGGGCGATCAACGGGCCGTCGCTGCCCTGGGCGGCGGTGCCTTCGATTTCCAGGCGCAGTTCCGGGCGCTCCTTCAATGCTGATGCCAGCTTGTCCAGCGTCGCCTGGGCATCACCACTGAGTTCGCTGGAGCCCGGGGCGAAGGCCACTGTACCCAGGTCTTGCGAGCCACCACCGGCAATCAGCCCGCCGATGAACTTGAACGGCGCCTGGGCCGCACGCAGCACCAGGTTGCGCAGGGTCTGCCAGACGATCGGCATGACGCTGAACTGCGGGTTGTTCAGGTCGCCTGAAACCGGCAGTTCAATGGAGATTCGTCCTTCGGTGTCCTTGAGCAAGGCAATCGCCAGGCGGATCGGCAGGTCCACCGCGTCGGGGCTGTCGACTTTTTCACCCAGCTGCAGCTGTTCGACCACCACTTTGTTCTCGGCCTTGAGCTGGCCGTTGGTGATCAGGTAATGCAGGTCGAGGTTCAGGCGGCCCTTGCGGATCCGGAAGCCGGCGAACTTGCCGGAGTAAGGCGTCAAGGTGGTCAGTTCGACGCGCTTGAAGCTGGTGGCGATATCCAGGCTGGCCAGCGGGTTGAACGGGTTGAGTGCGCCTTTGATGGTGACCGGGGCATACCGGTCGACCTTGCCTTTGACGTCGACCTTGGCAGGTGCCGGCTTGCGGTTGTCGATGGTGCCAATCTGGCCATTGAGCTGCTGGATGGCGGTGGCGAAGTTCGGTGTCAGGGTCAGGTCGGCGAAGTTGGCCGAGCCATCGTTGATGTCGATCTGGCCGATGTGGATGCCCAGGGGCTTGCTGGCGGCGGCATTGGCTGGCTTGGCCGGTTTGCTGGCAGGCGCGCCGGCCGGTTGCGGGATCAGCAGGTCGTCGACGCTGGTGGTGCGGTCTTCGTTGATGATGAAGCGTGCGTAGGGCTGCAGCAGGGTCACCTTGTCGATCGACAAGGCATCACCGTGCACATACGACAGGCCATCGACGTTCACCTGCTGCCATTTGACGAAGTCACGGCCCTTGATGGTATCCAGGGTGTGCAGCTGGTTGACCTGGGCCTTGCCAGCGACCGTGAAGGCCAGTGGCTCGATGCGCTTGAGGTCGACCTTGAGGTCGCTGGCGAGCATGCCGCTGCGCAGTTCAAGGCGAATGAACGGGCTTATGTAGGCCTGGGCCACACGCAGGTCGATGTCGCGGGTGCTGACATCAAGCTTGGCAGTGACGGGTGCAAGGTTCACTTCACCTGCCGCCTGCAGCTTGCCTTGTTTGCCAACGCCCGTGTCGAGCTTGAGGGTAAAAGGTGACTGGTTGAGGCTGTCGAAGCCCTGCATGTCGAGGTTCAGCGGGCCGACATCCAGCGCCACCGGTTCCTTCTGGCTACGGTCGGCGAGGTGTACCTGGTAGTTGCGCAGTTGCACGTCCTTGAGCAGTACCTGCCATGGCTTGCTCGATGCCTTTGCTGCTTGTTCCTGCGGCGTTGGTTCGGCAGCCGCTGGCTCGGCCTTTTCCTTCGGCGTGGCCTTGGCCGGCTGGCTGGCGAACAGCTTCTGCCAGTCGAGTTGGCCGTCCTTTTCCAGGGCCGCCCAGGTTTCCAGCTTTTCGCTGCGCACCTTGCCGACCGTGACCAGCTGCTTGGCCAGGTCGATGGACGTCTCGCTCACCTCAAGACTGGCCAGGCGTGCCAGCGGCCGGCCATCCGGAGCCTTGATGGCGAACGGTGCGACCTTGAGCGAAGTATTGTCCAGCAACAGCTCGGTTTCCTTGGCCAGATTGAGCTTGTAGTGGGTATCGAGGTTGAACACGCCGTCTTCCAGTACCAGTGGCACGGCATCGCGCACATAGGGCCAGAACAGCTTCATCTTGCCATCGGTGACTTTCAGCGTGCCTTGCGACCCCAGCGGCGCCAGGCTCAGGGTGCCGGCCCAATCGACCTGGCCGCCGTTGGGACCTTTTGCCACCAGGGTCATGTCGGCGTTGTCGTCCGGCAGGGTGCTGAGGTTTTTCAGCTCCAGGTTCATGTCGTCGTAGAGGAACTCGATCGGCTCGCTCGGGCGCAGGTCTTCGAAATGCAGATAGCCGCCACTGAGCTTGATGCTGCCGATACGCAGCGGGAACGGTTTGCCAGGCGGCTGGTCCGGCTTGGGTTCGCTGGCAGGCAGGTTGAACAGCTTGGTCAGGTTGAGCGTACCGTCCTTGGCGAACAGCACCTCGTTGCGTGGCTTGTCGAGCTCTATGGCCTGCAGGTGCAGGGCGCCGCTCCACAGGCTGTCGAGCGCCAGGTTGGCGTACAGCCGTTCGAAACCGACCTGTTCCTTGCCCGGCTCGCCGAGCTGCAGGCCCCAAAGCGTAAGCTCGAGGCTGAAGGGGTTGAGTTCGATGCGTTGCAGGTGCGCCGGCACGGTGGCGTATTGCGCCAGCTGCTGGTTGGCGATACGCAAGGCGACACCAGGAAGAATGAGGAAGCCGAGCAGGCTGTAGAGGGCCACGAGAGCCAACAGGGCGCCGAGGGCGCGAGTCAATCCTTTGTACATGTGTCGCTTCGTCTGTCTAAGCAGGAGTGCTTGGAGTATGGCACGTTAAATCGGTTCCGCTGAGGCGACCACTTTCCCGTCACTCGATGCCCATGCGCCGCCTGGCCCGGTGCGCAGAGCCATCCCGCATGGCCCAGCGCAGGATCGGCGCTGTGCGTTGCAGGCCAAGGCGGATCATGTGCCGTTGCAGCGGCCCTTGCTGCAAGCCGAGCATGGCCTGGGCCCAGTCCGGCAGCAGATCGATGCCGGCATGCAGCATCAGCTTGCCGACCGGCTGGGCAAGGCGGCTCGGGGCAGGGGCTTCAAGCAGGATCCCGACCACCTCCAGGCTACGCGCACTGCATTGCAGTTGTGGGCGCATTCGCTGCAGGTAGGCCTCGACCTGCTGGCAGGAGCGGGGGATATTACGCGCCCCGAGGCGCTCGGCGATCAGGGCGATCTCGGCGTAATAGGCGTCCTGATCGGCACGCGAAAGCTGCGGGTCACGGTAGCGCAGGTGGGCGGCGAGGAAGCTGCTGACTTCGGCCACATGCACCCAGGTCAGCAGGTCCGGGTCGCTGGCGGCATAGGGGCTACCGTTGGGCGCGGTACCGGTCACCTGCAAGTGGATGGTGCGCACCTTGTCGATCAACCATTCGGCATCGCGGGTCGAGCCGAAGGTGGTGCCGGAGATGAACTGGCTGGTGCGGCGCAGGCGGCCGAGCAGGTCTTCGCGGAAGTTGGAATGGTCCCACACCCCGGCCAGGGCCAGCGGGTGCAGCAGCTGCAGCATCAGGGCGCTGATGCCGCCGACCAGCATGCTCGGGAAGTCGCCATGCACCCGCCAGCTGATACTGTGCGGGCCGAACAGGCCAGGGTCGCCCTTGGGCGATTCGAGGTCGAGCTGGCCGAGGGCCAGCCCGGTAAGGCTCATGACCTGGGTTTCGATGCGGCGGCGTAGGGCTTCCATGGCGTCCTGTACTTCAGGACGGCCATGGAAAGTGGCCGCCCGTTATTGATTGAGGCGTTTGTCGATCAGGCCCTGCACCACGCTCGGGTCGGCCAGGGTCGAGGTGTCGCCGAGGTTGTCCAGCTCGTTGCAGGCAATCTTGCGCAGTATACGCCGCATGATCTTGCCCGAGCGGGTCTTGGGCAAGGCCGGTGCCCACTGGATCAGCTCGGGCTTGGCGAAACTGCCGATTTCCTTGCTGACCAGCGCCAGCAATTCGGCCTTGAGCGCGTCGTCCGGGTTGATGCCATTCATGGGGGTGACAAAGGCGTACACGCCCTGGCCCTTGAGGTCATGCGGGTAGCCGACCACGGCAGCCTCGGCGACGCTGTCGTGCAGCACCAGCGCGCTTTCCACCTCGGCGGTGCCGATGCGGTGGCCGGAGACATTGATGACATCGTCGATGCGGCCGGTGATCCAGTAATCGCCATCAGCGTCGCGGCGGGCGCCATCGCCGGTGAAGTAGTAGCCGGGCATGGGTTTGAAGTAGGTGTCGACCATGCGCTGGTGGTCACCATAGACGCTGCGGATCTGCCCGGGCCAGCTGGCCTTGATCACCAGCAGACCGGCGCCCGGGCCTTCGATCAGCTTGCCTTTTTCGTCCAGTAGCACCGGTTGCACACCGAACATCGGCTGGGTGGCGCACCCGGGCTTGAGCTTTTGAGCACCCGGTAGCGGCGTGAGCATGATGCCGCCGGTCTCGGTCTGCCACCAGGTGTCGACGATGGGGCAACGCTTCTGGCCCACCTCTTCGAAGTACCACTCCCAGGCTTCCGGGTTGATTGGCTCGCCAACGCTGCCGAGCAGACGCAGGCTTTTGCGCGAGGTGCTCTGCAGCGGTGCCGAACCTTCACGCATCAACGCGCGCAGGGCGGTGGGTGCGGTGTAGAAGATGTTTACCTGATGTTTGTCCACCACTTGCCAGAAGCGCGAGGTGTCCGGGTAATTGGGGACGCCTTCGAACATCAGTGAAATCGCGCCGTTGGCCAAAGGCCCGTAGACGATGTAGCTGTGGCCCGTGACCCAGCCGACGTCGGCCGTGCACCAGAACACCTCGCCGTCGCGGTAGTCGAACACCACCTTGAAGGTCATCGTCGCCTGTAACAGGTAGCCAGCGGTGGTATGCAGCACGCCCTTGGGCTTGCCGGTGCTGCCGGAGGTATAGAGGATGAACAGCGGGTCTTCGGCGTCCATCGGCTCAGGTGGGCAATCGTCACCGGCTTTTTCGGTCGCCTCGTGGTACCAGAGGTCGCGACCCTGGCTCCAGGCCACATCGCCGCCGGTGCGACGCACCACGAACACGCTGCTGACCGCCGGGCAACTGCTCAGAGCCTTGTCGACATTCTGCTTGAGCGGGATGCGCTTGCCACCACGCACGCCTTCATCGGCGGTGATCACGGTGCGGCAGTCGGCATCAAGAATGCGGTCGCGCAGGGCATCCGGGGAAAAACCGCCAAACACCACCGAATGGATGGCGCCGATGCGGGTGCAGGCGAGCATGGCATAGGCGGCTTCGGGAATCATCGGCATGTAGATGCACACCCGGTCCCCCTTGTTCACCCCGCGTGCCTTCAGGGCATTGGCCAGGCGGCAGACCTGGCGGTGCAGTTCGCGGTAGCTGATGGCCCTGGAGTCCGCAGGGTCATCGCCTTCCCATAGCAGTGCTGTCTGCTCGCCGCGCTTGTCCAGGTGACGATCGATGCAGTTGTAGCTGACGTTCAGCTGGGCGCCGTCGAACCAGCGTGCCTTGCCGGTCTTCAGGTCGCATTGCTGCACGCTCGACCAGAGCTTGATCCAGTCCAGGCGTTTGGCCTGCTCGGCCCAGAAGGTGTCGGGGTCATCGACCGACTGGCTGTAGAGGCGCTGATAGTCATCGGGGGAGAGGCTGGCGGACTGGCTGACGGCCAGTGCCTCGGGATACTGCTTGATATCGAACATGGCGGGTGGTCCTGCTCTTGTGAGGGGCGAGGGACAGCAGCGGCTATTCGATGGACAGTGTAGTCAGCGACGATGTTCCTTGAAGGCTGGCGCTGAGGTTGCAGGAGCGGCCTTGTGTCGCGAAAGGGCTGCGCAGCAGCCCCAGGTTCTTCGAGTCAATGTTTGAATTGCCGGGGTCGCTTTGCGACCCTTTCGCGACACAAGGCCACTCCTACAAAGAGCGCACCTGCTAGATCAGATCAACCGCGGTGACGGCCGCGGAAGTAATTGATCAGGCCCTGGGTGGAGCCATCTTCGGCGCTGTCTTCGAGGCTGCCGACCAGGCGCTGGTACACGCCCTTGCCCAGCTCCTTGCCCAACTCCACGCCCCACTGGTCGAAGGCGTTGATGCCCCAGACCACGCTCTGCACGAACACCTTGTGCTCGTACATCGCCACCAGCGCGCCCAGGCGGCGCGGGCTGATGCGCTCGACCACCAGGGTGTTGCTCGGGCGGTTGCCGGGGATCACCTTGTGCGGTGCGAGCTTTTCAATGTCCGCTTCGTTCAGGCCCTTCTGGCGCAGTTCGGCCTCGGCTTCTTCACGGGTCTTGCCGAGCATCAGCGCCTGGCTCTGCGACAGGCAGTTGGCGTACAGCCACTGATGGTGGTCGGCCACCGGATTGAAGCTCACCACTGGCACGATGAAGTCGGCCGGGATCAGCTGGGTGCCTTGGTGCAGCAACTGGTGGTAGGCATGCTGGCCATTGCAGCCGACGCCGCCCCAGATCACCGGGCCGGTATCGGTTTTGACCGGGGTGCCATCCTGCAGCACGCTCTTGCCGTTGGACTCCATGTCCAGCTGTTGCAGGTGCTTGGTGATGTTGCGCAGGTAGTGGTCGTACGGCAGGATCGCGTGGCTGCTTGCGCCCCAGAAGTTGCCATACCAGATACCCAGCAGGGCCAGCAGCACCGGCATGTTCTTGTCGAACGGCGCGGTCTGGAAATGCTGGTCCATGGTGTAGGCACCCGACAGCAGTTCCTTGAAGTTGGCAGTGCCGATGGCCAGGGCGATCGGCAGGCCGATGGCCGACCACAGCGAGTAGCGCCCGCCTACCCAGTCCCACATCGGGAAGATGTTCTCTTCACGGATACCGAAGGCCACGGCGGCGGCCTTGTTGCTGGACACCGCGATGAAGTGGCGGTACAGCTCGGCTTCCGAGCCGCCCTGGGCCAGGTACCAGGTACGCGCGGCCATGGCGTTCTTCAGGGTCTCGAGGGTGTTGAACGACTTCGACGAGACAATGAACAGCGTGGTTTCGGCGCGCAGGTTGGCCGACAGCTCATGGAATTCGCTGCCGTCGATGTTGGCCAGGTAATGGCAGCGCACGCCGCGCTGGGCATAAGGCAACAGGGCTTCGGAGACCAGCTCGGGGCCGAGGAACGAGCCGCCGATGCCGATGTTGACCACATCGGTGATCGGTTTTTCGCTGTAGCCACGCCACAGGCCGTCATGAATGCGGCCGACCAGCTCGGTGATCTGGTTGAGCACCTTGTGCACTTCCGGCATCACGTTGACGCCATTGACGCTGAGCTTGTCGCCCACCGGGCGGCGCAGCGCGGTGTGCAGCACCGGGCGGCCTTCCGAGGCGTTGATGATCTCGCCGCTGAACATCGACTTGATCGCATCCTGCAGGCCGACTTGTTCGGCCAGGTTCACCAGCAGGTTGCGGCTTTCGTCGGTGATCAGGTTTTTCGAGTAGTCGAGGAACAGGCCGCAGCTGCTCAGGGAGAACTGATCGAAGCGTTTGGCATCGGCGGCGAAGGCTTCGCGCATGCTGAAGCCTTGCATGGCGTCGCGGTGTTTCTGCAGGGCCTGCCAGGCAGGCAGGGCCGTCACATCGTGGGGGGTACGGTAATACGCCATTGCGCGGAATTCCTTGATGCGTGGTGAGCCTTGGACAGGGCAGTGATTGCCGGGTTCAGACTGGCCATCATTATAGGCATGTGGGAGCAACTGTCTCGCTTGATTGCAAAAGCTGGCGCGCGATGGACTGCCCCCCAAAAGTTGGACAGTTTTAAGCTGCCGCCTGGGTCCTGTACTCGACAGGGCTCAGGCCATTGAGCTTCAGCTTGATGCGGTCATGGTTGTAGTAGTGAATGTACTCATCCAGGCCTGCTTTCAATTCATCAATACTCTCGAAACGCTTTAGGTAGAAAAACTCTGACTTGAGCGTCCCGAAGAAGCTTTCCATAGCCGCATTGTCCAGGCAATTGCCTTTACGAGACATGCTCTGTTTCACGCCGCGACTGCGAAGCTTGTGACGATATTGAGCCTGCTGGTACTGCCATCCCTGGTCGGTGTGGAGCACTAGCTTCGGCTTTTCTCCCAAGGTATTGAGTGCCTTATCCAGCATATTTCCAACCAGGCTGTACTGGGGGCGGCTAGCCGTCTCATAGGCGATGATTTCCCCGTTGTACAAGTCCATCACTGGCGAAAGATAGAGCTTCTGTTGAGCCACCTTGAACTCGGTTACGTCACTCACCCATTTTTGGTTAGGACGCTGGGCGACGAAATTTCGCTCCAGCAAATTCGCCGCTATCTTGCCCACGGCACCTCGGTAGGACTGATATTTCTTGGGGCGTACCAGTGACTTCAGCCCTAGGGCAGCCATCAGTTTCTCGATGACCTTCTTGTTGACCTGCACCCCCTCCTTTCTAATCACGAGTGCAACGCGTCGATAGCCGTAGCGCCCTTTCTCTTTGTGATAGATCTGCTGAATCTTCTCGTTAAGCTCGGCATATTTGTCCGGCTTCTGCTGGCTTTGCACCTGATAATAAAAGGTACTGCGAGCCAGCCCGACCAGCCCCAGCAGGTCAGGCAAAGGAAATCTACGCTTGAGCCTGGAAACGATCAGGGCTTTTTCCCCGATATTCGTTCCTTTTCCTCCCGTAAAGCCTTGAGCTCCTTTAAAACAGCATTCTCCATGCGCAGGTATTCGAGCTCCGCGATCAGTTGGTCTCGGGACTTTTGCGAGTCGTCGGTATCTGTGGGTTTTGCAGGTTTGATCTTCTTCGGCACTTTGATCGGCTTTTTCTGGCGGTCGACGGGAGCTACAAGGTCACCACTGTAGTACTGCCGCTGCCAGTTGCCTATCCGCGACGATTGGCCGAGGCCAAAATGCGCTGCGGTTTGCCGCATAGAAAGACGATGCTCGTGCATGTAGCTGACCACCTGCCGCTTAAAACCGTCGTCATAACCCCGCCCAGGCGAACGTGGAGGAAGGCTGGAATTGCGCTGATAGCTGGAAACCCATCGGCGCAGCAGGCTGAAGTCGATACCGAAATGTTGGGCTACCTTTCGGAAGCCATTATTGCCATCCAGGTAAGCGGTGATGGCTGTGAGCTTGAACTGCTCTGTGTACTTGCCCATAGGTCCCCCAAGGGTTGGATTTTTTGTCCAACTTCTTGGGGGCAGTCCACGATGTGGGAGCCGCGCTTGCCGGCGATGGGCCGCGAAGCGGCCCCGGTATATAAGTGATCGCTATCGACCCATGTCAAACGCAAGAATGTTGGGGCCGCTTCGCGGCCCATCGCCGGCAAGCGCGGCGCCCACAAGTACGGCGCACGCCTGGAAGCTGGTGATAATCGTGTGGGAGCGGCGGTTCGGCGCCCCGACTTGCCCGCGAATGGGCTGCGAAGCAGCCCCGGAAGGTTATGCGGTCTTTTCGTCCAGATGCAGATACAGGTTGTCGATCAGGCGAGTGTTACCCAGGTAGGCCGCCACCAGAATCACCAGGTCGCGGTCGCCGAAAGTGGCCGGGCGCAGGTTCACCGCGTGACGCACTTCCAGGTAATCCGGGCGCAGGCCAGCAGCGACCAGATCAGCCTTGCCTTGTTCGATCAGTGCCGCGAAATCCACCTGGCCGCGGCCAAGCGCTTCGCCGATCTGTTTCAGGGTGCGATACACCACCGGTGCCGTGCTGCGCTGCTCAGGGGTCAGGTAACCATTGCGCGACGACAGCGCCAGGCCATCCTCGGCGCGCACGGTAGGCTCACCGATGATCTGGATCGGCATGTTCAGGTCGCGCACCATGGCTCGAATCACCGCCAGCTGCTGGTAGTCCTTCTCGCCAAACACAGCCAGGTCTGGCTGGACCATGTTGAACAGCTTGCTGACCACGGTCGCCACGCCTTCGAAGTGCCCGGGGCGGCTGGCACCGCACAGGCCCTCGGAGAGGCCGGGCACACTGACGCGGGTTTGCACGGCCATGCCGTCGGGGTACATCTCTTCCACGGTGGGCGCGAACAGCAGGTGGCAGCCGGCATCAAGCAGGCGTTGCTGGTCGGCGGCGAGGGTGCGCGGGTATTTGTCGAGGTCTTCGTTGGCACCGAACTGCAGTGGGTTGACGAAGATGCTGGCGACCACGAAATCGGCACGTTGGGCGGCCTTGGTTACCAGCGCGGCGTGGCCGCTGTGCAGGTTACCCATGGTCGGCACGAAGCCGATGCGCTTGCCTTCACTGCGGGCACGGGCGACGGCGGCACGCAGTTCGCGGACGGTCTTGACTGTGTTCATGCGCTGAATCCGTGTTCGGCGGCGGGGAAGGTAACGTCCTTGACGGCCTTGACATAGGCGGCGAGGGCGCTCTGGATGTCGGGCTGGCCTGCCATGAAGTTCTTCACGAACTTTGGCATCCGGCCGCTCAACGACAGGCCGAGCATATCGTGCAGCACCAGCACCTGGCCGTCGGTGGCGCTACCGGCGCCAATGCCGATCACCGGAATGTTCACCGCCTGGGTGATTTCCGCAGCCAGCTCGCTGGGTACGCACTCCAGCAGCAGCATCGCCGCGCCGGCCTGTTCCAGGGCAATGGCGTCGGCACGCATCTGCCGCGCCTGCGCTTCCTGTCGGCCCTGGACCTTGTAACCGCCCAGCACATTGACGGTCTGCGGGGTGAGGCCCATGTGCGCGCACACCGGTACGCCGCGTTCGGCCAGCAGGCGGATGGTTTCGGCCAGCCAGGCGGCGCCTTCGAGCTTGATCATGTGGGCGCCGGCCTGCATCAGCGTGGCGCAGTTGGCAAAGGCCTGCTCGGGGGTGGCGTGGGCCATGAACGGCAGGTCGGCGAGGATCAGCGCGCCATCGTTGCCACGCTTGACGCAGGCGGTGTGGTAGGCCATCTCGGCAGTGGTGACGGGCAGCGTGCTGTCATGGCCCTGCAGGACCATGCCCAGGGAGTCGCCCACCAGCAACACGTCGACGCCGGCCTGGCTGCAGGCCTTGGCGAAGGTCGCATCGTAGCAGGTCAGCATGGTGATCTTTTCACCCTTGGCCTTGAGGCCATGCAGGGTGGTCAGGGTTACTTCAGGCATGTAGGAAAATCCTCGTTCAGGCGCTGTGAAAAACGACTGCATACAACGCGTGTAGTCATCTTCCGGAGCGGCACATCATCGCGCGTGATGTTCGGGCACAGGTCCGTCCGGGCCTAAATACGGGTATGCGGCACTTTGGTGCCACACGGGACGCCTATAGTCGTGAGCGAGGTGGGGGAAGTCAATCACCCTGTTACCGCATTGTTACTAACGGGGTGTTACTGGCGTTACCGTGCCCTTATGAATGTCTCAAACGCCCGGTTTACAGGCGTTCCAGGCCGACGAACGGGCAGGCTTCGAGCAGTTGGGCGAGCGCACGGCCGTCGGCCAGGCAGAAGTCGCCTGCCACCAGTTCGGCCAAGGGGTACAGCACGAAGGGGCGTGCGTGCATGTGGTAGTGCGGCACCTGCAGGCGTGGCACGTCGATGACCTGGTCACCGAACAGGAGGATATCCAGGTCGAGGGTGCGTGGCCCCCAGCGTTCCTTGCGCACCCGGCCCTGGTCGTTCTCGATGGCTTGCAAGGCATCGAGCAGGTCCAATGGCGCCAACCCGGTGTCGAGCGCGGCCACGGCGTTGGTGTAGCGCGGCTGGCCGGGCAGCAGCGAATCGCTGGTGTACAAGGCTGAAGCACCCGCCAGGCGGCTGTCGGCAATCTGGTCGAGCGCCTGCAGGGCGCTGCGCAGCTGTTCTGCGGGGGCGTCCAGATTGCTACCGAGGCCGATGAAGGCGCGCGTGGTCACTCGAACGCCTCGTCACCGCCGCTGCGTTTGCGCTTGCTGCCACTGCGCTTGCGTTTGCGCGGGCCGGCCCCCGTGCCTTCGTCACGGCTGCCGAGCTCGCGGATCATCTCGCGGCGCTCGCTGTCGTTGGCATCCTGGTAATCGGTCCACCACTGGCCGAGGTCATCGGTCTCCTCGCCCGCACTTTCGCGCAGCAGCAGGAAGTCGTAGCCGGCGCGGAAGCGCGGGTTGTCGAGCAACTGATCAGCGCGTTTGCCACTGCGGCGCGGCAGGCGTTCCTGCATGTCCCAGATCTCGCGGATCGGCAGGGTGAAGCGCTTGGGAATGGCGATACGCGCGCATTGCTCGGCGATCAGGTCGTGGGCAGCACCGTTCATGGCCGGGATCGGCGGCACGCCCTGGTTCTGCAGATGCAGCACGCGGCTTGGCAGGGCTGGCCAGAGCAGGGCGGCGAACAGGAAGGCCGGAGTAACCGGCTTGCCTTGCTTGACGCGCAGGTCGGTGTTGTTCAGCGCCTGGCTGATCAGGGTATGGGTGTAGGTCGGGCGCTCGTCCAGGGCATGGGCACTGGCCGGGAACAGCGGCTCGAACAACTCCAGGTCGACCAGCATTTCGAAGGCAATGGCGCCCTGGCCGGAGAGGAACAGCTTGAGACATTCCTCGAACAGGCGCGCTGGCGGGATCTCGCGCAGCAACGGGGCCAGTTTGCGGATCGGCTGGTAGGTGTGCTTCTCGATGCCGAAGTCGAGCTTGGCGGCGAAGCGCACAGCACGCAGCATGCGCACCGGGTCTTCCTGGTAGCGGTGGGTCGGGTCGCCGATCAGGCGCAACAGGCGGTTGCGCACATCGTGCACGCCGTTGGCGTAGTCGAGAATGCGTTCGCTGACCGGGTCGTAGTAGAGGGCATTGATGGTGAAGTCGCGGCGTTGCGCGTCTTCTTCGAGGGTGCCGTACACGTTGTCACGCAGGATGCGACCACTGGCGTTGTGCGACGAACGGTGGCTGTCGCCCTGGTCTTCTTCCGAGTGGTGCGCGCGGAAGGTGGCGACCTCGATGATTTCACGTCCGAAATGCACGTGGACCAGCTTGAAGCGCCGGCCAATGATGCGCGCGTTGCGGAATTCGGCACGGACCTGCTCGGGCGTGGCACTGGTGGCGACGTCGAAGTCCTTGGGCGTGATGCCCAGCATCAGGTCGCGGACGCAGCCACCGACCAGATATGCCTGGTAGCCCGCACTCTGCAGGCGCTCGACGATGTTCACCGCGTGGCGGCTGAACTGGTGGCGTTGCAGCGAGTGTTGGCTCTTGTTGATCACCTCAGGCGTGGTGCGCCGGTGGTGCTGGCCCGGTACGGGAGGGCGGAAAGACTGGAACAGCTTCTTCAGCATGGGATGCACTGTTTGAAGGAATGATCGGCCAAGAATAGGAGAATGGCCGCATGATGGGCGGGGATTCTAGCATTTACTCAGGGAATGGTGTAGGCGTTGGCAGGAAGGGCTGCTGGAAGGGGAGAAACGACAAGGGGAGCCTAAGCTCCCCAAGAAGTCGTTGCGTGCTCTTATTGTTTTTTTACTGGGCTTCTTGTTTTTGTTGAGTGCCCTGCCCACAAATCTCGAAGCTTGTGGACGACCCCCAATCCAGGGGTAAAGAGCAAACGGATTGCTTTGGCCGCTGATGTCACGTTGATCCTTCGATCCAACCAGTTCAGGCGCTGCTTTTAAGTGCAGTTTTTGTTGTTCTCTGCCTGGTCGTGGGGCAAGCCCCAAACACGCATCCTCTCCAAAAGAATCAGTTAGCTGCGCCTCCGCCGTCTTGTTTTTATTGTGCGTGAGCCGTTTCGTCTTGTTCTTATTCTGAGTTGCTGTGCTTGTTATTGTTCTTGTACCAGACATATAGCAGGTGCCGTGCCAACTTTTCGAAATCCAATGAAATCAAGGGGTTGGAGGAATTTAGCGGTTGGCGGCGGGCTGGAAATGTGGATTTTTCGTTACCGTACGCCTCGGGGACTGTTACGGCGCAAAGGTTGGGTAACAGATTTGTGCGGGAACTGGTGTGTTACCTGGGGGGCTTGGCGCGACATCTTTGTCGCCTGTCAGATCGAGCGCCGCCCGCGCGGCGCATCGCGAGCTGCGCTCGCTCCTACGTTTGTTTCGGGCCAATCATGCCTGGAGGATTTGTGCGCGAACGCCTTGGCGCATGGCGCAATATGGCGTTGTACCAACAAGGCGGTCCCGCGCGCCTGTCACGGGCGTAACTGGCCCGAAACAGATGTAGGAGCGAGCGCAGCTCGCGATGCGCCGCGCGGGCGGCGCTGGGTCTCAAAGGCGCAAAATGCCTTGAGACGTACTCAGTTGTCGCTGGTCGCGTTGCTCTTGCGCCGCGGGATGCCCAGGCGCTGGCGCCGTTCCCACAGGCACTTGCGGCTGACACCCAGCTTGCGTGCCAACTCGGTCTCGGTCATGTGGTCCTGGTGCTCGAGCACGAAATGCTGGAAGTAGTCCTCCAGCGACAGGTCCTCGGTCGGCTCGTGGCTGGCGCTGTTGGCGCTGGCGCTGGCCGCTACCAGGGCATTGTCGAGGATGTCATCTTCCTCGAGGTCGCTCAGCTCGATGTCGATGCCCAGCATGTCGGCGGAAATTTCCGCGCTCTCGCTGAGGATCACTGCGCGCTCAACGGCGTTTTCCAGTTCGCGTACGTTCCCCGGCCAGCTGTAATGACGAATGGCTTGCTCGGCTTCGGCCGAGAAGTGCAGGTCGTCACGGCCGATGCGTGCGCTCTGGCGGGCGAGGAAGGCGTTGGCGATCTCGTTGACGTCACTGCCGCGCTCGCGCAGGGCCGGCAACTTCAAAGCGATCACGTGCAGGCGGTAATAAAGGTCTTCGCGGAACTGCCCGGCCTTGGCCAGGTTCTTCAGGTCGCGGTGGGTCGCGGCGATCAGGCGCACGTCGACCTTTTGCGACTGTACCGAACCGACCCGGCGGATTTCGCCTTCCTGCAGCACGCGCAGCAGGCGGGCCTGGGCTTCGAGCGGCAACTCACCGATCTCGTCGAGGAACAGGGTGCCACCATCGGCGGCTTCCACCAGGCCGGCACGGCCGGCACTGGCGCCGGTAAATGCGCCTTTTTCGTGGCCGAACAGTTCCGATTCGATCAGGGTTTCCGGAATGGCCGCGCAGTTCACCGAGATCATCGGCGCCTTGGCACGCCGCGACAGGTTGTGCAGGGCACGGGCGACCAGCTCTTTGCCGGTGCCCGACTCGCCCTGGATCAGCACGTTGGAGTCGGTGGGCGCTACCTTGCGGATCTTGCTGTACATGTCCTGCATCGGCGGGCACGAACCGATGATGCCGATCTCGCCGTTGGCGGCAGTGGCACCCTTGTCGGCTGGCGCGGCCTTGCCGTTGGCCCGCGGCTCGGCGGCCGGGGCGGGGGTGGCAGCCGGTGCGTTCTGCCGGTCGCGCAGGATGCGCGCCACGGCCTGGAGCATTTCATCGTGGTCGAAGGGTTTGGCGATGTAGTCCACCGCGCCCATCTTCATCGAGTCCACCGCCGAGCGCAGGCTGGCGTAGCTGGTCATGATCAGCACCGGGGTGCCCTGGCCAAGCTTGATCAGCTCGGTGCCCGGGGCGCCTGGCAGGCGCAGGTCGCTGACGATCAGGTCGAAGGTGGCAATGCTGAAGCGTTCCTGGGCTTCCTGCACCGAGCCGGCTTCGCTGACTTGGTACTGGTTCCGTTCGAGCAGCCGACGCAGGGCCGAGCGGATGATGGTTTCGTCTTCGACGATCAGAATGTGCGGCATTGATTCAATTCTCTCGACGGTCTCGAATTTCAGGGGACGTCGCTACGACATGCCGGGGCAGGGTCACGCGGATCCGGGTGCCACGTTGCCGTTCGATGTCGGCCGGGCTGTCGATGGTGATTTGCCCATAATGCTCTTCCACGATGGAATAGACCAGAGCGAGCCCCAGTCCGGTTCCCTCGCCTGGGTCCTTGGTGGTGAAGAACGGTTCGAACAGGCGGTCCATGATGTTCTTCGGAATCCCGCTGCCCTCGTCCTCGACGATCAGGTCGACGGTGTGCTCATTGGCTTCGCTGCGCACACGCACGGCACTGCCGGGCTTTGATGCGTCGCGGGCGTTGGAGAGCAGGTTGATCAGCACCTGGGCGAGGCGTTGAGGATCGCCCTCGGCCCAGTGGTCCGGGTCGCAGAGGTTGAAGAACTGTACTTCGAAATTGCGCCGGTTCAATGCCAGCAGACCGATGGCGTCCTGCGCCACCTCGGCCAGGCACACCGGCTCTTCACTGTTCTGATGGCTGCCGCCGGCGTGGGCGAAGCTCATCAGCGACTGGACGATGCGTGACACACGCTTGGTCTGTTCAAGGATCTGGCTGGACAGCTCGATGATTTCGCCATCGCCTTCACGCTCTTCGCGCAGGTTCTGCGCCAGGCAGGCGATGCCGGTGATCGGATTGCCGATTTCGTGGGCCACGCCGGCAGCCAGGCGGCCGATGCTGGCCAGGCGCTCGGAGTGCACCAGCTTGTCTTCCAGGGCCTGGGTTTCGGTCAGGTCTTCGACCAGCAGCACCAGGCCGCTGTTGCCCGGAGCCAGGGGCTCGTCGATGGCTGCCTTGTGCAGGTTCAGCCAGCGCGGCTGGCCGTCCAGTGCCAGGCGCTGCTTGTGCAGGTGTTCGTCGGGCACGTTGATGAAGCCTTGCAGCAGGCCACGCCAGGGTTCACCGATGGTCTCCAGGCGCGAGCCGACCACGTGCTTGGCAGCGATGCCGGTCAGCTCTTCCATGGCCTTGTTCCACATCAGGATTTCCTGGTCCTTGGCCAGCGAGCAGACGCCCATGGGCAGCTCCTGCAGGGTCTGGCGGTGGTAACGGCGCAGGGCGTCGAGCTCGGCGGCCAGGCCGGTGAGGCGCGAGTGGTAGTCTTCCAGGCGGCTTTCGATGAAGTGGATGTCCTCGGTAACGTAGTTCTCGTTGCCGGACTTGTATGGCAGGAACGTCTCGACCATGTCCTGGGCCACGCTCGGCCCCATCAGGCCGGAGAGGTTGGCCTCGATACGGTCACGCAGGCGGCGCAAGGCGTAGGGGCGGCGCTCGTCGAACGGCAGGTAGAGATCGCGCAGGGCCTGCTCGACTTCTTTCTGCGCCGCCTTGGCGCCCAAGGGTTTTGCCAGCTGGGTGGCGAATTCCTGCGGCGAGGCGGCATGCAGCTCGCGGCGCTGGGGGCGGCGCACATTGTCCACGGCGCAGGCTTCGGCGGCGCTGACCTCTTCGGTGCTGGCATTGGTGAACAGCGAAATCAGTGTGAACAGCAGGACGTTGGCCGCCAGCGAAGCGATGGCCGCCATGTGCCAGCTGGTGTCGTCGAGCACATAGATCATGTCCAGCAGCGGAATGTAGAAACCCTGCAGGTTGCCCAGCAGCGGCAGCAGCATGGTCACCATCCAGACCAGGGTCCCGGCCAGCAGCCCGGCGATGAAGCCGCGGCGGTTGGCGGTCGGCCAGTACAGCACCGACAGCACGCCAGGCAGGAACTGCAAGGTGGCGACGAAGGCCACGATACCCAGGTTGGCCAGGCTCTGGTGGTTGTTCTGGGTCAGGTAGAAGACGAACCCGGCTGTGATGATGGCGACGATCAGCGCCCGGCGGGTCCATTTCAGCCAGCGGTAGATGTTGCCTTCGGCCGGTGGCTGGTACAGCGGCAGCACCAGGTGGTTGAGGGCCATGCCCGACAACGCAAGGGTGGTGACGATGATCAGCCCGCTGGCGGACGCAAGCCCGCCAACATAGGCCAGCAAGGCCAACGCCTGGTTGTTGGCAGCGATCCCCAGGCCCAGGGTGAAGTATTCCGGGTTGGTGCTGGCGCCCAGGCGCAGGCCGGCCCACAGCACCAGCGGCACGGCCAGGCTCATCAGCAGCAGGAACAGCGGCAGGCCCCAGCTGGCGCTGACCAGCGAGCGCGGGTTGAGGTTTTCGGTGAAGGCCATGTGGTACATGTGCGGCATGACGATGGCCGAGGCGAAGAACACCAGCAGCAAGGTGCGCCATGGGCCTTCCTGCAGCGGTGTGTGCAGCGCCGCCAGGGCGGTCTGGTTCTGCAGCAGCCACACCTCCAGCTGGTGCGGGCCGCCGAACACGCCATACAGCGCATACAGGCCGATGCCGCCCAGGGCCAGCAGCTTGATCACCGATTCGAAGGCGATGGCGAACACCAGGCCTTCATGTTTCTCGCGCGTGGCGATATGGCGCGAGCCGAAGAAGATGGTGAACAGGATGATCAGGGTACAGAAGGCAAAGGCCACCCGTGCCTTGACCGGCTCGCCGGTGAGGATGCTGATCGAGTCAGCCACCGCCTGGATCTGCAGGGCCAGAAGGGGCAGCACGCCGATCAGCATGATGAGCGTGGTCAGCGCGCCAGCCCAGGTGCTGCGAAAGCGGAACGCCAGCAGGTCGGCCAGCGACGACAGCTGGTAGGTGCGGGTGATCTTGAGGATCGGATACAGCAGCACCGGCGCCAGCAGGAATGCGCCGGACACCCCCAGGTAACAGGCGAGGAAGCCGTAGCCATATTGATAGGCAAGGCCCACCGAGCCATAGAAAGCCCAGGCACTGGCGTAGACGCCCAGCGACAGGGTGTAGGTCAGCGGGTGGCGAATGATCGAACGCGGGATCAGCCCACGTTCGCTGATCCAGGCCACGCCGAACAGCACCATGAGGTACGCGGCGCTGATCAGGATCATCTGGGTCAGGCTAAAGCTCATCGGCATCTCGTTGGCTCTGCAGGATGAAGGTGACGACGATCAGGATCAGCCAGAGCAGGTAAGGGCGGTACCAGGCACCGGTCGGTTCGATCCACCAGTCCATGATGGCCGGGGAGAACAGGTAGATCCCCACGACCAGAAGCAGGACCAAACGATAGATGTACATGCTGGCCTCGATGGTTGGGCGCTGCGGGCTTGGACTTATTATTGGCGCAATTGACTGTGGCGATGCTAGCGGTAATCCATAGGGTTCGCCAAGAGTTTGAATTTATTGGGCTTTTGTTTTTGAAGGGTAGATTGCCTGTTTCGGCCCATTCGCGGGCAAGCCCGCTCCCACAGAAACGGTGCTGACCCTGTGGGAGCGGGCTTGCCCGCGAATAGGCCGGACCTGCGTTAGTGCAAGTCCGCCTCTGGAACAGTGGCCTGCCGGGCAATCGCCTCTGGCCGCCACTGCTTGCGGGCTACCGCAAGTACTTCAGCCGGCGTTGCCAGCAGCAACTCCGGCTCCGCTTCCTGCCCCAAGGCCCGCAACGCGCGCAGCAGCAAAGGTGTCGCCTGCTCCGCCTGCAACGGCGGCGAACGGTACGACTTGCCCAGCTTGTGCCCATCTGGCTGCACGATCAGCGGAATATGCAGGTAACGCGGCTGCGAGAAGCCCAGCAACTCCTGCAGGTACAACTGGCGCGGGGTGTTGTCGAGCAGGTCCGCCCCGCGCACGATGTCGGTCACACCCTGCCAGGCATCATCCAGCACCACCGCCAGTTGATAGGCGTACAGCCCGTCACGCCGCTGGATGATGAAATCGCCCACTTCACGCCCCAGATGCTGTTGAAACTCGCCCTGAACCCGGTCGGTAAAGCGGTAGATCAGCTCAGGCACGCGCAGCCGGATCGCTGCGCCTTCTCGGGCATGCCCGGCGTTACGGCAAAACCCTGGGTAGATGCCGTTGTGGCCCTCCAGCTGCTTGCGTGAGCAGGTGCAGGCGTAGGCCAGGCCCATGCTGAACAGGCGGTCGACCACCGCGGCATAGGCGTCGTGGCGCTGACTCTGGTACACCACTTCGCCGTCCCACTCCAGGCCGTAGCGCTCGAGGGTCTGCAGGATCGCATCACGGGCCCCGGGCATTTCCCGGGGCGGGTCGGTGTCTTCCATGCGTAGCAGCCAGCGACCGCCCTCAGCGCGGGCGTCAAGCCAGGATGCAAGGGCGGCGACCAGCGAGCCGAAGTGCAGAAAACCGCTCGGGGTAGGGGCGAAGCGTCCGATGTAACGGGAGTCTTTCATGGCGTTGCCGGGCATATAAATGAAACGGGGCGCAAGATGCGCCCCGTTCGGATGGGAGAAGGGTCAGCCTTTGCCGACGGTCTTTTCCTTTTTCTCCGAGATTTCCTTGCAGTCGAAGCACAGGTCGGCGGTCGGACGGGCTTCCAGACGGCGCAGGCCGATCTCGATACCACAGGAGTCGCACCAGCCGTACTCTTCGTCCTGGATTTTCTGCAGCGTCTTGTCGATCTTCTTGATCAGCTTGCGCTCGCGATCGCGATTGCGCAGCTCCAAGGCAAACTCTTCTTCCTGGCTGGCGCGGTCGGCCGGGTCCGGGAAGTTCGCAGCTTCGTCCTTCATGTGGTCTACGGTGCGGTCGACACTCTGCATGAGCTCGCCTTTCCAAGCATTGAGAAGCTTGGTGAAGTGCGTCTTCATGGGCTCGCCCATGTACTCTTCGCCCTTGGTCTCTTTATAGGGCTCGACACCGTACATGGTCTGACCGGTTTTTTGCTTTTCTACGGTGGACATGAATAGACCGCCTCTCACTCATCTGATCCAATGCGCAGGCTGCTCCATCTCCGGCACCCGCCGGCCCTGCGACTGCGAGCCGCCGAACTTACCAGATAGATCGGGGGTGCGCTACCCCGCCCGACCTTAGCAGTTGACAGCGGTAAGCGCCTCACGTTCGCTGCCGTGCAAAGGTAGAATCAACAGTTTAGACCCATTTGAGAGAAGGTCATGGCCCACCCCTACAGTGCGCGCAGCCGCGCCATCGAACCCTTCCACGTCATGGCGTTGCTGGCGCGGGCCAACGAGCTGCAAGCGGCCGGTCATGATGTGATCCATCTGGAAATCGGCGAGCCGGATTTCACCACCGCCGCACCGATCGTCGCGGCAGGCCAGGCCGCGTTGGCCGCCGGGCATACCCGCTATACCGCCGCCCGCGGGCTGCCAGCGCTGCGCGAAGCCATCGCCGGCTTCTATGGTCAGCGCTATGGCCTGCAAGTCGACCCAGAACGGATTCTGGTCACACCGGGCGGTTCCGGTGCATTGCTGCTGGCCAGCAGCCTGCTGGTCGACCCCGGCAAGCACTGGCTGCTGGCCGACCCGGGCTATCCGTGCAACCGCCATTTCCTGCGTCTGGTCGAAGGCGGCGCGCAGCTGGTGCCGGTGGGGCCTGAGGTCAACTATCAGCTGACCGCCGACCTGGTCGAGCGCTACTGGGACAAGGACAGTGTCGGCGCCCTGGTCGCTTCGCCTGCCAACCCGACCGGCACCGTACTGGGCCGCGACGAGCTGGCCAGCCTGTCCAAGGCCACCCATGAGCGCCATGGTCACCTGGTGGTGGACGAGATCTACCACGGCCTGACCTACGGCATGGATGCGCCGAGTGTGCTGGAAGTGGACGACTCGGCGTTTGTCCTTAATAGTTTTTCCAAGTATTTCGGCATGACCGGTTGGCGGCTCGGTTGGCTGGTGGCACCGCCCAATGCCGTGGCCGACCTGGAGAAGCTGGCGCAGAACCTCTACATCAGTGCACCGAGCATGGCCCAGCATGCGGCACTGGCTTGTTTCCAGCCGGAAACGCTGGCGATTTTCGAAGAACGCCGTGCCGAATTTGCCCGTCGCCGCGACTATCTGTTGCCGGCCTTGCGTGAACTGGGCTTCCGCATTGCCGTCGAGCCGCAGGGGGCGTTCTACCTGTATGCCGACATCAGTGCATTCGGTGGCGATGCCTTTGCCTTCTGCCAGCATTTCCTCGAAACCGAACATCTGGCCTTTACCCCGGGCCTGGACTTCGGCCGCCACCTGGCCGGCCACCATGTGCGGTTTGCCTACACCCAGAGCCTGCCGCGCCTGGAGCAGGCGGTCGAACGCATCGCCCGCGGGCTGCGCAGCTGGCAGGGGTAAAGGGTGTTCTTTCCTCAACTGGAACAGGGGCGCCTGCTGCGCCGCTACAAGCGCTTTCTGGCCGACATCGAGCTGGCCAATGGCGAGCAACTGACCATCCACTGCCCGAACACCGGCTCCATGCTCAATTGCATGCGCGAGGGCGGGCAGGTGTGGTTCAGCCGCTCCAATGACCCCAAGCGCAAGCTGCCAGGTACCTGGGAAATCAGCGAAACGCCCCAGGGCCGGCTGGCCTGCATCAATACCGGGCGGGCCAATGGGTTGGTGGAAGAGGCACTGCGCGCCGGCGTGATCCATGAGCTGGCCGGCTTTACCGCGCTTAAACGTGAGGTCGCCTATGGCGAAGAACGCAGCCGGGTGGATTTTCGCCTGGAATTCGCCGACGGGCCGGCCTATGTCGAGGTCAAGAGCGTGACCCTGGGTTATCCGGATACTGCCGTGGCGGCGTTCCCGGATGCCGTGACCCAGCGTGGCGCCAAGCACCTGCGCGAGCTGGCGGCCCTGGCCCGCCAGGGTATTCGTGCCGTGCAGCTGTACTGTGTGAACCTTACCGGTATCGAGGCCGTGCGCCCCGCCGAGGAGATCGACTACGCCTATGCCAGCGCCTTGCGCGCTGCGGTGGCGGACGGGGTCGAGGTGCTGGCGTACGGTGTGCGCCTGGATAGCGAGCAACTCGTCATCGACCGTCCGCTGCCGGTGTTGCTCAACCCTTGAGCCAGATGCCCTGGCTGTCTTCATGGCAGTCCAGGGCCTGCAGCATCTCGCCTTCGCAGGGGCCTGCCACGCACTCGCCATTGTCGATCAGAAACAGCGCGCCATGATGGGCGCAGTGGATCAGGCTGGCGCTGTCATCAAGAAACGCGTCTGGCGCCCAGTTCAGCGGGATGCCGCGATGTGGGCAGTGGTTGCGGTAGAGATGCACCTGACCGTGGCGGCGCACGCCGAACAGGTCGATGCCGTCTACGCTGAAGGCGCGGCTGTGGCCCTCGGCCAGGGCTGCGGAAGGACAGAGAAAGTGCATTGCAGGGAAGGCTCGTGAAACAAAGTGATGGCTTGACGCTTCAATGCGAATAATTATCAAATTGCCCGCATTCGCTGCGTCAGCCGCCTATGGTGCGCAGTTCTGCCGCCCGCCACAAGGCGTGCGGCCCGCCTTCAGAAGGAATCCGATGATGCGCCGTCCCGCTGGCTTGCTCGCCCTGTGCGCAGCGCTTGTTGTTGCCACCCAGGCCTTGGCCGCCGAACTGCCGCAGCGCTGGGTCAGTGCGGGTGGGGCGCTCAGCGAGTGGATCAGTGAACTGGGCGGCGAGCCACGCCTGGTGGGCGTCGATACCACCAGCCAGCACCCTGCGTCGCTGAAGGTTTTGCCAAGTATCGGTTATCAGCGGCAGTTGTCGGCCGAGGGCATTCTCAGCCTGCACCCGGATGTGCTGGTCGGCACCGAAGAAATGGGGCCGCCGCCCGTGCTGGCGCAGGTGCGCAAGGCGGGCGTGCGTGTCGAGCTGTTCTCCAGCCAGGCCGAGCTGACTGCCGTGGACGAGAACCTCAAGCACCTGGGCGCTTTGCTGGGCGTCGAGGAGAAAGCTGCACAGTTGACGGCCAGCTATCACCAGCAACTCGAAGCGCTGCAATTACAGGTCAAGCAGGCCCAGCAGCATCACAAGGCGCCAGGTGTGTTGCTGCTGGTTGGCCATGCCGGCGCCAAACCGCTGATTGCCGGGCAGGGCACGGCAGGGGACTGGGTGTTGCGCCAGGCGGGGGCACGCAACCTGGCCGAGCACCAAGGCTACAAGAACTTTTCCAATGAGGCGCTGGCGGCGCTCGACCCGGATGTCGTGGTGTTCTCTGACCGTGCGCTGAGCGGCGAGCAGGCCTTGCAGGCGCTACTCAAAGAAAACCCGGCGCTGGCTGCCTCCCGTGCGGTACGTGACAAGCGCCTGGTGTCGATCGATCCGACCTTGCTGGTGGGTGGCCTTGGCCCGCGCCTGCCAACCGCTTTGCAGGATTTGGCGACTGCGTTCTACCCGGCAAGCGCTGCCAAATGAAACAACGGATCCAGCCGCGAACGCTGTTTGTTTGCCTGACACTGCTGTGCTTGCTGGCGATCTGGCTGTCGCTGGCCTTGGGGCCGGTCAGCCTGCCGCTGGTCGATACCCTGCGAGCGGGCCTGCGCCTGTTGGGTTTGCCGCTTGCTGCAGACGGCGTGCAGCAGGCCGAGATGATCCTCGGGCAGATCCGTCTGCCGCGCACCTTGCTGGGGTTGGCAGTGGGCGCGGTACTGGCATTGTCAGGTGTGGCCATGCAGGGGCTGTTTCGTAACCCGCTGGCCGACCCTGGTCTGGTGGGGGTTGCCGCTGGGGCGGCGATGGGCGCGGCGGTGGCCATCGTGGGCGGCAGCTGGCTTGGAGGGATGCCGGAGGCGCTTGCCCCCTACCTGTTGTCGCTGTGTGCCTTCATCGGCGGGCTGGGCGTGACCGCGCTGGTCTATCGCCTGGGGCGTCGCGACGGCCAGACCAATGTCGCCACGATGTTGCTGGCCGGTGTGGCCATGACTGCGCTGGGCGGTGCTGCCGTAGGCTTGTTTTCCTACCTGGCCGATGATGCCACCCTGCGTACGCTGACCTTCTGGAACCTGGGGAGCCTCAACGGTGCCAGCTACGAACGCCTTTGGCCTTTGCTGCTGATCGCAGGCGGTGTGGCGATGTGGTTGCCGCGCCGCGCAAAGGCGTTGAATGCGTTGTTGCTGGGAGAGTCGGAGGCACGGCACCTGGGCGTCGACGTGGAGCGGCTCAAGCGCGAACTGGTGTTCTGCACGGCGTTGGGTGTGGGCGCAGCGGTGGCGGCGGCGGGGCTGATCGGGTTCATTGGCCTGCTTGTACCTCACCTGGTGCGCTTGCTGGCAGGTCCCGATCACCGCGTGGTACTGCCTGCATCGTTGCTGGCCGGCGGCATACTCATGCTGTTCGCCGACCTTGCGGCACGGCTGCTGCTGGCGCCCGCCGAGCTGCCCATCGGTATCGTCACCGCCTTTATCGGTGCGCCGTTCTTCCTGATTCTGCTGATACGAGGGCGCAGTTGATGTTGCAAGTCGAAGGGCTGCACTTGAGGCGGGGCAGCCATGACGTGTTGCACGGTATTGATCTGCATCTGAGCCCTGGGCAGGTCGTAGGCGTTCTCGGCCCCAATGGCGCCGGCAAGAGCAGCCTGCTGGGTGTTTTGTCGGGCGAGCTGGCGCCGGATCGCGGGCATGTGACGCTGCAAGGCCGGCCGCTGGCCGACTGGGCAGGGCAGGCGCGCGCCAGGCGCCTGGCGGTGCTGCCGCAGGTGTCCAGCCTGGGGTTCTCGTTCAAGGTCGAGGAAGTGGTGGCCATGGGGCGCATGCCTCACGACACCGGGCAACTGCGTGATGCCGAGATCATCGAAGGGGCCCTGCAGGCAGCCGATGCCGCGCACCTGGTGGGTCGCAGTTACCTGGCCTTGTCGGGTGGCGAGCGGCAAAGGGTGCATCTGGCCCGCGTGCTGGCTCAGCTTTGGCCTGGCGAGGAGGGCACCACGCTGTTGCTGGATGAGCCGACATCGATGCTCGACCCGCTGCATCAGCACACGACCCTGGACGCCGTGCGCCGTTTTGCCGACTGTGGCGCCGCCGTGCTGGTGATCCTGCATGACCTGAACCTGGCAGCGCGCTACTGTGATCGCATCCTGCTGCTCGAAAGCGGGCGCTGCCATGCCTTGGCCACGCCGCAGGAGGTACTGACGCCTGTGTCACTCAAGGCTGTATTCGGTATTGATGTGCTGGTTCAGGCACACCCGGAGCGGGGCCACCCGCTGATCATTACCCGCTAGGAGGCACTGCCCATGGCTCATCCTTTGCTGTGCGGTTCATTACTGTGCCTGGCGCTGGCGTTGGGTGGATGCCAGGCCAGCCTGCCGCCGTTGCCTGCCTGGCAGAGCAGCGAAGGGCGGGATAACGCCGAACTGGGGCAGATCCTCGATCTGGCCAGTGGCCAGGTGATCAGCCCTGAACAGCTGATCGAGGGCTTGGCTGCTGCGCCGCGGGTATTGGTCGGTGAGAAGCATGACAACCCGGACCATCACGCCTTGCAGCTGTGGTTGCTGCGTGCACTGCAGCAACGCCGGGCGCAGGGCAGTTTGCTGTTGGAAATGCTGCAACCCGAGCAGCAGGCCCGCGTCGATGCGCTCATGGGGCAGGCGCAATTGCCGCATGACCTGCCCAAGGCGTTGGCCTGGGAGGATGGCTGGGACTGGCAGCTATATGGCCCTATCGTGCGGGAGGCCTTGCAACACCCTGTGCCGCTGCTGGCGGCCAACCTGTCACCGGCAGAAATGCGCCAGGCCTATCGGCGCCCGTCGGCTCTGCCGGGAACCCGGTCAAATGCGCCAGCGGTCAGGGCGGCACTGCTGGAACAGGTGAAACAGGGGCATTGTGGCCTGCTGCCGGAAAGCCAGCTGCCAGCGATGCTGGCTGTGCAGCAACAGCGTGATCGGCGTATGGCCGAACGGCTGCTGGTAGCGCCGCAGCCAGCATTGCTGTTCGCCGGTGCGTACCACGCGCGCAAGGACCTGGGGGTGCCTTTGCATCTCGCCGATCTGGGCGCGAAGGGCGTGAGCAAGGTAGTGCTGCTGGTGGAGGCAGGCGAACAGGTCGGGCCTGGGGTGGCCGACTATGTCTGGTACACGGCAGCGATGCCTGAGCAGGACTATTGTGCCCAGTTGCGCCAATAGCCGTCACGGGCCAAGGCGGGGGTAAACCTGCGGGCAAAAAAAGACCCGGCAAAATGCCGGGTCAATAACCGTGATTAGCCTGATGAGGAGATAATCTGAGAGTCCGAACCAGGGGCTCTTAGTTTATCCAACCAGTCTCGCGACCATTTGTGATAATCATAACGATTCTCATTACGGCGTCAATCCCCTTCGTGCGTTTATTTCATATTTTTTTGCATGGGGCATTTCGCATCGAGTTGTTGATTGAGCGCTTCCTTGCGTTCGGCTGGCAAATCGTTCCAGTGCATGTCCAGCAATGCACCTTCAATGGCGTACAACAGCACCTTCGACGCCCGGAATCCTCGTGTTTTCACCGCCTGGTAAGCACCCACGGCGCCCAGCCGGCGCAAGTCCGATGCACTGTGGATACCGGCCGCATGCAACCACTGCGCAGAGGTCTTGCCAAGATTCTTCAGATGCTGCAATTCATCGTTCATCGAGCCTCCTTGCGATGGCTGAACGGGTCTAGGGGATAAATCGCGAGCAGGTCAGAAAGGAGTGTAGCGGGGGTTGGGAAATGCGCGGCCTTTTGCCATCGGGGACGACGAGCTGTCCTGGCCTGGGGGAGGAGCCTGTCCCGGCAACGGGCCGGAACAGGCGTAAAGCGAACTTACAGGCCTGGCAGGCGCTGGCGAATCTGCTCGATCACCTGGTCCATGCCGCTGGCTTCCTGGGTATCGATGCGGGTGCTGTGTAGCAGCTCCTGGGCATCCAGTGGCTCACGGCTGGCCTGCTGTGCCTTGATGACCTCCAGGGTGGCATCCGACGGGTCGCTGTTCTCGGCCTGGCGCTGTTTCAACCAGCTGGCGATCACCGCTTCCGGTGCATGGCAGTCGAGGATCAGGAAAGGCACGCCCGTCTCGCTGGCCACGGCCGCAGCGGCCTGGCGCTGTTCTGCCTTGAGGTAGGTGGCATCGAGCACCACCGGCAAGCCAGCACGCAAGATCGTCGCCGCCAGTTCATGCAGACGCTGGTAGGTCGCCACGCTGGCGTCCTGGTCATAGATACCTGCAGCGAGCTGACCCGCATTCTGTTGCGGTTGTTCACCGAACAGGCGCTTGCGCTCCACGTCCGAGCGCACGCGAACCGCGCCCAGCGCCTCGACCAGGCGCATGGACACATGGCTCTTGCCCACCGCCGACACACCATGGGTGATGGCCAGCAGGCGGGAAGGGATGGCGCTGTAACTCTCCGCCAGGTTGGCGTAGTTGCGGTAGGTGCGCAGGGTGGTGGCACGCTGCACGCCGTCGGCATTGGCCGGCATGCTGAACAGGGCGACCTTGGCCCGTACCAGTGCACGGTAGGCCTTGTAGAAGTTGAGCAGTTCCAGGCCTTCGTAGTCGCCGGTCAGCTCCAGGTACTGGCTGACGAAGCGTCGTGCCAGGCACTTGAGGCCACGGTCTTCCAGGTCCATGGCGAGGAAGCCGATGTCGGCGTAGACGTCGGTCAGGCGGAACGGCTCGTTGAACTCGATGCAGTCGAAAATCACCACCTTGCCGTCGATCAGGGTGGCGTTGCCCAGGTGAATGTCACCGTGGCATTCACGGATGAAACCATTGGCCTTGCGCGCCTGCAGCAAGCCATGCAGGCGCTCGAAGCTGCTGCGCGCCCAGGCCTGGAGGTTGTCCAGCTGCTGCAGGTCGGCTTTTTCGCTGAGGAACGGGCGGATCTGCTCGAAGTTCTGCTCGACCGGGGCCATCACGCTTTCCGGGGTACCCAGCGGGTGCTCCGGCGACACTTTTGGCGCCTGCAGGTGGAACTCGGCAATCTGCCGGGCCATCTGGTCGATGTGGCTGGTATTCAGCTCGCCATTGGCCTGCAGGGTATTGAGCATCTGGCCCTGGGGGAACTGGCGCATCTTCAGCACATATTCGATCGCTTCGCCTTCACCGCCGATCTGTGGCGCTTCGGCACTGCCGGTGATCGGCAGGACTTCAAGGTACAGACCTTCGGTCAGGCGCTGGTTCAGGCGCAACTCTTCGTTACAGAAATGCTCGCGCTGGCCCAGGCTGGTGAAGTCGAGGAAGCCGAAGTTCATCGGCTTCTTGATCTTGTAGGCGTACTCGCCGGTGAGCAGGACCCAGGAGATGTGCGTCTCGATGAGTTGGAACCCGTCCACGGGATGAGGGTACAGGGCAGGGTTCTGCAACGCAGTGATTAGGGCTTGGCTCAAGGGAAATCCTTCCGGCGTCAGGGAATTCGAAAGCGCCATTATGGTCAATGGTGCCGTCCCTGCCTACCGCCAGAGGGCGCCTGCCTACCCTTTATAAAGTGCGTATAATCCGCCGCCATGACTCGAACCCGAAATCCTCGTACCCCTCAGAAACGCCCGACCGGCCGCTCGCGCGCCTGGCTGGGCTGGGCTTTGAAGCTCAGCCTGGTCGGCCTGGTGATCGTTGCCGGCTTCGCGGTTTACCTCGATGCCATCGTTCAGGAGAAGTTCTCCGGCAAGCGCTGGACCATCCCGGCCAAGGTGTATGCCCGGCCGTTGGAGCTGTTCTCCGGCCAGAAACTGAGCAAGAACGACTTCCTCACCGAGCTCGATGCCCTCGGTTACCGGCGTGAAAGCGCGGCCAACGGCCCGGGCGCGGCGGCGGTCAACGGCAATACCGTCGACCTCAACACCCGTGGCTTCCAGTTCTACGAGGGCATGGAGCCTGCGCAATTCGTGCGGGTGCGTTTCTCCGGCGACTATGTGGCAGACCTTGCCGGCGCCAATGGCAAGAAGCTCGACGTGGTACGTCTCGAGCCGCTGATGATCGGCGGTATCTACCCGAAGAACCTCGAAGACCGCATCCTGATCAAGATCGACCAGGTGCCGCCGTACCTGCTCGAGACCCTGGTCGCCACCGAGGACCGGGACTTCTACAGCCACTTCGGTGTGTCGCCCAAGTCCATCGCCCGTGCCATGTGGGTCAACACCTCGGCCGGCTCGATGCGCCAGGGCGGCAGTACCCTGACCCAGCAGTTGGTGAAGAACTTCTACCTGACCAGCGAACGCAGCCTCAGCCGCAAGCTGACCGAAGCGATGATGGCCGTGCTGCTGGAAATGCACTACGACAAGCGCGAAATTCTTGAGGCCTACCTCAACGAAGTGTTCGTCGGCCAGGATGGTCAGCGTGCGGTGCATGGCTTCGGCCTGGCCAGTCAGTTCTTCTTCAGCCAGCCGCTGTCGGAGCTGAAACTGCACCAGATCGCCTTGCTGGTCGGCATGGTCAAGGGCCCTTCTTACTACAACCCGCGGCGTTATCCTGACCGTGCGCTGGCGCGACGTAACCTGGTCCTCGACCTGGTGGCCGAGCAGGGCGTGGCCAGCCAGGCGGAAGTCGATGCGGCGAAGAAGATGCCGCTGGGCGTGACCAAGCGCGGCAGCCTCGCCGACAGTTCGTTCCCGGCCTTCCTTGACCTGGTCAAGCGTCAGCTGCGCCAGGATTACCGCGACGAAGACTTGACCGAAGAAGGCCTGCGCATCTTCACCAGTTTCGACCCGATCCTGCAGATGAAGGCCGAAACCTCCATGGCCGAAACCTTCAAGCGCCTGGCCGGGCGCAAAGGTGCCGACGAGGTGGAATCGGCGATGGTCGTGACCAACCCGGAAACCGGCGAAGTTCAGGCACTGATCGGCAGTCGCCAGTCCGGCTTTGCCGGCTTCAACCGTGCCATCGACGCCGTGCGGCCGATTGGCTCGCTGGTCAAGCCGGCGGTCTATCTGACTGCACTGGAGCAGCCAAGCAAGTACACCCTGACCAGCTGGGTGCAGGACGAGCCGTTCTCGGTCAAGGGTGCCGACGGCCAAGTGTGGCGCCCACAGAACTATGACCGGCGCTCGCACGGTACGATCTACCTGTACCAGGGCCTGGCCAACTCGCTGAACCTGTCGACCGCGAAACTCGGCCTGGAAGTGGGTGTGCCGAACGTGATCAAGACCATCGGCCGCCTCGGCGTCAACGTCGACTGGCCGGCCTTCCCGGCGATGCTGCTGGGTGCTGGCGGCATGTCGCCGATGCAGGTCGCGACCATGTACCAGACCATCGCCAACGGTGGCTTCAACACGCCGATGCGTGGCATCCGCAGCGTGCTGACCGCGGAAGGTGAGCCACTCAAGCGCTACCCGTTCCAGATCCAGCAGACCTTCGACCCGGGTTCCATCTACCTGGTGCAGAACGCCATGCAGCGGGTGATGCGCGAGGGTACCGGCCGCTCGGTATACAACGTGCTGCCGAGTTCGCTGACCCTGGCAGGCAAGACGGGTACCAGTAACGATTCGCGCGACAGCTGGTTCTCCGGCTTCAGCCAGGATCTGCTGGCGGTGGTGTGGATGGGGCGTGACGATAACGGCAAAACGCCATTTACTGGTGCCACCGGCGCCTTGCAGGTCTGGACCAGCTTCATGAAGAAGGCCGACCCGCTGCCGCTGGACATGCCGCAACCCGACAACGTGGTCCAGGCATGGATCGATCCGTACAGTGGCCATGGCTCCGACAGAAGCTGTCCGGGAGCCGTGCAGATGCCGTATATTCGCGGCAGTGAACCGCCCGCCGGTGCAACCTGCGGCGGCGAGCAGAATCCCGTAGAGTCGGTCATGGACTGGGTCAAGGGCTGGATGAACTGAGCCCAGCGCAGCATTGATGAGGTGTAAATTGAATAAGTGGCTGTTTCCTGCCGTGACGGCGCTGGTGGTGCTCCAGGGTTGCTCCAGCGTGCAGCGTGGCAACATCCCGGTAGTGGACTCGAGCACCCGGGTGTCCAACAGTGAGCGTGTCCAGGCCCACCGTTCGGCCGCGGGCATGAGCAACGGCACCGCGCAGGCGCAGTCGCTGCCCGAGGACTCCGGCGTGACCGTGATGATCCCGCAAGGTGCCGGTGCTGCCGGCATCCAGACCTTCCCGGCCGGCAGCGGCGCGGCTCCGATCAGCACCGGCCCGATCACACCGGGCCCGGTTACTTCGGCACCGATGACTACCAACCCCAACCCGATCGCCGACGAACCGTTCGATATCGCCTCGATGAACAGCACGCCGGCTGCTTCCAGCGCACCGACCGGCATTCCGCGCAGCAACACGGCTTCCGGTGGCCTGTCGGCCGATGAGCAGCTCGACGGCCCGGTGCTGGCATTGCTGACCACCGCCCAGTCGCAGCAAGGCAGCGGTGACTACAATGGTGCCGCGTCGAGCCTGGAGCGTGCCCAGCGCATCGCCCCGCGCGAGCCGCAGGTACTGTTCCGCCTGGCCCAGGTGCGCCTGTCGCAAGGCGACGCGCCACAGGCCGAGCAACTGGCCCGCCGTGCTCTGACCTATGCCAACGGTCGCCCCGACCTGCAGGCCGAGCTGTGGAACACCATCGCCCTGGCCCGTGAAAAGCAGGGTGACAGCGCCGGTGCCGCCTTGGCGCGGCAGAAAGCGCGGGTCAACTCGTGATGGTCGAGCAACGCATTCTCGATATCGCCGACCACCTGCTGCTCATCGAGCGTGAGCTGCAGGTGCAGGGCTGGTGGGATGACGAGCCGCCCAGCGATGAAGCGCTGGCCAGTACCGTGCCGTTCGCGGTCGATACGCTCAGCTTCGAGCAGTGGCTGCAATGGATCTTCCTGCCCCGCATGAAGATCATCATCGAGCTCGGCCATCCGCTGCCCAATGCCTCGAGCATCCTGGTGATGGCGGAAACCGTGTTCACCGATCGTCCGGAACAAAGCCGCGAGCTGCGCCGGCTGTTGGCAGCATTCGATCAATTGATCGCTCCTTCCGCCTGATTTCTTCAGTTTTTCCTTCTAGGGCCGCAGATTGTGGCCCTTTTTTATGGAAATCTTATTTTTTCTGCTGCTGACTCGGTTTTTAGTGGTGGCAGGAATTCATCTTGGGGAAAAATTGGCAATAATTTTTCTTGACTTGTAGGCGCCAAATCACAAGAATCCAGATTCCGCTGTAGAGGGACTGCCAGAAGCAGACCCGCTAAGCAGATCATGAGGCGCACACCCGCGCCGCCTGTTACACCCCGCAACGCGTTACCTCGCGCTGGGTGGGAAAACCCCGCAACACTCTGGGGAGCTCCCAATACTTGCTCAGTCAGTGCTGAACGTTCGCTCATGCTCTGCTTGGCAGTAAACCTATTAAGACCCGTCCACTAGGGACGGTATTCTGGCGTTTTAGAGGTGAACAACGTGGAGCTTTTATCTGGCGCTGAGATGGTCGTCCGCTTCTTGCGTGACGAAGGCGTTAAGCACATCTACGGGTACCCTGGTGGTGCTCTCCTTCATGTTTACGACGCACTGTTCAAAGAACCGGAAGTGGAACACATCCTGGTTCGTCACGAGCAGGCGGCAACCCATATGGCGGACGGCTACGCCCGCGCCACCGGCAAGGCCGGTGTGGTGCTGGTAACCTCCGGCCCGGGCGCGACCAATGCCATCACCGGCATTGCCACCGCCTACATGGACTCGATTCCGATGGTCATCCTGTCCGGCCAGGTGCCTAGCACCATGGTAGGTACCGATGCCTTCCAGGAAACCGACATGATCGGTATCTCGCGGCCGATCGTGAAGCACAGCTTCATGATCAAGAACCCGACCGAGATCCCTGAAGTACTCAAGAAAGCTTTCTACCTGGCGCAATCCGGTCGCCCAGGCCCGGTCGTGGTCGACATTCCAAAAGATATGACCAATCCGGCCGAGAAGTTCGAGTACGTCTATCCGAAGAAGGTCAAGCTGCGTTCGTACAGCCCGGCTGTACGTGGTCACTCCGGCCAGATCCGCAAGGCAGCCGAGATGCTCCTGGCCGCCAAGCGCCCGATCGTCTACGCCGGTGGCGGTGTGATTCTCGGTGGTGGCTCCGAAGCACTGACCGAAATCGCCAAGTCGCTGAACCTGCCAGTCACCAACACCCTGATGGGTCTGGGTGGCTTCCCGGGTACCGACCGCCAGTTCCTCGGCATGCTCGGCATGCACGGCAGCTTCACTGCCAACATGGCCATGCACAATGCCGACGTGATCTTCGCTGTCGGTGCGCGTTTCGACGACCGCGTGGTCAATGGCCCGGCCAAGTTCTGCCCGAACGCCAAGATCATCCATGTCGACATCGACCCGGCGTCGATCTCCAAGATGATCAAGGCCGATGTGCCGATCGTCGGCCCGGTCGACAGCGTGCTCAGCGAAATGCTCGGCATCCTCAAGGAAATCGGCGAGCAGCCTGACAAGGCGGCGCTGGATGCCTGGTGGAAGCAGATCGACGAGTGGCGTGGCAATGGCGAGCTGTTCCCTTATGACAAGGGCGACGGCAACGTCATCAAACCGCAGAAAGTCATCGAGACGCTGTGCGAAGTGACCAATGGCGATGCCTTCGTCACCTCCGACGTTGGCCAGCACCAGATGTTCGCGGCGCAGTACTACCGCTTCAACAAGCCGAACCGCTGGATCAACTCCGGTGGCCTGGGCACCATGGGCTTCGGCTTCCCGGCGGCGATGGGCGTCAAGCTCAACTTCCCGGACCAGGACGTGGCCTGTGTGACCGGCGAAGGCAGTATCCAGATGAACATTCAGGAGCTGTCTACCTGCATGCAGTACGGCCTGCCGGTGAAGATCGTCAACCTGAACAACGGTGTGCTGGGCATGGTCCGCCAATGGCAGGACATGGCCTACAACGGTCGTCACTCGCACTCGTACGTCGAGTCGCTGCCTGACTTCATCAAGCTGGCCGAGGCCTATGGCCATGTGGGCATCCGCATCACCAGCCTGAAGGACCTCAAGCCGAAGCTGGAAGAAGCGTTTGCGATGAAGGACCGCCTGGTGTTCATCGACATCGCGGTCGACCGCAGCGAGCACGTCTATCCGATGCAGATCAAGGATGGCTCGATGCGTGACATGTGGCTGAGCAAGACGGAGCGTACCTGATATGCGGCACATCATTTCCCTGCTGCTGGAAAACGAACCTGGTGCTCTGTCCCGTGTGGTCGGCCTGTTCTCCCAGCGCAACTACAACATTGAAAGCCTGACCGTGGCGCCAACCGAAGACCCGACCCTGTCTCGTCTGACGCTGACCACCGTTGGCCATGACGAAGTGATCGAACAGATCACCAAGAACCTGAACAAACTGGTCGAAGTGGTGAAACTCGTCGACCTGTCGGAAAGCGCTCACATCGAGCGTGAACTGATGCTGGTCAAGGTCAAGGCCACCGGTGCCCAGCGCGCCGAGATCAAGCGCACCACGGATATCTTCCGTGGCCAGATCGTCGATGTGACCGCCAGCGTGTACACCGTGCAGCTGAGCGGTACCAGCGACAAGCTGGACAGCTTCATCCAGGCGATCGGCACCGCATCGATTCTCGAAACCGTGCGCAGCGGCGTTACCGGCATTGCCCGTGGCGACAAAGTGCTCAGCATCTAAATTCAAAAATTAGCGATGGCTCCGCAGGGGCCGAGATATAACCAGGGGTATTTTCATGAAAGTTTTCTACGATAAAGACTGCGACCTTTCCATCATCCAGGGCAAGAAAGTCGCCATCATCGGTTACGGTTCCCAGGGCCACGCCCAAGCGTGCAACCTGAAGGACTCCGGTGTAGACGTTACCGTCGGTCTGCGTAAAGGTTCGGCCACCGTTGCCAAGGCAGAAGCCCACGGCCTGAAAGTTGCCGACGTTGCTACCGCTGTCGCTGCGGCTGACCTGGTGATGATCCTGACCCCGGACGAATTCCAGGGCGCGCTGTACAAGAACGAGATCGAGCCGAACATCAAGAAGGGCGCCACCCTGGCCTTCTCCCACGGCTTCTCGATCCACTACAACCAGGTCGTTCCACGTGCCGACCTCGACGTGATCATGATCGCGCCGAAAGCCCCGGGCCACACCGTTCGCTCCGAGTTCGTCAAAGGCGGCGGCATCCCTGACCTGATCGCTATCTACCAGGACGCTTCGGGCAACGCCAAGAACGTCGCCCTGTCCTACGCTTCGGGTGTGGGTGGCGGCCGTACCGGCATCATCGAAACCACCTTCAAAGACGAGACCGAAACCGACCTGTTCGGTGAGCAGGCTGTTCTGTGCGGCGGTACCGTAGAGCTGGTCAAAGCCGGTTTCGAAACCCTGGTCGAAGCTGGCTACGCGCCGGAAATGGCCTACTTCGAGTGCCTGCACGAGCTGAAGCTGATCGTTGACCTCATGTACGAAGGCGGCATCGCCAACATGAACTACTCGATCTCCAACAACGCCGAGTACGGTGAGTACGTCACCGGTCCGGAAGTCATCAACGAAGAATCCCGCAAGGCCATGCGCAACGCTCTGAAGCGCATCCAGGACGGTGAGTACGCGAAGATGTTCATCTCCGAAGGTGCTACCAACTACCCATCGATGACCGCCAAGCGCCGCAACAACGCCGCTCACGGCATCGAAATCATCGGCGAGCAACTGCGTTCGATGATGCCGTGGATCTCGGCTAACAAAATCGTCGACAAGACCAAGAACTGAGTCTTATCGAAAGATGAAAAACGCGGCTTCGGCCGCGTTTTTTCGTTCTGGCAGTCAGCTTCTGGTATAAAGCAGACCAGTGGCCCGCCGTCAGAACCTGTTTCGCGGGCCCGTGTCGAACATTTTCCATCCTGTTGCAAGGTACCCTCCATGAGCGAACGTCCCGAAGAGCCGAACAAGCCCTCCGACGCCGAAAGCCTGCTACCTGTCGATGAGCACGTTGAAGAAGGGCATGACGCCGAAGGGCGCAAGGTGCGCCATCGCGGCATCTACCTGCTGCCCAACCTATTCACCACCGCCAACCTGTTTGCCGGTTTCTATTCCATCATCAGCTCGATGAGTGCGCAGAGCGCTGGCGACCCACGCGAGGCGAGCAAGTATTTCGCCTTCGCCGCCATTGCGATCTTCGTGGCCATGGTGCTCGACGGCCTTGATGGTCGTGTGGCGCGCATGACCAATACCCAGAGTGCCTTCGGTGCCGAGTACGACTCGCTGTCGGACATGGTCGCCTTCGGCGTGGCCCCGGCCTTGCTGGCCTTTGGCTGGGCGCTTGGTGACATGGGCAAGGTCGGCTGGATGGTCGCCTTCATCTATGTGGCCGGTGCAGCCCTGCGTCTGGCGCGTTTCAATACTCAGGTGGGCACTGCCGATAAACGCTACTTCATCGGCCTGGCCAGCCCGGCCGCCGCCGGTGTGGTCGCCGGTACCGTGTGGGCGTTCAGCGACTACGGCATCCAGGGCTCCAAGCTGTCGTTCCTGGTGGCACTGCTGGTTGCCGCTGCCGGCATGCTGATGGTCAGCAACATCAAGTACAACAGCTTCAAGGAGCTGGACCTCAAGGGGCGTGTGCCGTTCGTGGCAATCCTCGCGGTGGTGCTGGTGTTTGCCGTTGTGTTCAGCGACCCACCGCGCATCCTGCTGCTGATCTTCCTCGCCTATGCGGCATCGGGGCCGATCCAGTTCCTGCTGCGGGCTCGCCGGCGCAAAGCGTGAAAATCGCTTAACGTTGGAATAACCCTCCGGCTCCATAGTCATACTGGTACATCCGTTATCCAGTGCTGTGGAGCCGACCAACCATGCTCATCAAGCTTCCCAGGTCTTCCGATTGCAAGGCAACGGAGATCACCCCTGAAGG